>NZ_JBFAQK010000003.1:0-286453 GCF_040677245.1 Streptomyces kurssanovii
AAGGACTCGGGGCGACGGGCGGTCGGCGCCTGTTGCGGTCGGGCGGGCACGGTAGCCCGGGACGTACGGGGCCGTGCCGGTGTCGCCATCAGTGCTGGCGGTTCGTCGACCGCCTGCGCACGACGAGCACGGTCGCCGTCGCGGCCGCCGCCACGAGAGCGCCGCCCGCCGCGATCTCCGCGGTGTTCATGCCGTCGAAGCTGCCGCCCACGCCGCCGCGCACACCCTGGGGCGGTGCGGTGGTGGCGGTCCTGGTGGAGCTGGCAGTGGGGCTCGAGGACCCGCCGGCGATGGTGAGGTCGAGGGTGCCGATCCGGCCGATGCAGTTGAACTGCACCGAATACACGGCGCCCGGCCTGGCGTCCCAGTCGACGGTGGCCGTCGCTGCGCCGTTGCGGGGGATGGTGACGGTGTCGAAGACACCGGAGGTGACGGTGGTGGTGCTGGGGCAGCCACCCGCGGTCAGGGTGACACGACCGCCCGCCGCGACGGTCGAGGGCGTGACATTGAAGTCGTACGGCGTGTTGTTGACGGCCGCGGCTGTGGGGGCCGTCAGGGCGAGTGCGGCCGCTCCGAGCAGAGCGGCGGATGCGGCACGTATCGCGCGCATGGTGGTCCTCCGGTCCCGAGGAGCAGTCGCGGAACGATTTCCGCGTGGGTCGGGAAATGCACCTCGATCACCGAAACGCTAAGAGCGGTGTTGGTCCCCCGCGATCGCTGTAGGGCAAACGGGTCATTTCCGTCTCCAGCGGATGCGGTTCTCCGGGGATGTGCAGGGGCTCAGCCACCGCCGGCGCGCTCGGGGTTCCGCGGGAGACCGGGTGCCGCGTCCGCGATGCGTTCACGCATGGGCCGCCGGCGCAGCGCTTCGAGCGCCTCGCCGATCAGCCGGCTCAACGGGTACGGCAGCTCCGCCTCGAAAGCGGCGGCGGCCGCTGCGGTGGCCTGCCACTCGGCGTCCAGTGCGGGCATCAGGGACTCGGCCTCGGCGGTGAGCGTCGCGATGCGCCGGCGCCCGTCGCTGCCGGGGCCGATCGTGGCGAGGCCCTCTTTGACGAGTTGGGCGACCGTCTGGCTCGCCGCCGAGTGCGTCACACCGGTCGCCCGGGCCAGGTCCTGGATCGAGCTCGGGCCTTGGGCGGACAGGATGCGCAGGACGGGGGCGTACCGGGGGCGCAGGCCCGCCAGGCCCAAGTCCTCGTAGACTGCCGCGACGTCGGAGTCGAGATGGTTCAGAAGGAGGCGCAGGCGGGTGCCGAGGAGCTCGGGGCCGGGGGAGGGGGCGGCGGCGGTGTCTTGGTCGGGCGAGGCCATGGGGTTAATGTAACAGCGCTGTTGTAATTCAGGTGACGGGGAGGATGTCGGGCCATGGCAGAGCTGTATCCGCCGATCGAGCCGTACGAGCAGGGGATGCTCGACGTGGGGGACGGGAACCTCGTCCACTGGGAGGTGTGCGGCAATCCGCGGGGAAAGCCCGCGCTCGTCGTACACGGCGGGCCGGGCTCCGGCTGCAACCCCCGGATGCGCCGGTACTTCGACCCGGACGCGTACCGGGTCGTGCTCTTCGACCAGCGCGGCTGCGGGCGCAGTACCCCGCACGCGGCGGACCCGGCCGCCGACATGCGGCACAACACCACCGGTCATCTGCTCGCCGACATGGAGCAGTTGCGTGAGCACCTCGGCATCGAGCGGTGGCTGCTGTACGGCGGGTCATGGGGATCCACGCTGCTCCTCGCCTACGCGGAGCGGCATCCGGAGCGGGTGTCCGGGATCGTCGTCAACGGCGTCACGACCACCCGCCGCCGAGAGATCGACTGGCTCTACCGGGGCGTCGGCCGGTTCTTCCCGGAGCAGTGGCACCAGTTCCGGCTCGGCGTGCCGGAGGCCGACCGCGCCGGTGACCTCGTGGCCGCGTACGCCAGGCTCATGGAGAGCGAGGACCGGGCGGTGCGGGAGAAGGCGGCCGTCGACTGGTGCAGATGGGAGGACGCCGTGCTCTCCCTCGAGCCGAACGGCGGACCCGACCCGTACGGTGGCCGGCCCTCGGACGAGCGGATCGCGCTGGTGCGGATCGCCGCCCATTACTTCGCGCACGGCGCCTGGCTCGAGGAAGGAGTGCTGCTGCGTGAGGCCGGCCGACTGAAAGGAATTCCCGGTGCGCTCTTCCACGGCCGTCTGGATCTCAGCACGCCGCTCGAGACGCCCTGGGAACTCAGCCGCGTCTGGAGCGACGCCGAACTGGTGGTCGTGGACGACTCCGGCCACAAGGGAAGTGCCACGATGCGGGACCGCGTGATCGGCGCTCTGGAGCGCTTCCGGTACACGGAGTGACTGATGTGCCCCAGGGGGCAGTTGAAATCCGGCCAATTCCATGGCGGTTCCACATGGGGTGAATTCACCTGTTGGCAGCGGGATTTCAACCATTCGCGGTTGCGACTCACAAGATTTTTTCGAAGACGTTGAACAGACGCCGCCCTCCCGTCCGTACCTAGGGCCATGAACGGCGCTCCGGCGCCGGAACCGGATGGATGAACACGGGAGTGGACATGAACACCTGGCGGAACGCCTCGCTCGCGGTGACTGCGACGGCCGTACTCGCGCTGACGACGGCGTGCGGTCAGGAGACGGGCACCGAGACCCCCAACGGTCAGGCGGTCGGCGCGGCCAACCCCGCGCAGCCCGGGAACGGTTACGGATCCGACGCCGGGTACGGCTCCGACGCCGGCGGCGAGGCGGCGGCCGCCAAGCCGGCCGGGCAGCTCGCGGTCTGGGAGAGCAAGGAACTCGGCAAGGTCCTCGCCGACAGCGCGGGGCTCACCCTCTACCGGTTCGACAAGGACACCGCGGAACCGCCGAAGTCGAATTGCGAAGGCGACTGCGCGAAGACCTGGCCGGTCGTCGCCGCCGGCGGCGCCTCCGCGGCCCCCGGCGTCGACCCCTCCCTGATCGGCGAGGTCACCAGGGCGGACGGCACGAAGCAGCTCACCATCGGTGGCTGGCCGATGTACCGCTACGCCAAGGACACCAAGGCAGGCGACGTCAAGGGCCAGGGTGTGGGCGGCACTTGGTACGCCTCCGCCCCCGACGGCAAGAAGGCCGCACCGGGTGCCGGCGGCGAAGCGGGCGGCGACGAGGCCTCGGAACCCGCCGACCTCGCGGGGCTTTCCGTCCGCAAGGACCCCAAGCTCGGTGAGATCGTGGTCGACAAGAACGGAATGACCGTCTACCGCTTCATGAAGGACTCGGCCTGGCCGATGAAGACCGCCTGCACCGGCGACTGCCTGGAGAAGTGGCCGGTCGTGGAGCCCGTCGAGAAGAACGACACCGTCGGAATCCTGAAGAAGGGCTTCGTGACATTCGACCGGCCCGACGGGATCGAGCAGCAGACCATCGACTGCTGGCCGATCTACACCTTCAAGGGGGACTCCAAGCCGGGTGACACCAACGGCCAGGGCGTCGGAGGCACCTGGTACGCCGTCTCGCCCGAGGGCAAGCCGGTCGGAGCGCCCAAGTAGTCCCCACGCCGCGCCTCCGGCCAGCGTCGGCCCGTCTCACGCCCCTCCGCGTGACGGCGGGTCCGACGCATGTGCGGGGGCGTTTGCCGGACGCATGTGACCACGTCGCGTTCCGGTGGCGCATGACGAACAGGTGTGACCAAGAACGGACCGCTAATTTCCGTTTGGGCTCGCCCTCTTGGCGGGCGATCAGTAGCCTCGGCTCGAACACTGGCCATGGACATGGCCGAACTCCCCCGTGGCGACTTGTTGGAGACATCGATGGAGCGTCCCGCCTGGGCCCCGCAGGGCATCGACATATCGGTGCCGAGCGTGTCCCGCATTTATGACTTCTACCTGGGCGGCTCCCACAATTTCGAGGTCGACAGGGCGGCCGCGCGCAGGGCGATGGAGTTCATGCCGGGACTCCCCAAGATCATGCAGGCGAACCGTGCCTTCATGCGCCGCGCCGTCAATTACGCGGTGGGCGAGGGCATCACGCAGTTCCTCGACATCGGCTCCGGCATTCCGACCTTCGGGAATGTCCATGAAGTCGCCCGCAAGGCCAGCCCCGAGGCGCGGGTGCTCTACGTGGACCACGACCCGGTGGCGGTCGCGCACAGCCGGGCGGTCCTCGACGGCGACACACAGTCGGACGTCGTCGCCGCCGACCTGCGCAAGCCGCGGGAGATCCTGGACAGCCCCGAGGCGCAACTGCTGGACCTGGACCGGCCGGTGGCGGTGCTCCTCGTCGCCGTACTGCACTTCCTCACGGACGAGGACGAGCCGTGGGAGGCCGTGGCCGAGCTGCGGGACGCGCTGGCGCCCGGCAGCCTGCTGGTGATCACCCACGCCTCCTTCGACGGCATCCCCCTCCCGGCCGAGCAGGCCGGCGGAACGGTCGGTGTGTACCGGGACATCCGCAACCCGCTCGTGATGCGCTCGCGCGAGGAGGTCGGCCGGTTCTTCGACGGGTACACGATGGTCGAACCGGGCCTGGTGTCCATGCCGGAATGGCGGCCCGACGGGCCCGTCGACCAAGAGGATCCGTACGCCTTCTCCGGCTTCGCCGGGGTGGGGCGCAAAGCGTGAGGCAAACGTCACGGGCGTCCGGGTCCGAGGGGGACACGGACGTGCTGGAGGACCGGCTCAGGCGGTTCGCGACCATCTGGAGCCGTGCCATCTTCCCCGCCACGGCAACGTCGCTCACCCGGCCCGAGTTCGAGCAGCATCTGCTGCCGCTCGCGCGGGAGTTGAACAGCGCGCTCCATGCCCGCCCCTTCACCGCACAGCCCGCGCAGCAGGTGGGGGCCGCGCTGGTCGGCGCACACTGCACCGACCCTGACGCCCTCAGCCGCACCCTGGGCGTGGTCGACGCCTACCTGGTGCTCTACTGCGGCGATTCCGAGCAGACCGCGGAGGAGAACCGGGCCCGCTGCGCCCGCCTCCAGCACGCCCTCGCCGCCGGCTTCGCGCAGGCGCTGCGGGAACGGACGCTGGCCGAGCAGGAGTCCATCGCCCGCTCGTCGCTGCTGGCGCGCAGTGAGGCGCTGCAGGCCATGCACGCCACGGAGGCACGCTTCCGCGCGGTCTTCGAGGGCGCCGCGATCGGCATCGGGATCGCCGATCTCGAGGGCAACGTGCTCGAGGTCAACGACACGCTGACCCAGATGTTCGGCGGTCTGGAGAACCACGTCCGCGGGCGCAAGGTCACCGACTGGGCGCACCCGGAGGACCGGCCCCAGGTCTGGAAGCTGTACCACGAGCTGGTGACCGGGGAACGCGAGCACTACCGGGTCGAGAAGCCGTTCTACCGCAACGACGGCACCGTCCTGTGGACCAATCTGACCGTCTCCCTGCTGCGCGACGCCGACGGGGAGCCGCAGTACCAGCTGGCGCTGTTCGAGGACACCACGGAGCGTCGGCTGCTCAATCTGCGTCTGCGGTACGAGGCCACGCACGACGCGCTGACCGGTCTGCCCAACCGGACGCTGTTCTTCGAGCGTCTCGAGAAGGCCGTCGGTGCGGCGGCCGGCACTCGCTTCGGGCTGTGCTACCTCGACCTCGACGGCTTCAAGACCATCAACGACAGCCTCGGCCACGCCACCGGCGACCGGCTGCTGGTGGAGGTCGCCGACCGGCTGCAGAGCTGCGCCACCGCACCGGGCGAGATGGTCGCGCGGCTCGGTGGCGACGAGTTCGTCGCACTGACGACCGGCCCAGACACGCAGAACGCCGTGGACGAGCTGGCCACCCGCATCCTGGGCGCCCTCGCCACCCCGATCCGTGTCGACGGACGGGAGTTCACCGTCCGCGGCAGCATCGGCATCGTGGAGGGCCCGGCCGGGGAGCGCACCAGCGCGGAGGTGCTGCGCAGCGCCGACATCACCATGTACCGCGCCAAGTCCGCGGGCGGCAACCGCTTCGAGATCGCGGACCCGGAGGCGGACGCCCGCGCGATCACCCGGCACGGGCTGACCAACGCGCTGCCCGCCGCCCTGGAACGCGGTGAGTTCTTCATCGAGTACCAGCCGCTGGTGCACCTCGGGGACGGCACCGTGCACGGCGCGGAGGCGCTCGTGCGCTGGTGCCATCCGCAGCACGGGGTGCTCGGCCCCGACCGGTTCATACCGCTCGCGGAACGCACGGGACTGATCGTGCCGCTCGGCCGCTGGGTGCTCCAGGAGGCCGTACGCCAGGCCAGGTTCTGGAGCAGGCGGCACACCGACGGCGGCCCGCTGCGGATCAACGTCAACCTCTCGCCCGCCCAGCTCCAGCATCCCGGGCTGGTGGCGGACACCGTCGACGTGCTCGAGCGCTCGGGTCTGGAACCGGGAGCGCTCTGTCTGGAGGTCACCGAGTCGGCGCTGATCGGCGCCGACGAGGACCGGCTCAAGCCGCTGCGGCAACTGGCGGAGATGGGCGTGGACATCGCGCTCGACGACTTCGGAACCGGATACTCCAACCTGGCCAACCTGCGCCGGCTGCCGGTGAGCGTGCTGAAGCTGGATCGTTCCTTCACCCAGGGCATGCAGCGTCATCCCGCCGACCCCGTCGACCTGAAGATCGTCGAGGGCATCGTGTCCCTCGCGCACAGCCTGGAGCTGGCCGTCACGGTGGAAGGGGTGGAGACCGGCGCCCAGGCCGAGCAGCTGAGGGAACTCGGCTGCGACACCGCGCAGGGGTGGTACTACGCGCGGCCGGGCGCACCCGACCGGATTCACACGCTGGTGATGGCCGACGCCGTCTGACGTCCCGCGGCGGCCATCGAGTCCAGCAGCACGCGCTGCAGCTCGCGGGCCGCCCGGGGCGGCGCCACATCACTGCGGTGGGCCAGTGCGACGGTCCGGCGCAGGCCCGGACCGGCGAGCGGGGTGACCCGGAGGTCGCCGCCGGCCCGCTCGGCGACCGTGCGGGGCACGACGGCGACGCCGAGCCCGGCCCGTACGAAACCCAGCACCGCGTCCATCTCGCCGCCCTCCACCGTGAACGTCGGCTCGAAGCCCGCCGCGCGGCAGGCGGCGACGGTCAGCTCCCGCAGGTCGTAGCCGTGCCGGAACATCACCAGCGGCTCGCCCGCGAGGTCGGCGATCCGTACACGCCGGCGGGGTTCCCGGGCCTGCGGCGACGACACCACGACCAGGTCCTCCTTGAGCAGCTCGACGGTGGTCAGCGCGGGGGACGGCGACGGCAGGGGCAGCACGACGAGGGCGAGGTCGAGCGAGCCGCGGGCAAGCTCCCGCACCAGGTCGTGGGAGCCGGACTCCTCGATCAGCAGCTCGATGCCCGGGTGCAGATCGTGGAAGGTGCGCAGCACCTCGGGCAGCAGGCCGGTGCACAGGCTCGGCGTGGCGCCCAGCCGCACCCGGCCCCGGCGCAGCTGGGCCAGTTCCTGGACCTCGCGGCGGGCCGTGTCGGCGTCGGCGAGGATGCGCCGCGCGAGGGGGAGCAGGGTCTCGCCGGCGTCCGTGAGGGCGATGTTGCCCCGGGCCCGGCCGAACAGGTCCGCGCCCAGCTCCTTCTCCAGTGCTCTGATCTGCTGGGAGAGCGACGGCTGCGAGACATGGACGCGCTCGGCGGCGCGGGTGAAATGGCGGGTCTCCGCGACGGCGACGAAGTAGAGGAGCTGCTGCAGCTGCATGGGACCACGATAGTCGATGACTATGGACATGAGCCGGATCATGTCTTGGACCTCTGGACCTCTCCGGCCCTAGCGTCGACGGCATGGCACTGGGAACGAGGACGGAAGAGAAGCCGTCGAGGACGGACCGGCAACCGTCCGTCATACGGCTGTTCTGGCGGTCCACCGTCGGCAAGAAGGCGGTCATGGCCGTCAGCGGCCTGATCATGCTCGGATACCTCGTCGCCCACATGATGGGCAACCTCAAGATCTTTTTCGGGGCGGACGAGTTCAACGCGTACGGGCACTGGCTACGGACCATGGGCGAGCCCGTGCTGCACTACTCATGGGGCCTGTGGCTCGTGCGGGTGGTGCTGCTCCTCGCCGTCGTCGGGCACGGCGTCGCCGCCTACCAGCTCAGCCGCCGCGACATCGCGGCACGCCCGGACAAGTACGTGCACCGCAAGCGGCGTTCGAGCTACGCGACGCGCACCATGCGCTGGGGCGGGATCATCCTGGCGCTGTTCATCGTCTGGCACCTGCTGGACCTGACGACGCTCACCGTCAACGAGAACGCCCGGCCCGGCCACCCGTACGAGAACGTCGTCGCCACGTTCTCCACCTGGTACGGGAACGTCGTCTACATCGTCGCGATGCTCGCCGTCGGACTGCACATCCGGCACGGCTTCTGGAGCGCCGCGCAGACCCTCGGCATGGGCAACGCCACCCGCGACCGCGTCCTCAAGACCGCCGCCGACGGGCTGGCCCTGCTGCTCACGGCCGGCTTCCTCTCCGTACCCGTCGCCGTCATGACCGGAGTCGTGAGCTGACATGGACTACCTCGACCACACGATCGGCGCGCCCCTCGCCGACACGAAGGCACCGGCAGGCCCCGTCGAGCAGCGCTGGGACCGGCGCCGCTTCGAGGCGAAGCTGGTCAACCCCGCCAACCGCCGCAAGCACACCGTCATCGTCGTCGGTACGGGCCTCGCCGGCGGCGCGGCGGGTGCCACGCTCGCCGAACAGGGCTACCACGTCGAGCAGTTCTGCTACCAGGACTCTCCGCGACGGGCCCACTCGATCGCCGCGCAGGGCGGCATCAACGCCGCCAAGAACTACCGCAACGACGGCGACTCCGTGCACCGCCTCTTCTACGACACCGTCAAGGGCGGCGACTTCAGGGCCCGCGAGTCCAATGTGCACCGCCTCGCCGAGATCTCCGTCGAGATCATCGACCAGTGCGTGGCCCAGGGCGTCCCGTTCGCCCGCGAGTACGGCGGCCTGCTCGACACCCGCTCCTTCGGCGGCGTCCAGGTCTCCCGCACCTTCTACGCCCGCGGACAGACCGGCCAGCAGCTCCTCCTCGGCGCCTACCAGGCACTCTCCCGCCAGATCGCGGCGGGCACCGTCACCATGCACCCCCGCACGGAGATGCTGGATCTGATCGTCGTCGACGGACGAGCCCGCGGCATCGTCGCCCGCGATCTGATCACGGGCCGGATCTCCACGTACTTCGCCGACGCGGTGGTTCTCGCGACAGGCGGCTACGGCAACGTGTTCTACCTGTCGACGAACGCCATGAACTCCAACGCCACCGCCGTCTGGCGGGCCCACCGGCGCGGCGCCTGGTTCGCCAACCCCTGCTTCACCCAGATCCACCCCACCTGCATCCCGCGCACCGGCGACCACCAGTCCAAACTGACGCTGATGAGCGAGTCGCTGCGCAACGACGGTCGCATCTGGGTGCCCAAGGCCCGTGGCGACGCACGGCCGCCGAACGAGATCCCCGAGGACGAACGCGACTACTACCTGGAGCGGATCTACCCGTCCTTCGGCAACCTCGTCCCCCGCGACATCGCCTCCCGGGCGGCGAAGAACGTCTGCGACGAAGGACGCGGCGTCGGCCCCGGCGGGCAGGGCGTCTACCTGGACTTCGCCGACGCGATCAGGCGGATGGGCCGAGAGAAGATCGAGGAGAAGTACGGCAACCTCTTCGAGATGTACGAGCGGATCACCGCGGAGAACCCGTACGAGGTCCCCATGCGGATCTACCCCGCCGTGCACTACACGATGGGCGGCCTGTGGGTCGACTACGACCTGCAGACCACGATCCCCGGCCTCTTCGCCATCGGTGAGGCCAACTTCTCCGACCACGGCGCCAACCGCCTCGGCGCCTCCGCCCTGATGCAGGGCCTCGCCGACGGCTACTTCGTCCTGCCGTCCACCATCAACGACTATCTCGCCCGGGGCACCTTCGACGCCGTCGGCGCCGGCCACCCCGCCGTCGCCGAGGCCGTCGCCGAGGTGGAGGACCGGCTCAACCTGCTGCTGGCCGTCGGCGGCGACCGCACGCCCGACTCCTACCACCGCGAGATCGGCGAACTCATGTGGGAGTTCTGCGGGATGGCCCGCACCGACGAAGGGCTCCGCAAGGCACTCGACCGGATCCCGCAGATCCGTGAGGAGTTCTGGCGGCGCATCAAGGTGCCGGGTACGGGCGAGGAGTTCAACCAGTCGCTGGAGAAGGCCAACCGCGTCGTCGACTACCTGGAGCTCGCCGAGCTGATGTGCCTCGACGCGCTGCACCGCACCGAATCGTGCGGCGGCCACTTCCGGGAGGAGTCCCGGACCCCGGACGGCGAAGCCGCCCGCAAGGACGACGAGTTCGCCTACGCGGCCGCCTGGGAGTTCACAGGGACCGGCGCCCCTCCCGTCCTGCACAAGGAAGACCTGGTCTTCGAGTACGTCCACCCCACCCAGCGGAGCTACGCATGAAGCTCAACCTGCGCATCTGGCGGCAGAAGAACGCCGAGACCCCCGGCGACATGGCGACCTACGAGGTGGACGGCATCTCGTCCGACATGTCGTTCCTGGAGATGCTCGACACCCTCAACGAGGACCTGATCCTTCGTGGGGAGGAGCCCGTCGCGTTCGACCACGACTGCCGCGAGGGCATCTGCGGCGCCTGTTCGCTCGTCATCAACGGCGACGCCCACGGCCCGGAACGCACCACCACCTGCCAGCTCCACATGCGCTCCTTCCGCGACGGCGACACCATCGACGTCGAGCCGTGGCGGGCATCGGCCTTCCCGGTGGTGAAGGACCTGGTCGTCGACCGCTCCGCCTTCGACCGGATCATCCAGGCCGGCGGCTACATCAGCGCTCCCACCGGCTCGGCCCCCGACGCGCACGCCACTCCCGTGCCCAAGCCGGACGCCGACTCCGCCTTCGAGCACGCGGAGTGCATCGGCTGCGGGGCGTGTGTGGCGGCCTGCCCCAACGGCTCCGCGATGCTCTTCACCTCGGCCAAGGTCAACCATCTCAATGTGCTGCCCCAGGGCGCTCCGGAGCGCGAGACCCGGGTGCTCGACATGGTCGCGGCCATGGACGACGAGGGCTTCGGAGGGTGCACCCTCACCGGGGAGTGCGCCACCGCCTGCCCGAAGGGGATCCCGCTGCCGTCCATCGCCGCGATGAACAAGGAGTGGCTGCGCGCGACGCGCAAGGTCAGGCGGTGACCGCCGGCCGCATGTCGGCGCCGTAGAGGGTCTCGTAGTCGGGCACGACGATCCTCGATGTGGGGGAGAGCGTACGGATCAGGTCGGTGAAGCCGTCCAGGTCCATGACCGGATCACGCTGCGGCGGCAGGCTCAGCGGCCTCTCGAAGTTGTCCCAGTGGACCGGGACGACGGTCGCAGGGCCGCCGAGCGCGCCCAGCAGCCTCTCGAGATAGCGGTGCGTCGCCGAACTCGACGGGGTGGCGGCCATCAGCACATCGGGTCGCAGCCCACTCGCGGCCCGCTCCTCGAAGTCGCTCGCGCCCATGAGGAAGACGGACGGGCCGCCCTTCACGCTCACCTGGAAGGCGAGCGTGTCGCCCTCCGGCAGATCGGAGATCGTCCGCGGCGCGCGGCGAGGAACGGCGTTCAGCGTGCCCGGCGCGAAGTAGGACCACTTGGCGTTACGGCTGTGCCGGCTCGCGACGACCTCCACGGTGAAGCCGTCGAAGTCGAGCACCTCGCCGCCCTTGACCACGCTGATCTGCCCGGCGTCCACGCCGAGCGCCCGCAGCACGTGGTACGTCGTCTCGGTGCCGATGACCCGGGCGCCCGTCGAACGCGCGATGTGGGGCACGTCGTTGATGTGGTCCCAGTGGGTGTGGCTGACCAGCACCAGCTCCGGGCTGCCCGCGTGCCGCGTCACCAGCTGCTCGTCGCAGACCAGCGGGGTGGCCGCGTCGAAACTGCCCTTCGGGCCGAACAGGCCGGTGGGGAAACGGGTGATGTACGGGTCGAACAGGACGGTCCTGCCGCCGACCCCGATGCGCCAGCCCGAGGTGCCGAGCCAGCGCAGGGTCGCGGAGCCGGCGGGTACCGCGGCGGCGGCCTTCCGGGACCCGGCCGTCGAAGCAGCCGCCGTCCCCGCCGGCAGCAGCGGCGCCGCCGCACCGAGCGCCGCTCCGCGGAGCAGGGTCCGCCGCACGAACATCCTCCGGCCGCCGTGCTGAGGGCCGTTCATCGGGTCACTCATGTGCTCACTCGTGTGTTCGCTCATGAGTCAGAGGAGATCAGGCGCGGGCGGGTCCCGTCCAAGACCGGATTGCCGCACCACCCATACCCGAATGAGCATGACTGCCCATGGGCTCTCTCCAATACGGGCGATCGCCGGTCAGGGCCGGTGCTCGGGCTCGAGGCCGCGCAGCAGGTCCACCGCCGTCCGTGCCGCCGCGCCGATCGCCACGTCCGTTTCCGTATGGTTGGCCTGCAGACCCGGAGTTCGGGCGAACACGGCCACCGCGTACCTGCCGCCGTCCGGGTACTCGGCCACCCCGACCTCGTTGTGCAGTCCCGGCAGCGTGCCCGTCTTGGCCGCCACGCGCACTCCGTCGCCGAACCCGGCGGAGAGCCGGTGGCGGAACACCTGGCGGCCCATCAGGTTCCGCACCTGCGCGCAGGCTTCGGGCGGCCCCGCTTCGTCCCGCCACACCATCCGGAGCAGGCGCGTCATCTCGCGCGGCGTGCTCGCGTTCGTACGGGCCGGGTCGTACACGCCGAGGCCGCGCACCTCCGCGGCGGACAGCGTCGGGAAGACCGCGGCGAACTCCCGCTCGTCCCGCGCCCCCACCTCGTCGAGCATCGACTCCAGCACCTGCCGGGGCCCGCCCACGATCCGGGTGTGCGCGAGCCCGAGTTCCTTCGCCAGCATCGCCACGGTGTCCGGACCCACGCGCTCCATCAGCAGGTCCGCGGCCGTGTTGTCGCTCACCGCCATCGCGAAGTGGGCGAGGTCGCGCAGGGACAGCTCCACATCGTCGAGGCAGCCCCCGGTGCCCCAGCCGCCGAGGCGGCGCTCGGACGTCACCCGGACCCGCTCCCGGGGATCGAGCTGGCCGGCGGCCGACTGCCGCGCGAACTCCAGGACGAGGAGCACCTTGAACACCGAGGCGACGACGACCGGTTCATCGGCGCCGTACCCCGCCTCACCGGGGCCGTCGACGTCCACCGCGTGCAGGACGCCCTCGGCTCCCGCTCCGGCGAACACCGCTCGCAGTCTCTCCTCGATCAGCATTCGGCCGCCGCTCCTGTCGCCTAGGGTCGTCCCGTGGATCTCCTGCGCCACTTGCGTATCTTCGTCGTTGTGGCCGACGAGTTGAACTTCGGGCGGGCGGCCGACCGCCTCGGCATGGCCCAGCCGCCGCTCAGCCGTGCCGTGCGCAAGCTGGAGGACGAGCTCGGCGCAGAGCTCTTCGACCGTTCACGGCGGCAGGTGCAGCTCACCCCGGCCGGGTCCGTACTCGTGGACCAGGCGCGGGACCTGCTGGCCCGCGAGGAGCGCACCAGGGCGCTCGTGCGCCGCGCCCGCGACGGCGGCCTCGGCACGCTGCGCGCGGGCGTACCGCCCGACACCTCCGCAGCGGTGCTGGGGGCGCTGGTCGCCGAGTGCAGGGAACGGGCCCTGCGCATCGACCTCCAGGAGCTGACGACGGACGAACAGCTCCGGCTGCTGGCCTCCGGAGGTCTCGACATCGGCCTCGTCCAGCAGCCGGCGGACGTCAGCGGCCTCGAGCTGGGACCGGAGACCCGGCTCGAACTTGGGGTGGTGCTGCCCCGCACCTCGCCCCTCGCCCGGCTTCCGGAGGTCGCGCTGGCCGACCTGGCGGGCCAGGACCTCGTCCTCTTCCCGAGAGCCTCCGCCCCCGGCTGGTACGACACCACGCTCGAGATCTGCCGCGCCGCCGGGTTCGTCCCCCGTGAGGTGCGGCAGGCCCGCAACCCCGAGTTCCTCATCGGCCTGGTGACGGCCGGCCACGGAGTCGCCTTCGACCAGGGTCCGGTGGCCCGCAAGGAGCCCAGGGTGGTCTGGCGGCCCCTGGCGGGCCGGCCGCTCGCGCAGCGGATCCGCGCGGCCTGGCCGGGGCAGTCGCCGCACAGGGCCGCCGCGGAGTTCGCGGCCGTCGCCGCGGACGTCCTGGCCCGCGACCGTACGCCCGCCCTAGGCGCTGCCGCGGCACCGCCTGCCGAGACCCCGGCCGGCGACGGGCCGCGCCCCTGGTCGGTGGTCTTCGGGTGACGCGCGGGGCGGGGGACGCCGGGTGGGCGTCCCGGCCGGTCAGGCGGCCGCGGCGGTCAGGTCGCGGGAGGGCAGCCCGGCCAGCCGCGCGAGACGCCGCAGTGAGTCCAGCAGCGCCGCGCGGTCGTACGTGCTGGTGGTGACCAGTACCTCGTCGGCCCCACTCTCCTCGACCGCCGCCCCCAGGGCGTCCGCGACCTGGTCCTCGGTCCCCGCGATGTGACCGCTCAGCCCCGACTCGTAGAGACCGCGCTCCTTGGCGGTCATCTCCAGCGCCTCGACCCGCTCGGGCGGCAGGAGCGGCGGGAACGTCCCCCGAGTGCGGGAGTACGCCATCGACCAGGCCTCCGGCATCAGCAGCCGGCGCGCCTCCTGCTCGCTGCCCGCGACCGCCACCGTCCCCGCGACGACCACGTACGGCCGCTCCGCCCACACGGAGGGGCGGAAGTCCCGCCGGTAGCCCTCCACGGCCCTGAGCAGCCGGTCGCGGCCACGGAGATCGCCGATGACCAGCGGAAGGCCGGCACGTGCCGCGATCCCCGCGCCCTCACCGGTGGCGAGCAGATACGGAGGGACCCTGAGCCCCTCGGAGGGGCGGGCGTGGACGTGTGGATGCGCCGTCCGGTCGCCGGTGAACCAGCCCAGAAGTTCCTCCAGCCGGGCCTCGAAGTCCTCCGCGTCCTGCTTGTCCCGGCCGAGGGCCCGGCGGATACCGTCCGTGAAGCCGACGGACCGGCCGAGGCCCATGTCGACCCGGCCGGGGAAGAGCGACTCCAGCACCCCGAACTGCTCGGCCACGACCAGTGGTTGGTGGTTGGGCAGCATGACTCCGCCGGTGCCGACACGGATCGAGGTGGTCGCGGCGGCGACCGCCGCCGCGAGCACCGTCGGTGCCGAACCCGCGACGCCCGGGACACCGTGGTGTTCGGAGACCCAGAAGCGGTGGTAGCCGAGGGCCTCGGCCTGCCGGGCGAGGCTCACGGTGTCCCGCAGTGCGGCAGGGCCGTCGTGCCCCTCACGGGTGCGGGAACGGTCGAGTACCGACAGACGGACGGGGGACGCGGTCAGTGAGCTCACATGACGGTTCAACGCGTTCACCGCGTGAGGATTCCCGATGTGCCGCCCGGGTCACGTCCCCCGGTCCCGTCCCGGGTCCCGTCCCGTCCTCGTCGTCCCCGGTCATGACCGGTCCTCCGGGGCCCGCCATGGACCTGATCCGGCCGGATCGGGCGGTGAGGGCCTAGGGTGACCGGCGTGACACAGAGCAGCAGGCCGCTGGCCGTATTCGACCTCGACGGGACGCTCTCCGACGCCGGGCACCGCCAGCATCTGCTGGAACGCAAGCCCCGCGCGTGGGACGCCTTCTTCGCCGCCGCCCCCGAGGACCCGCCGCTCGCCGAGGGCGTGGCGCTGTGCCTGAAGGCGGCGCAGGAGTGCGAGGTGCTGTATCTGACCGGCCGGCCGGAGCGCTGCAGGCAGGACACCGTGGACTGGCTCGCGGCTCAAGGGCTGCCGCAGGGGCGGATCTTCATGCGGCGCAACGACGACCGGCGGCCCGCGCGCCGGACCAAGCTCGAGATCCTGCGGCAGCTCTCCCGCGACCGGGAGATCAGGATGCTGGTGGACGACGACGAGCTGGTCTGCCAGGACGCGGAGCGCGCCGGCTTCCGGGTCGTGCGGGCGGTCTGGGGAGCGGCGAGCACGACGCCCGCCATGCACGAGGCCCAGGAGCGCGAGGGCCGCACCTGAGCCGGTCCGGCCAGCCCCGTACCTGAGCCGGGCCGGTCGGACGGACCTCAGCCCGGCAGGTCAGGGCTGTACGCCAGCCGGGCAGTCGGACGCACCTCCGCCCGGCGGGGCGAGGCCGCATCTGAGCGGGGCCGGTCAGACGCACGTGAGCCGGGCCGTGCCGTCGGACGCACCCGAGCCTGGCGGGTCGGACACACCTCAGCCCCGCCGATCCGGGCCGGCCGGTCGGACGCACCTCCGCCCGGACGGGCGAGGCCGCACCTGAGCGGGGCCGACCAGACGCACCCGAGCCGGGCCGGTCACGCCGTACCGGGCCGGCCGACCAGACGCACTTCCGCCCGGCCGGGCGGGGCCGGAACGTGCCGCACGCCGCCCGGAGCGTGCGGGCGGCGTGGCGTTCGGTCGCGTGCGCTCAGTCGCCGTCCTCGAGACGGAAGCCGACCTTCAGACCGACCTGGTAGTGCTCGATCCGCCCCTCGACGATGTGCCCGCGGACCTGCGTCACCTCGAACCAGTCGAGGCCCCGCAGCGTCTGCGAGGCCCGGGAGACGCCGTTCTTGATGGCCTGGTCGACCCCGTCGGGCGAGGTGCCCACGATCTCGGTGACGCGGTAGGTGTGGTTCGACATGGGTGTCGTGCTCCTCTCGGTGCGTTCACTCCACCGTGCCCCACCAGTCGGCTTCCCGCGAGGCGTCGGGTGCGGGGCGGCCGTCCCCCGTGGGGCCGAGCGAAAGCCGGGAGAGGATGCGGTAGCGGTCGCCGCGGTAGAGGGAGCGCACATACTCGACCGGGCGTCCGTCGGGGTCGGAGGTGACGCGGTCGAAGAGCAGCGCCGGCGACAGGACGGGTACGCCCAGCAACTCCGCCTCGGCCTCGCTCAGCACGGTGGGCTCGATGGACTGCTCCGCCCGGGCGGCGACGATCCGGCGCTCGGCCCGCAGGTAGCGGTAGAAGCCCGACTCCATCCGCCGCGGGGTGAGATCGGGGGCGAGCGCGGCCGGGATGTGCAGGTACTCCAGTCCGACGGGGCCGCCGTCGACCAGCCTCAGCCGGGCGACGTGGAAGATCTCCGCGGCGGGGGAAAGCCGCAGCCTGCGCCCGATACGGGCGCCAGCGGCGGTCCTGCGGAACTCCAGCACCCGGCTCGACCAGGTCCCCGGTGCGGGCGGGGCGGCGGCCGGAGCCGAGTCGCCCACCAGCTCCTGGGTGATCTTGGCCGGCGCGACGAACATCCCGCGGCCGTGCTCCCGTACGAGCGCCCCGGTGGCGACGAGTTCGTCGACGGCGGCGCGGAGGGTGGGGCGTGACACGTCGAGGGCGGCGCAGAGGGTGCGTTCGGAAGGGATGGCGTCCCCGGGGCGCCGGTCGTCGACCAGGCCCAGCAGATAGGCCCGCACCCGCTCGCGTTTGAGCGCCGCCCTGGGCGCGCCCTCGTCCCTCATCGCCGTTCCCTCCCGAGCCCGCCCCGCCCCCGTGAGCGTGCTCGGCCGAGAATACGGCCCTTTCAGGCGGCGGCCAGCTCGGACCGGAAGGCTGCCACGGACTGCCGCGCCTGCCTCAGCCCGATCCGCTCGAACTCGCGCTCCAGCTCGGCGAGTTCCTCGAGCGTCGCGGCAGGCGCGCGGCCGCGGCGGGAGCGCGCCTTGGCAAGCCCCAGGCGGGCGAGTGCGGTGCCCCGGGCCTCGTTCATCCCACGGAACGCGCGCAGCGCACACAGGTAGGCCGTGCACGCCTGCTCGTATCGGGCCGCCCGGAACAGTACGTTGCCGCGCATCTTGTGGTTGTAGGCCAGTGCGCCGGCGAGTTCCAGATCGCGGCAGACGGCCTCCGCCTCGCTCAGCAGCGTCAGCGCCCGGTCGGTGTCGCCGCGCAGGGACAGTACGTCGGCCATGCCCCGCAGCGACCATGCCCGGCCCCGCGCGTCGTCGGCCTCCGACGCGATCCGTACGCATTCGGTGAACAGCTCCAGAGCCTTGTCGTGGTCGCCCGTGTTCCGGTGCATCTGCGCGATGCCGGACATGGCCCAGACCATGTGACGGGACTCGCCGTGGGCCCGCGCCTCGTGGAGGAGCCGTTCATGCAGGTCGGCGACCGCCGCGTAGTCACCCTGTATGCGTCCGGTCTCGGCGAGGCCGGCGAGGGCGTAGCCGTGGGCGAGCCGCTCGCCGCAGGCGTCGGCGAAGGCGACGGCCGCGGAGAGCAGCCGCCGGGCGAGCGGCAGGGTGCCGCACTGGCGGGCCAGTGTGCCGCCACTCCAGAGAGCCCAGGCCATCCCCGCCGCGTCGCCCGCCCGCCGGGCGCAGCGGTAGCTGTCACGCCATGCCGTCCCTGCCTGGGCGGCCCGCCCCAGCCGACGGTTGGCCTCGGCGAGGGCGAGCGCGGCACGGGCCGCGTCGAGGTCGCTGCCCGCGTCGCGCCGGGCGCGTTCCGCGGTGGCGAGGACCTCGTCGTACGAGGAGTTCACCGTGAGGGACGAGCCCAGATCGCCCTGGTACTCGGGAGCGAATGCCTTGCCGTACATGTTGAGGGGGCCTCCTGACCGTGGGGGGTTCGATCAAGAAGCTATGGGGCGTGGGCTGTTCGGCGGATCAGTCTCCCTATGTGTTCCGCACTCGCCCCGAAGTGCTACTCGCGGGTCCCCTGTCATCATCCAGATGTACGTCCGACCCGCCTGACCTGCATCGTTGTGGTCGTGCTGGCTGAGGTCCGGTTCAGTAGGCGTCGCCGGTCGTCGACGACGTGATGATGTCTCCGTGGGCGAAGTCGCCCGGGGGGATGCCGGGATGGTGGCCCGCCGGGCGGTCGCTGCGTGCGGCGGACGGGCCGAGCGCGAGGCGGGAGACGATGCGGTAGCGGTCGCCGCGGTACACCGAGTGGACGTACTCGACGGGGCTGCCCGCGGTGTCCGTCGTCAGGCGCTCGACCAGCAGCGCGGGGGAGAGGACCGGCACGTCGAGCACCGCGGCCTCCGCCTCGTTGACGACGGTCGGCTCGATCGACTGGACGGCCTGGTCGACGTGCACCTGATGGTGCTCGCGCAGATGGTCGTAGAGGTCTCCGGCCTCGAGCTCCTGCGGGGTCAGGGAGGGCACGAGCCGGGCGGGGATGTGCAGGTGCTCGATCGCCATGGGGGCGCCGTCGACGAGACGCAGCCGGGCGATGTAGACGAGTTCGGCGGCGGGGGAGATCCGCAGCTTGCGGCCGATCCGGGCGCCCGCGCTGATGGTGGCGAGCTCCAGGACGCGGCTCGACCAGGCGCCCGCCGCGCGGGGGACGGCGAACGCCGCGTCGTCGGAGACGAGTTCCTGCGTGATCTTGGCGGGTGCGACGAACATCCCGCGGCCGTGTTCGCGCAGGAGCTGGCCGGTGGCGACGAGTTCGTCCACGGCGGCACGCAGGGTGGGGCGGGAGACGCCGAGTTCCGCGCAGAGGGTCCGCTCGGAGGGGATGGCGTCGCCCGGCCGGCCGGCCTCGATCAGGCCGAGCAGGAACTCCCTGACCCGCTCGCGCTTCAGTACGGCGCCCGAAGAGCTGCTCTCCATGGACCCTGCCTCTCTGCTCCACATCGTCGCCAACTGGTCAGATGGTAAACGATGCTGCTTACCAGTGATCTGGGTGGCCTGTCGGGTCACGCGCCGAACGAACCAGTGTTTTCAAAGCCCTTGACGTCAACATTGGTCCATGCCACCTTCTAGCCACGCCGTTGGCCAGTTTACCAATTGGTCAACTCACTTCAGAGGTGGATCAGTTGAAGATTCGCTCCATCGCCGCTGCCGCCGCCATCGCTCTCACCCTGCCGCTCGCAGCGTGCAGCTCCACGTCCGGGCCGGATGCCGAAGCGGCCGGAGGCACGGAGGAACTCACCGTCTGGATCATGAGGGACAGCGTCTCCGACGCCTATCTCAAGCGCTTCGAGAAGGACTTCGAGCAGCGGCACAAGGGAACCGCCCTCGACATCCAGATCCAGGAGTGGGACGGCATCGGCGAGAAGATCACCGCCGCGCTCGCCGGCCGGGACGCGCCCGACGTCATCGAGGTCGGCAACACCCAGGTCGCCCAGTACGCCGCCAGCGGCGGCGTCAAGGACTTGACGGACAAGGTCGGCGAACTGGCGGGCGCCGACTGGCTGCCCGGCCTTGCCGATCCCGGCAGGATCGACGGGAAGCAGTACGGCATCCCCTGGTACGCCGCCAACCGCGTCGTCATCTACAACAAGGACCTGTTCGCGGCAGCCGGCATCACCGCCCCGCCCAGCACCCGCGACGACTGGCTCGAGATCACCAAGAAGCTCGACACCGGCAGCACGCAGGGCGTCTATCTGCCCGGGCAGAACTGGTACACCCTCGCCGGCTTCATCTGGGACGAGGGCGGCGAGCTCGCCGAACGCGAGGGCGACACCTGGAAAGGCGCGCTCCACTCGCCGGAAGCGCTCAAGGGCATGGAGTTCTACCAGCGCCTCCAGGCCCTCGGCGACGGCCCCAAGGACTCCGACGAGGCCAAGCCGCCGCAGGCCGACGTCTTCGCCAAGGGTGACGTCGCCCAGATCATCTCCGTACCGGGCGGGGCGAAGATCATCGAACAGGCCAACCCCGCGCTCGCCGGCAAGCTGGGGTTCTTCCCGGTCCCCGGCGACACCGCCGGGGAGCCGGGCGCCACCTTCACCGGCGGCTCCGACCTGATCATCCCCGAGGCCTCCGCCCACCACGACGCCGCCTACCAGGTGGTGAAGGAGCTCGCGGGCGACAAGTGGCAGACCGACCTGGCGAAGACCATGAGCTACGTCCCCAACCGGACCTCCCTCGCCGGGGTCATCGAGGACAACGAGGGCACCGCGGCCATGGCCGCCGCGGCGGCCCACGGGCGGGCCACGCCCAACTCCCCGCAGTGGGCGGCCGTCGAGGCCACCAACCCGGTCAAGCAGTACATGACGGCGGTACTCACCGGCAGCGACCCGGCGAAAGCCGCGAAGGAAGCCTCCGACAAGATCACCAAGACGCTCGGGTCATGAGGAGTTCGCCCCGCGCACTCTGGCCGTACCTGCTCATCGCGCCCACCGTCCTCGGCGCGGCCGTCCTGCTCGCCTACCCCGTGGCCCGCAACGTGCTGATCTCCTTCCAGCACTACGGGATGGGTGAACTCATCCGCGGCGACGCCGTCTTCACCGGTCTGGACAACTACCGGGAGGTCCTCGGGGACGCGGAGTTCTGGGAGGTGGTCCGCCGCACGCTGTGGTGGACCACGGTCAACGTGGTGCTGATCATGGTGCTGGGCACCCTGGCGGCCCTCATGCTCCAGCGGCTCGGCAGGAGGATGCGCGTCCTGGTGCTGAGCGGACTGGTGCTCGCCTGGGCCAGCCCCGTGATCGCCACCACGACCGTCTTCCAGTGGCTGTTCTCCTCGCGCCTCGGACTGGTCAACCGGGTGCTGGCCGGTATCGGGTTCGACTCCTTCGAGGGGTACTCCTGGCTCGCGCACGGCCCGGCCGCTTTCACCCTGTTGGTGCTGCTCGTCGTATGGCAGTCGGTCCCGTTCGTCGCCGTCACCCTGCACGCCGCGCTCACGACCGTCCCCGCCGAACTCTTCGAATCGGCCAGGATCGACGGGGCAGGCGGCGGCCGGATCTTCTGGTCGGTGACGCTGCCGGTGCTCCGCCCGGTCTTCGGGCTGATCCTCTGCCTCGAAGTCATCTGGGTCTTCCGCTGCTTCGCGCAGATCTGGGCCGTCACCAGAGGCGGACCGGGCGGCGCGACGACCACCCTGCCCGTCTACGCCTACCAGGTGGCGCAGTCGCTGCACCGCTACGACCTCGGGGCGGCTGTCGCGACGCTGACCGTGCTGATGCTCGTCGCCGCGCTGATCTTCTACTTCCGGCAGATGTTCAAACAGGAGGCCGAGCTGTGAGACCGACCTCGCCGCGGCGCCTGCTGCTGAACACGGGAGCGCTGATCGTCTTCGTCCTCTCGGTGTTCCCCGTGTACTGGATGATCCTCACCGCCTTCAAGCCGGCCGCCGACATCCACACCGGATCCCCGGCGCTGCTGCCCACCTCCCTGACCCTCGACAACTTCGCCAACGCCCTGCGCGCGGACGGCTTCTGGTCGTTCTGGCGCAACAGCCTGACCGTCACCGCCGCCAGCGTGCTGCTCGCCCTGCTGGTGGCGACAGGCGCGGCCTTCGCCGTCGCCCGGCTGCGCTGGAAGGGCCGGCGGGGCTTCGTCCTGATGGTGTTCATCGCCCAGGTCGCGCCCTGGGAGGCCCTGCTGATCCCGATGTACATCATCGCCAGGGACGCCGACATGCTCGACAGCCTGGCCACTCTCACCCTCGTCTACTTCATGATCACGCTCCCGTTCACCGTCGTGACCCTGCGCAGCTTCCTGGCCGCGATTCCCGTCGAACTCGAGGAGGCCGCCCAGGTCGACGGCTGCACCCGGGCCGCCGCGTTCCGCCGCGTCACCTTCCCGCTGCTCGCGCCGGGGCTCCTGGCGACCTCGCTCTTCGGCTTCATCACCGCCTGGAACGAGTTCGCCTTCGCCAACATGCTGATCATCAAGAACCAGGACGACCGCACCCTGCCCGTCTGGCTCTCCTCGTTCTCGAACGTCTTCGGCACCGACTGGGGCGCCACGATGGCCGCATCCACGCTCTTCGCCCTGCCCGTACTCGTCCTCTTCCTGGTGCTCCAGCGCCGGGTCTCCGCCGGGATGACCGGCGGCGCGGTCAAGGGATAGGAGAGCCGACACATGCCCGCACCCCGCACCGGACCACCGCGCACGGGACCCCGTACCGGATCGCGCACCGCTCCCGCACTGATTCCCCGCCCGACCCAACTCACCATGACAGCAGGCGAGTTCGTGCTCGACGGCCGTACCGGCATCCGCGCCGGCCGCGGGGCCGAGCCGGCCGCGGCGCTCCTGCGCACCCACCTGGCCCCGGCCACCGGTCTGCCGCTGCCCCTCGCGCCCGACGGCCGTGTCGTCCTCGCGCTCGACCCGCAGCTCACCGGGCTCGGCGCGGAGGGTTACGGACTCACCGTCGGGACCGACGCGGTGCTGCTGCGCGCCGGCCGCCCCGCGGGGCTCCTCCACGGCATCCAGACCCTGCGCCAACTGCTGCCCCCAGCCGCCCTGTCGGGTACTCCCGCCCCCGGCGCGCACTGGTCCCTGCCCTGTGTGCAGATCACCGACGTACCCCGCTTCCCCTGGCGCGGCGCGATGCTCGACGTGGCCCGCCACTTCCTGCCTGTGGCGTTCCTCCGGCGCTTCGTCGACCTGCTGGCGCTGCACAAGCTCAACGTGCTGCATCTGCACCTCACCGACGACCAGGGCTGGCGGATGCCCGTCGCCGCCTACCCGAGGCTCACCGAAGTGGGCGGCCTGCCCCACGGCGGCGCCTACACCCGTGCGGAGCTCGCCGCCCTGGTCGCCCACGCCGCCGACCGCGGTGTCACCGTCGTGCCCGAGATCGAGATGCCGGGCCACGTCCGCGCCGCGCTCGCCGCCTACCCCCACCTCGGCAACCGGCCGAGCCGTCGGCTGGACGTGTGGAGACAGTGGGGCGTCTGCGAGAACGTCCTCGGCGTGCACGACGAGGTCCTCGACTTCTGCCGCACCGTCCTGGACGACGTCCTGGACGTCTTCCCCTCCCGGCACGTCCACATCGGTGGCGAGGAATGCCCCACCACCGAATGGCACGCCTCGCCCGCGGCGCGACTGCGCGCCGAACAGGAGGGCATCGGCGGCCCCGAGGCGCTGCACGGCTGGTTCATGGGAAGGATCGGCGCCCACCTGCACGAGCGGGGGAGGCAGCCGCTCGGCTGGACGGAGACCGGCGTCGACCTGCCGTCCTCGTTCACCGCCATGATGTGGCGCGACGAGGCCCACGCCCTGGCCGCCGCCCGCCGCGGCCAGCACGTGATCATGGCCCCCTACCGCTCCACCTACCTCGACTACCCGCAGTCGGCCGACGCCGGCGAACCGCCCGGCCAGCCCGGCGCCGTCGTCGACCTTCGGGCCGTGTACGCGACGGAGCCGGCCCCCGCCCACTGGGAGGCGGAGGCCGCTGACCGTGTGCTCGGCACCCAGGCCCAGTTGTGGACCGAGTACGTGACCACGGCCGAGCACGCCGAGTACCTCGCCTTCCCCCGGCTGTGCGCCCTCGCCGACACCGCCTGGAGCGGAGGCGGCGACTGGACGGGATTCAGCGCACGGCTGCACCACCACAGAGCCCGGCTCGGCGCCCTCGGCGTCCCGAGCCGACCCCCCACGACCACCCCTTCCGAGAGGAAATCCAGGTGACCAGCACCAGCATGAGCACAACAGCGCGTACCGGCCGGACCCGTACCCGCCCCGGCCTCCGGGCGCGTGCCGCACTGGCCGCCGCCGTGGTGGCCGGCCTCGGCTGCGCCACCCTGTCCGCCCTGCCGGCCGCGGCCGCCGACGCCTCGGTGAGGGTCCAGTACCGCCAGAGTTCGAGCGGCAGCGACCAGGCGGAGCCGTGGTTCAAGGTCGTCAACTCCGGCAGCACCACGCTCTCCCTGAGCGAGGTCCGCGTCCGCTACTACTTCAAGGCGGACGCCGGCGCCTCCTACACCTTCGCCTGCTCATGGGCGGTACCGGGCTGCGCCAACATCACCGGCACGTTCGGCACCCTCGCCGCCCCCACCGCCGACGCGGACCGCTACCTGGAGATCGGGTTCCGGGCGGGCGCGGGCGGCCTCGCGCCGGGCGCGGACACCGGTGACATGCAACTGCGCTTCCACCGTTCCGACTGGCGCCCCCTGAACCAGAACGACGACTACTCCTTCGGTCCCGGCCGCACCTCGTACGGCGACTGGACCAAGGTCACCGCGAGCGTCGGCGGCCCGACGGTATGGGGGACCGCCCCCGCCGGCAACGGCCCCACCGATCCGCCGGACCCCACCGACCCGCCGGCGGACGGACCCGCGCTCTTCGACGACTTCGACTACACCTCGCACACCGACCCCGCCATCGGCGCCCACGGCTGGAGCGTCCGCTCCAACGCGGGCGGCCCCGGTGTGCCCGGCGCCACCTGGGCGCCCGAGAACGTCACCTTCGCCAAGGAGGGGACGAACTCGATCATGAACCTGGAAACCTCCACCGCGGGCAGCGGGGCGACCACCGAGCACACCGAGATCCTCACCAAGGACATGAAGTTCAAGAACGGCACCTACGCGGCCCGGGTCCACTTCTCCGACGCCCCACGGTCCGGCCCGGACGGCGACCACCTCGTCCAGACGTTCTTCACCATCAACGACCTCAAGGCCCCGATGGCGGACGACTACGCCGAGTACGACTTCGAGTACCTGCCCAACGGCGGCTGGGGCGAGCCGGCCAACATCCTGTACACCACCTCGTGGGAGACCTACCGGCCCGACCCGTGGGAGGCCGTCAACCAGCACTCCGAGGTCAGGGCGAGCTACGCCGGGTGGCACGACCTCGTCCTCACCATCGACGACAGCAGCATCGTCTACTACGTCGACGGCCAGGAGTTCGGCCGGCACGACGCCCGCTACCTCCCCGAGCGCACGATGAGCATCAACTTCAACCAGTGGCTGATCGACCTGGCGGGTCAGGGCAGCACCACGCCCCGCTCCTACGACCAGAAGGTCGACTACGTGCTGCACGTCAAGGACCAGGTCCTCACCCCCGCGCAGGCCGCCGCGAAGGTCGCCGCGTACCGGTCGGCGGGGGTCCGCTTCGAGGACACCGTTCCAGCCACCGGGTGAAGACCTTGTGAGGGGCGGGTGCGGTTCCCGCGCCCGCCCCTTCCGCCGCCCGGTGCGTTCCCTGACTTGACCGGACCTTTGGTACAGACCAAAATCCAGCCAACCCGTGCGAGCGCCGCTCGCTTCCCCCCACGTCGGGTCAATTCTCCGTGCCACGCAGAAGGTGACCTACGTGAAGAACCGCTCGCTCGCCCTGTCCGTCGCACTCGTGTGCGCCGCCACGCTCGTCGGCTGCGGCCTGGTCCCCGGTGGTTCGCCCAGGAGCACCGTGGACATCTGGCTCATGAAGGACAGCGTCTCGGACGAGTTCCTGGAGCGTTTCACCACCGAGTACGAGAAACAGCACCCGTCCGTCGACCTGAAGGTGACCTTCCAGGAGTGGACGGGCATCGGCAAGAAGGTCATGGCGGCGCTCGAGAGCGACGACGCCCCCGAGGTCATCGAGGTCGGCAACACCCAGGTCGCCCAGTACGCGGAGAGCGACGCGCTGCGCGACCTGACCCTCGAATCGGTCCGCGACCTCGGCAGCGAGGACTGGCTGCCCGGCCTCGCGGAACCGGGCAGCATCAACGGGTCCCAGTACGGCATCCCCTGGTACGCGGCCAACCGGGTCGTCATCTACAACAAGGACCTCTTCGCCCAGGCGGGCATCACGGAGCCGCCCAAGGACCGTGCCGAATGGCTGGAGATGTCCGAGAAACTGGACGGCCCCGGCAGACAGGGCATCTACCTCTCCGGCCAGGACTGGTACACCCTCGCGGGCTTCGTCTGGGAAGAGGGCGGACAACTGGCCGTCGAGCAGGGCGGGAACTGGGAGGGCGCCCTGCACTCCAAGGCGGCCCTGCGCGGCATGGACTTCTACAAGCGGCTCCAGTCGCACGGCAACGGGCCGAAGGACGCCGACGAGGTGACGCCGCCCCAGGCGGACGTCTTCGCCAAGGGCGACGTCGCGCAGATCATCGCCGTGCCGAGCGCGGCGCCCCTCATAGAGAAGGCCAATCCCGCGCTCAAGGGGAAGCTGGGCTTCTTCCCCGTACCGGGCAGGACGTCAGAGGCGCCGGGCGCCGTCTTCATCGGCGGCTCCGACCTGATCGTGCCCGAGAACGCGCGGGAGAGATCCGCCGGCGTCGAGGTGGTGAAGGCGCTCGCGAGCGAGGAATGGCAGACCGAGCTCGCCCTCACGATGAACTACGTGCCCAACAAGACCACGCTCGCCGGTGTCATCGAGGGCAGCGAAGGCACCGCCGCCATGGCCGCCGGCGCCGCGAAGGGCAGGGCAACTCCCAACTCGCCGCAATGGGCCGCGGTCGAGGCCGACAACCCCATCAAGCCGTACATGACGGCCGTCCTCCAGGGTCAGGACCCGGCCCGCGCGGCACGAGCGGCCTCGGACAAGATCACGGCGGCGCTGCTGCCCTGACGGGACGGGCGTATGCCCGGTCCGGGACCGACGGGCCCCGGGCCACGGGACCCGACCCATGAGCCCGGGGCGGGGACGACCCGGGCAAGGGGGCCGGGTCCACGGCCCGGACAACAGGAGCCGGTCCAACGCCCCGGGAAACGGGACGCAGACCGACCCGCACCCCGAGACGCGGCCCCGGAACAACGGGACGCATCGGCCCCCGACCGGCGGAGCGGCGCATCCGCTCCGCCGCGCATTGCCCGGCATTCAGCGTCCTCACATCCGCTCTCCGCCGTGCAGTCATGTCGAATCCAGCCGGCCACGGAAGAAACAAGGAGCCGGGCCGCCGCACCAGCGGTCCGCCCCTCCGTCCGGCACAGGAGACCGCCATGCCCGCAACGCCGCTCGTCGTCCCCGCTCCGCTGCCCGCACAGCCGGCCGCCCCGTTGCCGCCCCAGCACGAGGAGCCCCGGTACGTCGTCTCGCTCGCCCGCGACCAGGAAGAGGTGCGCGCCGCGCAGCGCCTGCGCCACCAGGTGTTCGCCGGGGAGATGGGTGCCCGGCTCGACGGACCCGAGCCCGGTCTGGACTCCGACGCCTTCGACGCCTACTGCGACCACCTGCTCGTGCGGGAGACGGACACCGGCGAGATCGTCGGCACCTACCGACTGCTGCCGCCCGAACGCGCCCGTGTCGCCCGCCGCCTCTACTCCGAGGGCGAGTTCGACCTCACCCGCCTCGACCCGATCCGCGACGACCTCGTAGAGGTCGGCCGCTCCTGCGTCCACCCCCTGCACCGCAACGGCGCCGTGATCGCCCTCATCTGGGCAGGCCTCGCCCGCTACATGACCCGCACCGGCCACAACTGGCTCGCGGGCTGCTGCTCGATCCCCCTCGCCGACGGCGGCACCCTCGCCGCCGCGACCTGGGACACCGTGCGGACCAAGAACCTGGCGCCCGAGGAGCACTGGGTCACCCCGCACAAGCTGTGGAACGCGGAGGGCGTCGCCCGCCCCGCCGGTCGCACCGAACTGCCGCCGCTGCTGCGCGGCTACATCAGGCTCGGCGCCTGGGTGTGCGGGGCGCCCGCCCACGACCCCGACTTCAACGTCGCCGACCTCTACGTCCTGCTGTCGCTGCGCCGCACCGACCCGCGCTACCTGCGGCACTTCCTCTCCCTCGCACCCGTGCGATGAGCGCCTGGCTGCCCTGTGCGCCCTGCACTCCCGAGGGTTGCGCGACCCACCACGGGCCCGTCGCCGGGCCGCTCAAGGCCCTCGCCCGGCTTCTGGCGGGCCTGGCGGCCGTGGGGTGCGGCCTGCTGCTCGCCCCCGTCGCGGCCCTCTTCGGCGTCCTCCTCGGCGCCGCGTTCCGCCATCGGCTGACCCGCTGCTGGTCGCGCGCCGTACTGCGGGCGTTCGGCGTGCGGGTACGCGTCGTCGGGCAGCCGCACGACCTGCGGGCCGCGCTGGTCGTCGCCAACCACATCTCATGGCTGGACATCCCGCTGGTCGCCGCGGTGCTGCCGGGACGGATGCTCGCCAAGAGCGAGGTCCGTTCATGGCCGGTCCTCGGGCCGCTCGCCGCCCGCGGCGGCACCCTCTTCCTGGAACGGGACCGGTTGCGCGCGCTGCCCGCCGCCGTGGCGTCGATGGCCGACGCACTGCGCGGCGGGGCCCGTGTCGTCGTCTTCCCCGAGGGATCGACCTGGTGCGGGCGGGGCCGGGGACGGTTCCGGCCCGCCGCGTTCCAGGCCGCGCTCGACGCGGGCGCCGCCGTCCAGCCCGTACGCATCACCTACTCGCCCACCGGGGCGGCGGCGTTCGTCGGCGACGATCCGCTGCTCGCCTCCCTGTGGCGGGTCGCGGCGGCCGAAGGGCTCACCGCGGAGATCCGGCTGCTGCCGCCGATCCTCCCCGGGAGCCACCTCGACCGCCGCTCACTGGCGCTGGCCGCTCAGCTCGTCGTGGCGAGCGACAGCGCGAACCTGCCCTCCTCGTCCGTCCACCAGTGCGTCAGATCCATTCCCGCCTCGGCGAGTTCGGTGCGAACACCGTCCTGACGGAACTTCGCGGACACCTCCGTCCGCAGTTCCTCCCCTTCCTCGAACGGCACCACGAGATCCAGCTCGGGAATCTTCACGGTGAGGGCGGAGCGGGCCCGCAGTCTCATCTCGATCCACTCGTTGTCGCGGTCCCAGCGCGCCACATGGTCGAAGTCGGCGGGATCCACGTCCGCTCCCAGTTCCCGCGCCAGCACCGAGAGGACGTTCTTGTTGAACTCGGCGGTGATGCCGGCGGCGTCGTCGTACGCGCGCACGAGCACCGCCTCGTCCTTCACCAGGTCCGTGCCCAGCAGCAGGAAGTCGCCGGGGTCCAGCATGGCCCGCACGGACCGCAGGAAGAGCGCACGCTCGCCCGGCAGGAGGTTGCCGACCGTCCCGCCGAGGAACGCGACCAGCCGGGGTCCCGGCGTCACCGGCAGCTCCGGCCCGCGGGTGAAGTCGGCGATCAGGGCGTGCACGTTCAGGTCCGGATGGTCGGCCAGCAGGGCCTCGGCCGCACCGTTCAGCGCGCTCTCGCTGACGTCCACGGGTACGTAACTGTGCAGCGAGGGCAGGGCGTCCAGCAGGAAACGGGTCTTCTCGGACGAGCCGGACCCGAGCTCCACGAGCGTCCGCGCCCCGGTCGCCGCGGCGATCTCCGGCGCCCGTTCGGCGAGGATCTCCCGCTCGGCGCGGGTCGGGTAGTACTCGGGAAGCCGGGTGATCTCCTCGAACAGTTCGCTGCCGCGGGCGTCGTAGAACCACTTCGGCGGCAGGGTCTTGGGCGTGCGGGTCAGGCCGTGCAGCACATCGGCCCGCAGCGCGGCGTTGGTCGCGTCCTCGGGCAGGGTTCGGGTCAGCAGGAACGGGCTCACTGGGTCGGCTCCTTGAGCTCGGTCAGCAGGACGTCGGCGCGGGTCGCGGTGAGCAGCGTCCGGTCCGGCACCTCCTGCCACAGCGGATCGTCGTCGTACGGTTCCGAGGCCACGACCGTGCGCCGGCCGGGCTCCGTGAGATACCAGAGGGTGTCGCCCCAGGCGGTCGCGGCGATCACCGTGCCGTCCGTCAGGAGCAGGTTCAGCCGGGATCCGGGCGCGGCGGCGGCCGTGTCGCGGACGGTGTCGGCGAGCGCCTGGGCCGGCGAGTCGCCCGCGCGCAGCCGGCGCAGCGCCAGCGCCCACAGCAGCGCCGAGTCGTTGCGCGCCTCCATCGACAGCAGTTCCTCCGCCGGCAGCGCGGCGGAGAGCGGGCCCATCGAGGCAGGCCAGCCGCGCACCGCGCCGTTGTGGCTGAACAGCCAGGGCCCGGAGGCGAACGGCGCCGCCGCGGCCTCGCCGTCCGCGCCGGGTGCGGTGGCGTCCCGCACGGCGGCGAGCACCGCGTGGCTGCGCACCACCCGCGCCAGGTCGGTGAAGGACAGGTCCGCCCAGATCGGCCCCGCGCGCCGGTACCTGGCGGGCACCGGGTCGCCGTCCGCGTACCAGCCGATCCCGAAGCCGTCCGCGTTGACCGTGCCGTAGCGCTGCCGGCGCGGCGCCCAGGACTGGCGGAACAGGCCGTGTCCGGGCTCGACGAGCAGCGCGGCCAGTGACTCGGGCGGCCCCACGTAAGCGATATGACGGCACATCAGCGGATGCCCCCGTCCGGGCCGGCGGGCTGCTCCGCGTCCCGCGCGGTACGGAAGCCGGAGAAGATCTGACGGCGCACCGGCAGGTCCCAGTTGCGGAACGTGCCCCGGCAGGCCACCGGGTCGACGGCGAACGAACCGCCGCGGAGCACCTTGTGCTCGCTCCCGAAGAACACCTCCGAGTATTCGCGGTAGGGGAACGCGACGAACCCGGGGTAGGGCAGGAAGTCGCTCGACGTCCACTCCCACACGTCGCCGATGAGCTGCCGTACGCCCAGCGGCGAGGCGCCCTGCGGATAGCTGCCCGCCGGGGCGGGCCGCAGATGGCGCTGGCCGAGGTTCGCGTTCGCCTCCGTCGGGTCCGCGTCGCCCCACGGGTAGCGGCGGGCCCGGCCGGTGTGCGGATCGTGCCGGGCGGCCTTCTCCCACTCGGCCTCGGTCGGCAGCCGCCGGCCGGCCCAGCGCGCGTAGGCGTCCGCCTCGTACCAACTCACGTGCAGTACAGGCTCGTCCGGTGGGACCTCCTCGGTGACGCCGAATCGGCGGCGCAGCCACATCCCGCCCTCACGGCGCCAGAACAGCGGCGCACCGATGTCGTGCTGCCGGATCTGGTCCCAGCCCGCGGCCGCCCACCAGCGGCGCTCGTGGTAGCCGCCGTCCTCGATGAACGCCTGGTACGCGCCGCAGGTCACCGGAGTCGTGTCGATGTGGAACGCGGGCACGATGCGCCGGTGGGCGGGCCGTTCGTTGTCGAGCGCCCACGGCTCGGTGGACGTCCCCATGGTGAACGCCCCGCCGGGGACCAGCACTTCGCGCGGCAGCGGACCGGTGTCATGGGCGGGCGGCTCCGGCGCGGACAGGGCCGGCGGCCCCTTCCGCAGCTGATGGGTGATCAGCATCGTCTCGTCGTGTTGCTGCTCGTGCTGGGCGATCATCCCGAAGGCGAAGCCCGCGTCCACGAGCGGACCGCCCTCGAACGCGGTGCGCTCCAGAATGTCCAGCACCCGGCCGCGCACGTCGGCGGCGTAGACCCGTGCCTCCGCGGGCGCCAGCAGCGGCAGGGAGGGACGGGCCGCGCGCGGATGCTCGAACGCGTCGTAGAGGGAGTCGATCTCGGGCCGGAGCGCCTCACCCTTGCCGACCTGCCGCAGCAGCCACTGCTCCTCCTGGTTGCCGATATGGGCCAGGTCCCACACCAGCGGAGACATCAACGGCGAGTGCTGGGCGGTCAGATCACGGTCGTCGACGCACGACGTGAGGGCGGCGGTGCGGTCACGGGCACGGGTCAGCGCATCGAGTGCCAGACTCCGCAGCTGGTCGGTCATCTGCCGGGCTCCTTCACCACGGAGGCGATCAGGTCGTCGGCGGGGCATCGGCCCCGCAGTACATGGCGTTCGTTGAAACGGGCCACCTCGTCGAGCACGGCCGTCGACGCGCCGAGGCGTACCAGCGCCTCCAGGGCCGTGGCGAAGCACGTCACGGCGGCGCTCCGCAGCTCCTCCTCGGACGGCCCGTGCCGCGCGGCCGCCACCCACAGCGCGTTGCGCGGCGCGGCGCCGGCGCCCATGGACTCGGCCAGGGGCTTGAGGGAGCGGTACACGGTCTCCGCCGCCTCGGGATCGTCGAAGAGCGCGGCGGTCACCGCGAGCGGCACCATCCAGCCGTTCTCGCCGGGCTGCGCGTCGATCATGCGCAACTCCAGGTGCCCGCGCGGCCGTACGGGCGGGAACAGCGTGGTGAGGTGGTAGCGGAGGTCCTCCTGCGTCGCCGGACGCGGCCCGCCGGAGCGCAGCCAGTTCCGGAAGGTCAGCCCCTCGGGGAGCGTCCACGCGCCTTCCGGCATACGTACGCACATCACGGGTGCGTCCAGCGCGTGCGCGGTCCACGCCGCCCGCGGCTCCGCCTCCAGGGGAGGTGCCATGGGGCGCACCGGATCGAGCACGTTCCACACCGCCTGTCGCGTGGAGCGCCAGCCCGTGGAACGCCCGGCGATCATGGGCGAGTTGGCGAAGGCCGACAGCAGCACCGCGCCCAGCAGATGGGCGAGCCGCCAGCGGCGGCCGTGCCCGAGCGGGCCCGGCTCCTCCTCACCGGTGTCGAGCGACACCTGGACGGAGGCGGAGCTGCACATCATGGAGCGGCCGTAGGGACCGGAACGGTCCAGGCATCTCTCCATCGCGTCGTAGCGCGGCTCGTGGAGGATCCGGCGGGGCGGGTGCCAGGGATCGAGTCCCATGCCGTTCAGAGCGAGGCCTGCCGGACGGAGGGCCGTTCGTACGGCGTCCAGATCGGCGGCTGTGGAGTCGATGCACTCCATCAGGGAGGCGGCGGGGCGCGAGCTGAGTTCCAGCTGGCCGCCGGGCTCGAAGGTGAGCAGGGAGGTCAGGGGCAGGGCGCGTATGTCGTCGAAGGCGCTTCTGAGGCGGTCGCGCGCCACGGGTTTCCCCGGCTGCTCCCGATCATGGACCAGCCATTCCACCTCCACGCCCACGGTGCGGGGCGGACCTGTCTTGAAGCAGATACATCGGAGCAGGTCCTCGGCCTCGTCCTCGGACATCGGACGGCTGAAGTCTCCCGTTCCCGCTCGGTGCATGATCGGCTCCTCCTGTCGAAGGGACATCTGTCAACCTAAGGCCACCGCTGCGGGTCCGCACAAGAGCGCCCCTGAGGAGCGGAAATGTGTTTGCCGCCGTCACCTGGGGTTCCCGATGATGTCGGGCATGAGTGCACGACTACGGGGAATTGCCAAGCAGACCGAGGAGATCGTCGGGGCCGGGGGGTACCGCCTTCCTGACGGACGCGAGGTGCGGATAGGGCAGCAGCTCGCCACCGCAATGGCGGGCACACGGATGTACGGACCGGAGCCGGTGGCCGTCTCACCGGACACGGACCGGATCACCCGCTTCGAGGTCACGGGTGAGAGCAGCACCGAGGCCGCCCGGCGGCTCACCGGAGCCCAAGAGGGACCGGTCGCCGTCCTCAACTTCGCCTCCGCCCGCAATCCCGGCGGCGGTTACCTCAACGGGGCGCAGGCCCAGGAGGAAGCGCTGTGCCGGGCGTCGGCCCTGCACGCCACGCTGCTGCGCGTGCCCGGGTTCTACGAGCACCACCGGACGGAACGCAGCGTCTTCTACACCGACCGGGTGATTCTCTCGCCCGGCGTGCCGGTCTTCCGCGACGACCGGGGGCAACTGCTGGAGCAGCCGTTCACGGTCGGCTTCCTCACCTCTCCCGCACCCAACGCGGGAGTCGTCGCACTCCGCACACCGGGCGAGCTCCACCGCGTCCCCGCCGCGCTCGCGTCACGGGCCGAACGGGTCCTGGAGACCGCGGTGGCCGGCGGCTACCGCCGTCTCGTGCTCGGCGCCTGGGGCTGCGGCGTCTTCCGCAACGACCCCGCGGCCGTCGCCGGCGCCTTCCACGCGCTGCTGACCGGCGGAGGCCGGTTCGCCGGCCACTTCGAGGAGATCGTCTTCGCCGTGCTCGACCGGGCCGGCACCTCGCCGACCCTCGCCGCGTTCCGCCGTGCCTTCGCCGACCGGACCGGTGCCGCCGGAGCTCAGGTCCAGCCGTAGCGCTCCCGCAGCCGCCGCACCACACGGTCGAACCGCGGCCGGTCCAGCGCGCACGCCTCACGGCGCATCCCCGTCTCGTGCACCCGCAGCACCCAGTCGAGATCCACCCACGACTCGCGTCCGGCGCCGTCCCACGGGCCGACGCCGATCGGCACCCACTCCCGGTCGTGGTCGTGGCGCTTGCTGGACAGCTGGACGGCCAGCAGCGTGCCCGCCGCCGCCCTGGCCACGACCAGGACCGGCCGGTCCTTGCCCCGGCCGTCGTTCTCCTCGAAGGGCACCCACGTCCAGACGATCTCGCCCGGGTCCGGATCGCCGTCGCGGTCCGGCGCGTACGAGGTGCGGACCGGACCGACGTGGACGGGGTCGGCCTCGGTGGTGGCGGCCGGGCCGCTGCTGCCGGGCAGGGTGGCGGAGACATCGGAGCGCGTGGAGCCGCGCGGTCCCCGCGGGCCGGGCGAAGGGGCGGTGGAATGCGTCATCCGGTCACGGTAGTGCCCGGCGACATGCGGCCGCGGCGGCGGGTGTCTAGCGTCGCCTGCATGAACACACAACCGCAGCGCTTCGGGATCATCGTGGTCCCCGAACACGTCGAAGGGCATGATCCCGCCACGCTTCCCGAGGACGTCATCCGCTCCGCCGTCGTGGACGCCACGGGGGAGCTGGGCGCGTCCGGCTTCCCGCGCTACGTCGGCGACGGAGTCGAGGTCGACATCGACCCGGAGACCCGTGCGGTCGAGGCCCTGCTGGTGGACGGCGCGGAGCTGTCACTGGGACTGGTGGCGCGGGTCGTGGACGCGGGGGAGGCGTAGCGCCGCCCCGCGAGGGCTACCGGGACGACCGTGCCGGTGTGCGACACGCGAACGGCCGGGGTCCTGCCCGAAGGGAATCGGGCAGGACCCCGGCCGGACGCATGCGGGGATCCGTGTACGGGGAACGTGCCGGTCAGGCGCTCGCCTGGCCGCCCTCGGCGGCGGCGCCCTTCTGGGCCTCGTCGATCGACTTGCGGACCGCGTCCATGTCCAGCGCGCGCGCCTGGCCGATGACGTCCTCCAGGGACGCCTCGGGCAGCGCACCGGGCTGGGCGAAGACCGCGACGTTCTCGCGCACGATCATCAGAGTCGGGATCGAACGGATCTCGAAGGCAGCCGCGAGCTCCTGCTGCGCCTCGGTGTCGACCTTCGCGAACACCAGATCGGGGTGACGCTCCGACGCGCCCTCGAAGACCGGCGCGAACTGGCGGCAAGGACCACACCAGGAAGCCCAGAAGTCGATCAGGACAAAGTCGTTGTCGGTCACGACCTGATCGAAGTTTTCCTTGGTGAGCTCAACGGTGCTCATGACGTGCTACCTCTTCCTGAGGTCCGGGGGACTCGCCCCGCACAACGGTGCCCGGGGCCGTGCTATTCCTGCCCCTGCCCATGTGGCCAGGACGCACACCCCGGATCAGACTGGCCCTATGACCCATGCTGTGGAGTACGACGTCGTAGTGCTGGGCGCGGGCCCCGTCGGGGAGAACGTGGCGGATCGGACGAGAGCGGCGGGCCTGAGCACCGCGGTGGTGGAGAGCGAACTCATCGGCGGCGACTGCTCCTACTGGGCGTGCATGCCCAGCAAGGCGCTGCTGCGCCCGGTGATCGCGCGCGCCGACGCCCGCAGGCTGCCCGGGGTGAGCGCCGCCGTGCAGGGCCCTCTGGACAGCAAGGCCGTACTGGCCCGCCGCGACGAACAGGCAGCCCACTGGAACGACGAAGGCCAGCTGGCCTGGCTGGATTCCATCGGCGCACGTGTCTACCGGGGCAAAGGGGCCCTGCACGGCCCCAGGAAGGTGGTGGCGTACGGGCCGGAGGGCGAGCACTACTCACTCACCGCCCGGCACGCCGTCGTCGTGAGCACGGGCAGCCGCGCCGTACTGCCCGACATCCCCGGCCTGGCCGGAGCGAAGGCGTGGACGAGCCGCGAGGCCACCAGTGCCCGCGAGGCGCCCGGCCGGCTCGCGGTCGTCGGCGGGGGAGTGGTCGGGGTGGAAATGGCCACCGCCTGGCAGGCGCTCGGCTCGCAGGTGACCATGCTCGTCCGCGGCGGCGGCCTGCTGCCACGGATGGAACCCTTCGTCGGTGAGCACGTGGCGGAAGGCCTCAGGGAGGCCGGCGTCACCGTCCGCACGGACACCGACGTCACCGCCGTCGAACGGCCCGGCGGCACCGGCCCCGTCACCCTGGTCCTCGGCGACGGCAAGCGCATCGAGGCCGACGAGGTGCTCATCGCGACGGGCCGCGCCCCGCGCACCGACGACATCGGGCTGGAGACCGTGGGCCTGGAGCCGGGCTCGTGGCTGCCGGTCGACGACAGCTGCCGCGTGCAGGGCAAGGACTGGCTGTACGCGGTCGGTGACGTCAACCGCCGCGCGCTGCTGACCCATCAGGGCAAGTACCAGGCCCGGATCGCGGGTGCCGCCATCGCCGCCAGGGCACACCAGGTCCCGCTGCTGGAGACCGATCGCTGGGGCGCCCACTCCGCGACGGCCGACCACGCGGCGGTGCCGCAGGTGGTGTTCACCGACCCGGAGGCGGCGGCCGTGGGACTCTCGCTGGCCGAGGCGGAAAGGGCGGGACGCCGGGTGCGCGCCGTCGACTACGACCTCGCTTCCATCGCGGGCGCCGGACTGTACGCGGAGAACTACCGCGGACATGCCCGCATGGTCGTCGACCTCGACCGCGAGATCCTGCTCGGGGTCACCTTCGTCGGCGCGGGCGTCGGCGAGCTGCTGCACTCGGCCACGATCGCGGTGGCCGGCGAAGTTCCCGTCGACCGGCTGTGGCACGCGGTTCCGTCCTTCCCGACCATCAGCGAGATCTGGCTGCGGCTGCTGGAGACGTACCGGGCGGGCTGACCGCGGGGCGTGTGCGTCGGCCGGGGCCCGCGGCGTGGGCGTTCCCGCGCTGCGGGCCCCGAGTCGTTCGCGCGACGGCTCGTCCGCGCGGCGTCGCGGCCGAGGGCCGTCCCTGCCGCGATGAGTTCCGGCCGGCTCGCGAGTCTGTTCAGGTGACCGTCGTAGGACGGCGTACGACACCCCTGGTACGAGACCCACGGAGGACGCCATGACGACCACGCCGAGTGACCCGGGCGCCGCGCTGCCCGGCCTCCCGCCCGTCGTCGACCTGGCCACCTGGCAGGCCGCCCGTGACGAGCTCCTGGTCCGCGAAAAGGCCCACACCCACGAGGGTGACGCCCTCGCCGCTGCCCGACGCCGGCTGCCGATGGTGGAGTTCGACGGGACGGTCGAGGTCGTCGGACCCGACGGCCCGGTCCCGTTCCTGGACCTGTTCCAGGGCCGCGACGAGCTCGTGGTGTACAAGCACATGTGGTACGACGGCGCGCCGTACCAGGGTCAGTGCGAGGGGTGCACCACCACGGCCTGGCACATGAAGGACGCCGTCTACCTCAACGCCCGCGGCGTCTCGTTCGCCATGGTGACCACGGGCCGTTGGGAAGAGGTGGCCTCCTACGTCGAGTTCATGGGCTACACCCAGCCCTGGTACTCGGTGCGCGACGTGGACGCACCGGTCGGTGGCGACATGGGTTACCTCACATGCTTCCTGCGCGACGGCGACCGCGTGTTCCTCACCTACTCCACGACGGGCCGTGGCAACGAGCCGGTCAACGGGTCCCTCGGCCTGCTCGACATGACGCCCAACGGCCGTGGCGAGGCCTGGGAGGACAAGCCCGAGGGCCGGCCCGAGGGGCACAGCCCGTGCTGGTACTGGCGCTCGGACGCGGACGGGAACGCCACTTGGGGCCCGACCAGCCGCCCCGTGCCGCAATGGACCCGTCCCGGCGCCACCCCCGTCGATACCCTCGGCCGGCACGGCGACCACCACTGACGCGCTTTCTTCGAGGCGCCGGCGAAGGTGTCGGATCCCGGGCGGAACCTCAGCGCGTGAACGACAAGTCCTGCGCGAATTCTTGACGGCGGTCCGGCGCGGGCCGATTCTGAGAGCGCTCTCGAGAGCGCTCTCAACAGTCTGCTCCAGGCCAGGTCCGGCCCTTCGGAGGTCCGGCCATGGACTGTGACGACATCCGACCAGCATCCGACGACGATCCCACCAGCATCCGACGACGATCCGACAGGGATTCGTCGAGGATCCGATCAGGAGGAGGTGGAGCGTGCCTGTCTCACGGAAGTTACGGACGTTACTGGCGTCGGCGGTCACCGCGCTGCTGTGCGCCGCCGGCGTCACCGCCACCGGACCCACCGCGACGGCGGAAGCCGCGGTGCCCGCGACCATCCCGCTCAAGTTCACCAACAACTCGGGCCGCGGCGACCCGGTCTACATCTACAACCTCGGCACGGAGCTCAGCACCGGCCGGCAGGGCTGGGCCGACGCGAGCGGCACGTTCCATCCCTGGCCTGTCGGCGGCAACCCGCCGACCCCGGCCCCCGACGCGTCGATCACCGGCCCCGCGTCGGGCCGTTCCGTCACGATCCGCATGCCCAAGTTCTCCGGGCGGATCTACTTCTCGTACGGGCAGAAGCTCGTCTTCAAGCTCACCACCGGCGGCCTGGTGCAGCCCGCGGTGCAGAATCCGAGCGACCCCAACCGCAACATCCTCTTCAACTGGTCCGAGTACACACTCAACGACTCCGGCCTGTGGATCAACAGCACACAGGTGGACATGTTCTCCGCTCCCTACGCGGTCGGCGTCCAGGCCGCCGACGGAACGGTCAAGAACACCGGCCACCTCAAGCCCGGCGGCTACAACGGCTTCTACAACGCCCTGCGCGGTCAGCCCGGCGGCTGGGCGAACCTCATCCAGACCCGCGCGGACGGCACCGTCCTGCGCGCCCTCGCCCCCGGCCACGGCATCGAGGCCGGCGCACTGCCGGCGGACATCATGGACGACTACATCAACCGCGTGTGGAACAAGTACACGACCTCGACGCTCACGGTCACGCCGTTCGCCCACCAGCCGGGCATCAAGTACTACGGCCGGGTCTCCGGCGGGGTCCTGAACTTCACGAACGGCTCCGGGACCGTCGTCACCTCGTTCCAGAAGCCGGACTCCGACAGTGTCTTCGGGTGCTACAAACGGCTCGACGCTCCCAACGACCAAGTGCGCGGCCCGATCTCGCGCACGCTGTGCGCGGGCTTCAACCGCTCGACACTGCTGGTCAACCCCAACCAGCCCGACGCTGGTTCCGCGAACTTCTACAAGGACGTCGTCACCAACCACTACGCCCGCAAGATCCACGCCCAGATGGCCGACGGCAAGGCGTACGCCTTCGCCTTCGACGATGTCGGCGCGCACGAGTCACTGGTGCACGACGGCAATCCGCAGACGGCGTACGTCACGCTGGACCCGTTCAACTGACGGGAATCCACCCCGCCCCCGGTCCGACGCGCAGTGTGGCGACGGCCGCACCCGTGACTCCTACGACGACCGCGCCCGTGACCCCGGTTGCCCGAACTCCCGGGGGCCCCTGCCCCGGAGTTCCGCCGTCCGCGTGACCCTGCCGCCCGAACGACCCGGGAGGTCCGGTCCCGCAGCTCCACCGCCCCCGCAGCGCCACCGTCCGGTCACGTTCGCCGCCCCCGGAACCTCACCTTCCCGGGGGCGGCGGAGAGGTCTTGATCACCGTCGGGCATGCTGACCCGGTGACCGTGCTCTCCGGCTTTCTGCCCATCTGGGCGATCACCGCCGTCGGTTGGGCGGCGGGCCGGTTCGACGTACTCGGACAGCACGCCCAGTCGGTGCTGGGCCGGTTCGCCTTCGCGTTCGCCATGCCCGCGCTGCTGTTCGTGACGCTGTCGCGGGCCGAGGTGTCCGACCTCCTGAGCCCCGGCGTGGCGGTCTTCGCCGCCAGCGTCCTCATCATGCTCGCCCTCGGCCTGCTGATCGGCCGGTGGGTGTTCCGCCGCGGGCGGGCCGACCGGGCGATCGGCGCCATGGCGGGCGCCTACGTGAACTCTGCCAACCTCGGCATCCCCGTGGCCGTACATGTGCTGGGCGACGCCTCGTTCGTGGTCGCGGCGGCCCTGTTCCAGACGCTGTTCGTCACGCCTCTGATCCTGACGCTGATAGACCTCGACACGGGCCGCGGCGCCGGCGGCCGGAGCCGCTTCCTGTGGCTGCCGCTGCGCAACCCGATCATCGCCGCGTCGGCGGCGGGGGTGACGGTGTCCGTCCTCGGCGTGCAGCTTCCGGAGGCCGTGACCGCACCCGCCCAGATGCTCGGCGGCGCGGCGGTCCCGGCGGCGCTGTTCGCGCTGGGCATGTCCCTCGACACCCGCGCCCCGGAGCCCGGCACCGCGGCCCTCGAGGACGCCGCGTCCGCCGGGCGTGCGGAGCGACACGTCCTCGTCACCCTCAAAACGGTTGTCCAGCCGCTGCTCGCCTACGCGCTGGCCCGGTGGGGGTTCGGTATCGAGGGCGACGACCTGCTCGCGGTGGTGCTCTGCGCGGGCCTGCCGACCGCCCAGAACGCGTTCATCTTCGCGTCGCAGTACCGCCTCGACACCCGACTCGTCAGGGACGCGGTCGTGTTGACCACCCTGTTCTCCATGGGATCCCTGTCGTTGATCACCTGGCTTCTCGCGTGAGCGGCACGGCGGCGGGGGACGCCTGACGGCGTTCCGTGGGAATCCGGGGCGCGGAACGTGGACCCGGGGCGCCCCGCACCGGAATAGGTTGGCCCCATGAGCAATCTCGATCGTCAGGCCACCCTCTCCGTATGCGGGGGGCGTGGCTTCGTCGTCGCCGAGCCCGTCCGGGAGCTCCTGAGCCCACGCCGCGTCCCGCTCGGTGAGTCCACCGAGGTCCGCAGGCTGCTGCCCAACCTCGGGCGGCGGATGGTGGGCGCATGGGCCTTCGTCGACCACTACGGCCCCGACGACATCGCCGACGAGCCGGGCATGCAGGTGCCGCCGCATCCGCACATGGGCCTGCAGACGGTCAGCTGGCTGCACGAGGGCGAGGTCCTGCACCGCGACAGCACGGGGGCGCTGGCCACGATCCGCCCCCGGGAACTCGGTCTGATGACCTCCGGGCGGGCGATCAGCCACTCGGAGGAGAGCCCGCGTCCGCACGCCCGCTACCTGCACGGCGCGCAACTGTGGGTGGCGCTCCCCGCGGAACACCGCGGCATCGAGCCGCACTTCCAGCACCACACGGAACTGCCGGAGGTCACCGCCCCCGGCCTGAGCGCGACGGTCGTCCTCGGCACCCTCGACGGAACGGCCTCCCCGGGGACGACGTACACGCCCCTCGTAGGGGCCGACGTCACCCTCACCCGGGGCGCCGAGGCCCGCCTGCCGCTCGACCCGGACTTCGAGTACGCGGTGCTCTCCATGTCCGGCGAGGCCCATGTCGACGGCGTTCCGGTACTCCCGGGCTCGATGCTCTACCTCGGCTGCGGCCGCTCCGAACTGCCCCTGCGCGCCGACTCGGACGCGGGCTTGCTGCTGCTGGGCGGCGAGCCGTTCGAGGAGGAGATCGTGATGTTCTGGAACTGGATCGGACGGTCCCACGAGGAGATCGCCCAGGCGCGAGAGGACTGGATGAACGGCACCAGGTTCGGTGAGGTGAAGGGCTACGACGGCCCTCCGCTTCCGGCGCCGGAGCTGCCGGCGACGCCGCTGAAGGCGCGGGGGAGGGTGCGATGAGCTGGGGAATTACCTGAACCGGCCTCGGTTGGGCTGGCTTGGGAGAAGTTCCGTTTCTGGCGACTCGTAGCTGCTCACTCGACCCTTGGGGCGCGCAGCGGGCCTTGGGTGCGACTTTCATGTGGCGCAGAGTGTGGTGACGTTTGGCGGAACGAATGCTGACTTTACTGACAAGTAGTCAGTTTCCTGCGGTGATGGTCCCACGCGTTACCGTGGCGCCAAGCTGGAGCCGGCCGAGGCTCCGCTGGCGCAGCGGTTTCATAGTTGGCGCAGGGCCGTCGCGTGTATTGCGTCGCCAGTGATGGGCGACGGTGCGCTCCGCTCTACGCCGATTTGGCAAATTGTGGGTTGTCGACAACAGGCCGTCTAGCCTCTCTCAGATAGAGACGAGCGGGCGTCTATGGGCGTTGGTGATCACACGGCTCACCTCCGCTCGCGCGGAGAGCACGTTGTCACCGGCGGAGCTAGTCAGACACCGAGCGACTCACCTCCGCTCGCGCGGAGTGCACCCGGAGACGCCGGCGGTCAGGTCCAGCATCCGCGACTCACCTCCGCTCGCGCGGAGAGCACTCCGCCTTCGCGGCGATGACCTGCTCGAGCGCCGACTCACCTCCACTCGCGCGGAGAGCACAGGCGCCCGCCGAGCAGGGCGGGCATCAGGCGCGACTCACCTCCGCTCGCGCGGAGAGCACGGCCGCGCCAGGCCACGTAGCGCCTCGTCGAACGACTCACCTCCGCTCGCGCGGAGAGCACTCGCCCCACACCTCGAAAGGATCCTGCCGCTCCGACTCACCTCCGCTCGCGCGGAGAGCACCCGGCGTCGCTGGACGTCCGCCTCGACCGCGGCGACTCACCTCCGCTCGCGCGGAGAGCACGCTCGCCCCGGCCGCCACGATCGTCTACCTGGCCGACTCACCTCCGCTCGCGCGGAGAGCACAGCATCGGCGGCCTGCGCCTCTCGGACGGACTCGACTCACCTCCGCTCGCGCGGAGAGCACAGGCTGGTCTTCTCGGCGAGGCGGCGTTCGAACGACTCACCTCCGCTCGCGCGGAGAGCACTCCGTCGTCTCCTGACCGTAGAGATCGGCCGGCGACTCACCTCCGCTCGCGCGGAGAGCACATTGAGGTCCCGGTGATGTGGGCAGTCCATGTTCGACTCACCTCCGCTCGCGCGGAGAGCACCCGTCCTCGGAGTCCACGAGCTTCCAGAACTCCGACTCACCTCCGCTCGCGCGGAGAGCACCCGAGGCCGGATCCGATCGCCATCAGTGGTCACGACTCACCTCCGCTCTCGCGGAGAGCACGGCCGCGTTGAAGTCCTGCACCATCTGCACGGCGACTCACCTCCGCTCGCGCGGAGAGCACATCTTCGTGACGATCGATGAACTGCAGGAGTACGACTCACCTCCGCTCGCGCGGAGAGCACTTCTCGAGGCGGGCGATCTGCCGCTCGTAGGCCGACTCACCTCCGCTCGCGCGGAGAGCACACCGACGTGCCCGACGTGACCCCGATTGGCGACGACTCACCTCCGCTCGCGCGGAGAGCACGCGTGGACGTTGTCCTGAGCCTTGCCAAGCGACGACTCACCTCCGCTCGCGCGGAGAGCACCCCTTGACGTTGAGCACCTTGAACCGGTGCCACGACTCACCTCCGCTCGCGCGGAGAGCACGGACTTCTCCAGTGCTGGCACGGCGCCTCCGCCGACTCACCTCCGCTCGCGCGGAGAGCACAACAGCGCTCGGTCCTTCACGTCCTGGGTCCACGACTCACCTCCGCTCGCGCGGAGAGCACATCTGCCGGGCGAGCTTGGGGGCGTGTGGGTCCGACTCACCTCCGCTCGCGCGGAGAGCACACGTACCGATCCCGCAGAAGCTCGTGGAAGATCGACTCACCTCCGCTCGCGCGGAGAGCACCTGCTGGTTCATGTCTTGCAGTGCGCGGGTGGCGACTCACCTCCGCTCGCGCGGAGAGCACTGCTTCTCGGCGGCCTCGGCGCGCTTGGCGGCCGACTCACCTCCGCTCGCGCGGAGAGCACCCCCGCGGTACCGGCTGGACGAAGAAGGACGACGACTCACCTCCGCTCGCGCGGAGAGCACTGCCCTGCCTGTGCGCGTGCGGCCTCGTGTGCCGACTCACCTCCGCTCGCGCGGAGAGCACATCGGCTCGACCGCCTCCGCCGGATACATCGCCGACTCACCTCCGCTCGCGCGGAGAGCACCTCAACCTGATCCTCAGCAAAGCTGTCCTCAGCGACTCACCTCCGCTCGCGCGGAGAGCACTTGCCCTTGCCGTCGCTGTACGCGGTGGGTGGCGACTCACCTCCGCTCGCGCGGAGAGCACAGTATCGCGGCGTCTTGGTGACACCAGTGGGGCGACTCACCTCCGCTCGCGCGGAGAGCACGTTCCACGTGGAAGTCAACGGCAGCGCGGCATCGACTCACCTCCGCTCGCGCGGAGAGCACTTGGTCATTGCCGCGCCGGTGCAGTTCCTCGCCGACTCACCTCCGCTCGCGCGGAGAGCACCCTTCCTGACCTGGCGCGTTAGAGGCGGTTTGCCATCTCTTGACTCTCGCGCTGGAAGGCGATCAGGGTGAGGCCGTCGAAGTCGACGGGGACGCGGCGGCGGGTACCTGCTGTTCGTAGTTGGAAGCCTTGTTCGTTGTCGGCGGGGTGGGCGAGGACTGCCATGCCGTCGTCGGCGCAGGCGGCAACGGCGGACCAGAGTTCGTCGCGGACTCGGGCGGAAACGGTACCGACGTACAGCTCGGGTGTGATTTCGAGGAGCCAGCGGGTGAGGGCTCCGCGTAGGTGGTCTGGAACGGCGGTGGCCGAGATGACGATCATTGAGGACATGGGCCGTGCCCTTCCGGAGGGCCGGTCACAGTTGATTCCCATGATTGACGCCGGCGGGTACGGAGCCGGCCACCGGGTCCCACAGATCGACCAGTTGCTCTTCAGGGTCGGGACATTCGTAGGTGCGGTTGGGGTCGAGGAGCTGCTGGATGTCGGTGACGATGCGGGGGAGCAGCTGGAAGAGGCGTAGTTCGTGGCGGAATGAGCGGCGGGCTTCGCCTTCGGGGTTGGTTGATGCGTGGAGGGAGAAGGCGAGCGGGATGGTGAGCTCGGCTTTATAGAGGTCAGCGATGTCGTAGACGAAGGCCTGTTGGTTGCCGCTGTGGACGAAGCCGAGGGCGGGGGAGCAGCCCAGCGCTGTGATTGCGGCGTGCACGATGCCGTAGAGGCAGGTGTTGGCGGAGGACAGGGCGAGGTTGACGGGGTCCTGGCTGTCCCAGGAGGCGGGGTCGTAGGCCCGGCGGAAGCGGCCGATCTTGTATTGGTTGGCCAGGAGTCGGTAGTGGGCTTTGACGCGTTGGCCTTCCATGCCGCGGAGCTTGTCGAGGTTGGTTCCGCCGGTCGCGGTGCCGTCTCCGAAGCGGAGCTCGTACATGGCCTGGGCGATGGCGAGGCGGTGGGTGTCGCTGGTCCAGGCGCGCGTCTGGTGTTCGAGCCAGAGGGTGGTGAGGGATTCGGGTACGGCCGCGGAGTAGCAGCGGACGCCTCCTGATCCGGTTGTGACCACGGTGGTGCCGTTTCTGGCGAAGGTGGCGAGGGCGCGTGCAGTGATGGAGGTGCCGGGGCCGAGGAGGACGCAGCTGAGGGCTGCGGTCGGGAGGTAGACGGTTTCTGTTCCTCGTTGTTCGCTGGTGACTTCCGCGCAGACCCCGGTGTCGTCCTGGTGGATGCGGACGATGTCGAGGTAGAGGAAGGAGAGGGAGTCGGCGATGCGGGGAAGCATGGCGACGGTTGGTGCGGCGAGTTTGCGACGGGCGTTGCTGGTGGTGAAGGGCTTGGAAGAGGGACGTGGAGTCACTGGGGTAGCCTCGCGGGGGCGATGCTGAGAAGCCCGCAGCCGTAAGCCTTGCCGCGTCCGATGCCGTTGAGGATGGCTGCCCGGAGCAGGTCGGCGTCGATGATGGCGGCCGTGCCGTCGAACTGGGTGCGGGCGTGGCGGATGCGCTGGGGCGGGGCGTCGTCCGGCCGGCGTTCGCCGCGCACGGCGTCCAGGGGGTGGGAGTGGTGGGTGAGGGGTTTGAGGCCGGCGAGGTCTGCTTGGCGGAGCCACCATTCGTCCGCTGCCGCGCCGGCGAGCGGGACGACCGGTGGGAGGTTGTAGAGGGCGCGGGTGGTGGCGCCGGGTTTGCGGACGGGGCTGGCGACGCAGCGGTATCGGATGGTGAGGCCGGCACGGACGGCATCGATGAGTGCGTCGAGGGGGCGGGTGAGGGCGGTGCCGTAGTCGTCGGGGAGGCGGCTGGTGTCGGGTTCGTGGGCGGACTGGATGAGCAGGTGCGGCCCGGCGGGGGTGTCCTCGGTACGGAAGAGGACACCGAAGCGCGCGCGGGCCTCGGGACCGGCGTCGGACGGGAAGAGGCTCATGACGCGGCGATGCATGCCGATCATGCCGCTGAGGTCGCGGCGGGCGTCCCGAGAGCGGGCATCGGGGACGAGCCGGGTGAGCCAGAGGGTCATCGTCGGCTCCCTTCTGTGGTGTTCAGTCGGGTGTCGAGGTAGTGGCCCAAGGCGGTGAGCTGCTCAATTCCGAGTCCGGCGAACTGGGAGTGAGGCAGGAGCAGGGAGCGCCGGTACAGCAGCCGGGCACGGTAGGCGCGTTGGCGGGGGTGGTAGGTGACGGGTTGGTCGTTGAGTTCGCCGGAGGGGTGGGTGCCGTCCTCGTCTGTGTCGCTGGTTGCGTGGGCCGGTGCGGGCAGGCGGTCGAGGGGGTGGTCCGCCAGGAATTCCACCGGCCTGCCTGCCGGCTGGGGGTTGCGTGTCGGGCGGGCGGCGAGCGGTAGGTGGATGAGGTGGTGCAGTGCGTCCTCGCTGCGTCCGAGCAGTAGAGGGCCTTCGGGCGGGCAGGAGCGGCGGCCGAGGTGGAGGGGCCACTGGGGGGAGCGCAGGGCGTCGGCGCAGCGGTCGAGGAGTACGCGGTCCTGGTCGCTGGGCCCGGGTGTGGTGAGGGCGATGGTGAAGGCGGCGTCGGCGAGGTAGTAGCGGTGGGTGAGGAGGGTTCCCGTGTCGCCGGTGCGTTTCTTGCCTTCGGCTGTGGTCACGGTGGCTTTGGCCGGCAGTCCGCCGCCGACGGTGTGCAGGTCGCGCAGCATCACGCCGGGCCGGTCGGTGCGTACGGTCATGCGCAGTGCGGTGAGGTCGTCGACGGGCTGGTCGCGGCGACGTCCGAGGGCGGAGGCGAGCATGCCGATGACACCTGAGCGGGTGGGAAAGGCGGCGGTGTCGCGTTCGTTGAAGTGGCTGTGCAGGCCCCAGGACTGGAGGGGCCCGGTCAGGCGGAGCAGAAGCCCCGGCTCGGGAGCGGGGAGAAGGGCGTTCATGCCGCGTTTCCGGCGGGCCATGCGGTCAGAGCGCTGTCGAGGGCGGCGCCGATGAGGGCGTCGAAGCCGGTGTGGCGGGTGCCGAGTCCGTCGAGGTCCTTGGCGTCGACGCCGGCCCAGCCGGAGTCGAGGATGCCGCTGGTGCCCAGGAGACGATTGGCGGCCTCGGCGTACTCGGAGAGGGTGGCGCGGGAGGCGTCGGCATAGCCGCCCTGCCCGGACGCGGCGACGGGGCGTTCGAACGCGGCGGCGTAGGAGAGGGGCCGGTCGGCGCGTACGGAGATGTGGGCGAGGTCGGGGATCGTGTGGGGAGCGGTGGAGTTCTTCTTTGCCTGGGGCAGGGAGAGGATGAACGCGCTGAGGAAGGCGGTGGTGAGTTCGCGAAGCTCGGAGGGGTTCTCACCGATGTTGGCGGTGAGGTCGCGGAGGTCGATGGTTGCGTATCGGTAGAAGGTGCCGGCGCTGAACTCGGTGTGGCCCATGTGGCCGCTGCCGGTCTGGTCGCCCCACGTGGCGGTGACGTCGTCCACGGCGGAGAAGTAGTCGAGTTCGACATCGGTTTCGTGGGTGGTGAGGGCGTGGGCGACCTGGACGGCGCCGTCGACGCCGGCGTTGTCGACCTCGGCGAGCATGCGGCCGAAGAGGTTGATGACGCCGTTGCGGGAGCGCAGGACCGACTCCACCCGGTCGGCCGGCAGCACGCTCTTGTCGGCGGGCTTCTTGATGTCCTTCGCTTCCTGCAGCGCCTCGCGGTACTCCTCGGCCAGGTCGGCGAGTTCGGCGACGGCGGTCTCGGGGACGTAGACCATCGCGTTGGTGAGGACCTTGTTGGGGGTGCTCTGCTTTGTGTCTGCCGGGTTCTTGGCGAGTTCGAACTTGATGCTGCTGGCTGCGGCCGTGTGCGCCCCTGCCCTCTCGGCGAGATCCAGCGGCCACTCGCGGTCCTCGGCGAGGAGGCGGGTGACGCGCTCGCCGATGCGGCGGGTACGGAGTGCCGCCTGGCCGATGCGGTCCTCGAACACGCCACGGACGGCCCGCTTCCAGGACTGGCTGCTAACCCGGGTGCGCAGCACGTTGCCGTACTGGACGGTCTTGACCGAATTCGTGTCGTCCCGGTTCAGGTTGGAGAACGGGACGCTCTGGATGATGTGGATGTCGATGAAGCGGGCCGGCATGAGCATGCTGGTGTTACTCCTTTGTACGGATGCGCGCGATGGCCGTGCTGCGTGGTTCAGGTGGCCAGTGGGCGCGGTCAACGGGAAGCGGGCACTGTCGAATGTGCTGCGAGTTCCTTCTCGTCGGCGTCGGCTGCCTGGCGTGCGATGTCCTTGTCCCGCAGCCGGTAGAAGTCCTGGAGCCAGGTGCGGGAGATACGCCCGGAGTGGTTGCGCCAGTTGCCGAGATCGTCGAGCAGCTGTCCCCAGTCGATGTCCACGCCCAGCGAGCGCAGGTATCCGACGGAGGCGGGGAGGTGCCGGTGCAGGCCCGTGACACTTTGGCGGGTAAGGAGATTGAGGCGGCTCTCGGCGGTGCCTGCCCGCATTTCCTTCTCCCGGCGCGGGCCTTCGGTGACGGCGGTGGCGAATGACGTGCCGATGCTGGCGCGTCGCCGCCGTGCACTGCGGGAAGACTCCTCGTCATCGGGCCTTCCCGGAACGGCGGTTGTTTGCTCCGGCGCTGCCAGTGCGCTGCGAGGCTGGGCCGCGATCATGGCGGCAACCGTGTAGTACGCCCGCTCAACGTCCGCGGAGCGCTGTTCGGGCAGCCACGGGGCGACCAGGCGGTGCATGCGCCGAACCGAGTCGAGATCCTTCCGCAGCCCGCTCCGCAGCGCGCTGCGGGCGCCTGCGTCTTCGCGGCAGACCTGTTCGACCCAGCTGGTGTACGCGCGGGAGCGGCCGGCCTGCCGTGTGCCGCTCTGCTGCGGAATCCGGCCGATCGCCGTATCCGGCAGATCGGTGGTTCCTCGGGTGGCCGGTGAGGGTGTGTTCGTCATCCGGTGGGCTCCTTGGTCGTCGAGCGGCGGCCGGGTTCGGTCGCCCGGTTCTTCGGAATTCCGCCGTAGAGGTCGATGCGGGCCTGCGACACGGCCTTCGCACCGCGCACGGTGCGGGTGACGGGTTCAGTCACCGCGTCGTACGCCTCCTCGGCCAGACGCAGGAACGCCCGACGGGTGGCTGCTGGTTCGAAACCGCCGTCGGCGACGTCGCCGGTGCGGTCCAGGAGGCGGAACCGTGCCCAGAACTCCGCCTCGGCGCACGGCCAGTACCGTGCGCCGGCCTCCGCGGCCCAAGCCGCGCCATCTGCTTTGGCGTCCCTGGTGTAAGCAGCCCAAGCGCGTTTGACCGCTCGGTCGAGGCGGCGTCCGTACAATTCGCCGAGCTGCCGAAGGCGGCCGACCGCCGGGACAGTACGGGCGTCGTTGCGCTCGGCGAACCCGAGGACGGCCGGGGTGCTCGCGTCGATGAACTGTGTGTCCTTGGCCTGCCCTTCCTGGTCGAAGCCCAGTGCCCGCACCCGCAGGTCCTCGGAAACCTCGACCGCACTGCGGAACACGCGAGGCTGCTGCGGGTGGGCGCTGCCGGCGGGCGGGTGCTGGAGCAGCAGGGCGTCCAGGTCCCGCCACAGCGCACGGCCGGCGTTGGCGGGGCGAGGGTAGCGGTTGCCCTGCTGGCTTACCTGCCAGATCAGGTAGTCGTCCTCACGCGGCATCCGCTCGCCCGGGTACGCCCAGGTGATGAACGCGTCCCTCACATGGGTGCTGTCCTCGTCCGGGATGAGGAGCAGTGCGTGCTGGGAGCGACCGGTGTGCCGAGAGCGCGGCCCACGAGAGACTCTCGGTGGGTTGTCCGGATCGGGCAGCTCCTCTTGTTCCCATGGGCACAGGTCCTCCTTTTCAGACACGCCGGCCTCCGGCGGCACGAGGCCGGCAAGCAACGTCTCGAAGAGGGAACTTCCTTCCGGGTGATAGGACAGGGCCGTCCGCAGGGGGCCTGCCTTGGCGCTCGCGCTCTTCACCCCGTTCACCTCGCGTGAGGAACAGCGCCCGGCCGGGCCGTAGTAGTGCCACACCAAGAGACCGAGGAAGGCTTCGGACGCGGTGGGCGGCACGGCCGCTGTGTCGGAGTCGTGCCGGAACCAGGAGTGGTTGTTGCCCGAAGGGCGGGTAACAATGAGCTTGTTGACGCCGGCCGTGTTCGTGGCGTCGCACTGGTCTGCAAGCCGGGGATCCTGCATCCACGGCCGACCCCCAGGGGCGAAGAGGAAGAACCGGTCCTCGAACATCCTGAAGTACGCATCGACCTCTGCCGCCGGGAGCCGGCTGGCGTCGAGAACGTCCAGCCGGCGTTCGTCCCAGTCGCCTTCAGGGCCCTGCTCGGTCAGGCCGGCAACCCTGGCGGTGAGCGCGTAGAGGATGCGGAGCAGCGCCGCGTGCGCGGGCGCGTCGGCGACGGCGAGGGACTCGATGTCGTGGCTGCGCAGCAGGAGCTCACGCAGACCGACCCGGTCCGGGAGCTCGCCTTCGGTAGAGGCGCCGGGTTTCCACCGTACGGGGACGCACGGTTGGTCGATCAGGTTGTACGTGCCTGTCGGCATGGATTCGTCCTGTCGTCGGTCAGGCAGTGCTGGGGACGGGAGCCGGCGCACCTCGCCGCGCATGCTGTCGGCGACTTCGAGAGGGCTCTCCGGTGCATGACGGGCCGACGACAACTCGGCTAGAGGCGGCTGTACTTGGAAAGTAGCGGAGACGTGTGAGAAGAGTGATCGAAACGTGAAGAAGTCACTCTGCTTCGAGGCCGACTTCGGATATCGAGAGCGTGTAACGCCCGTGGCGGCACCTCCATGTACGGCCCCCGACAGGGCTCATACGCAGCAGTACGAGGTCGCGGAGCGAGGGATGCGTGCCCCACTTCTCCGGGACGGCGCCCCCGGGTTCTTCGCCCCGTAGCCATCGCCCCGGCACGGGCGCCGTCCGCCGAGCGACGTCGGCCAGCTCCGCTACTGCGAGGCGGTGGCGGCCCCCGGCAGGGACCGGGGTCTTCCCTTCGGGGTCGAGCGTCACCGTCCGGTCTGCCTGTTCGTACAGGCAGAGAACCCTGCCGGTATCGGCACCAAGACGGGTGGTCAGCAACTCCTCGGTCACCCCCGCCTCCCGCAGCGACAGCTTGCTGAGATCCCCCTTCACGTCCGCAGGCGCGCAGATGCCGGTCCAGGCCGCCAGATGCCGCTCGGCCGCCTCACCGGCCCATCGCTCCTCGTCCAGCCGGGCCAGCTCCTCGCGGGCCGCGCCGTCCAGCCGGTCGACGAAGCCTTCCTCGTACACCTCGTCCACCAACCGCTGCACACCACTGGGAACCGCGATGCCGTCCCGGGCGCACTCCGCAAGGATCAGAGAGGTGCGTACCAGCAGACCCGCGTCATAGACCGTCCCCCATGAGCGCGGAACGGAGCCGTCGGGTGCGGCCAGCGGATCGAGTACCACCAGTTCCGGTTCGTCTTCCACCGCCGCCCACCCCGGCCGGCCGAGCGGGCCTCGTTCGTGGCGTCGCCCGCGCCCGGCGCGCTGCAGCAGTTGCGCCAGCGGGGCAAGGTCGCTCACCACCAGGTCGAAGTCGAGGTCCAGGGACTGCTCCACCACCTGCGTCGCCACCAGCACCGACGCCGGGCGCGCCGTAACCGCTTCTTCGGAGGGCCGGGGCTTGCCGTACGCGGTCTCGCAGCGGGCGGTGATGGTGGCCCGTACATCCGCCGGGAACCGGGAGTGCAGCAACCGCACCCCACCGGGGCGCGCCGCGAGGTCAGGGAATGCCGCACGCACGTCCCTGTACGTTTGCTGGGCCTCCGCCACAGTCGTGCAGCACACCAATGCCGTACCGCCCTCTGCGGCGACGGGAGCCAGTACCTCCCGCAGCGCCGCCCGCCGCCCGCCCTCCCGGACCGGCGCACCGGCAGACTCCGCGGTGTCCCACACCACCGGCCGCCGCGACACCTTCAACTTCCGGACACGGTTGCTCGCGGTACCTCGAGCAGCCGACACCTCTCCCGAGCCCCCGCTTGCGAACAGCCAGCCGGGATACCGCGGAACAACACAGGACGGTTCGGAGAATCCGGCACCATGCCGGTACGCGTCGACCAACGAGCCGGCCGAACGGCCCGTCAGCGTCGCCGACAACAGCACCACGGGGGCGCCCATCGCGCCCAGCCACTCCAGCAGTCGGACGAGAAGCTGGTGCATCCATGGACCGTAGGCATGCGCCTCATCAACCACGAATACCTTGTCCGACAGCCCGAACAGCCGGAGCGCGTTGTACCGCAGAGGCAGCACAGCACTCAGGGCTTGGTCGATCGTGCCCACGCCCAGCGGGGCGAGCAGCCCCCGCTTCGCACCGCGCAGCCACCCGTCCGCCTCGACGACCGTCCCAGTCTCAGCACTCACTGAACCCTTGTTGAACGGGCCTTCGAACGAGGCCCACTTGTCCCCGCTGCCGGCGGAACTCAACCAGGCCATCGAGTGCAACAACATCAACGCACGCTCCCCGGAAAGAGCCCGAGAAGCGAACGCCTCGACCCGCGGCAGCATCGCGTCCGCCGTACCCATCGTCGGCAGCGCGAAGTACAGTCCCCGGGCCCCCGCCGCCCGCCCCAGCAGCGAGGCCGCGAATAACGCGGCCTCCGTCTTGCCGTCGCCGGTCGGGGCCGTCACCAGCACCAGACCAGGCCCGTGCTCGCCGACCAACCCGGGAAGATGCTCCGCGAGATCCTGCTGCAGACTGTTCGGGGCGAAGGGAAACATCGCACTGAACTTCTCGGCCGAGAAGCTGGCCCGGCCCAACCGTGCCGCCCCCACCAACCCCGGCGCAGCCGCCACCGCGGCTTGCCAGTGCGCATCCACCTCCGCCGCGGTACCCGACCAGCCAGGGCCGGGGATTCGCGTCTCGATCGCGGACGTCTGGCTGGCCAGCCAGTCCGCCACCACGACCAAGCCGGTCACCACCACGGCCAGCCCGGCCGGCAGCCCCCGTAGAGGAACCGCGAAGGCACCCATGGCCCGCCGAAGCTCCTTGAAGTGCGCCAGCCGCTGGCCGGCCCACCCTTCCTTCCCCAGACCGGGGTTGTAGTTGGCAGCCTGAGCCATCTTCTTGGCCTGCAACACCTCCCCGAAAAGGCCATGATGGCCGCCCAGCAACTGGGCGACCTGATGACCCACGGACTTCCGGAGCAGACGCCCACCGCCGGGATAGCCCGCCGCCTCGAACAGCTCGCAAAGGGCCCAGTGGGATGCGATCTCGTGGCGGAAGCTCTTCTCCGCCTCGGCGCCTGGCGCGCTGACGTAGGCGGGGTCATCGCGAACTGGTCCGTAACAGGCGGAGACCTGAGCCTGGAACGGCGGAGTGATTTTCCCGAGGTCGTGCAAGCCGGCCCAGAACGAGACTGTCGTGCGTCCCTCCACCACGCTCAGACCGAGCGCACCGGCTATGGCCTCCTGGGCCTCCTCGCTCAGAACGACATCCCAAAGCTGCTGGAACACCGCCCCAGTGTCGAGGAGATGGCACATCACCGGATACGGCCGCGACAGCCCGCTCTCCTTGCCCCACATACGAACATCCAGAACACAGCCCCTCGGGGCTCCCGCCCGGTCGCGCTTCACCATGCGCTCAGAGATAGCACTCGCCACTGACAACGGGCCCCAAATTGCATGAGGTCATGGAGACTTGAGGGGCGGGCTCTACACTCGCTGCGGCAACGGCGATGAATCGAGAAGCATGCGCGACGAGACTCGGCAAAGGAACTGCAAAGGGCTGAGATAAGGGCAGGTCGCGAAGGGTGCTCTCCGCGCGAGCGGAGGTGAGTCGATGGTGGGCGGCACCCCCCGGGAGGACATCGAGTGCTCTCCGCGCGAGCGGAGGTGAGTCGTACAAGAGCGGCGAGCACGTGAGTTTTATCGGGTGCTCTCCGCGCGAGCGGAGGTGAGTCGCCCTTGTACATGGAGCAGCCACCGCGGTGCAGGTGCTCTCCGCGCGAGCGGAGGTGAGTCGGAGTCCCGTCCCGTGTTCACCCGCCCCCGTAAGTGCTCTCCGCGCGAGCGGAGGTGAGTCGGACTGCGTCATCACCGTCGTCGCCGTGCACAAGTGCTCTCCGCGCGAGCGGAGGTGAGTCGGCGGGGGTCACGGCTCCTCCTCTGGGTGTGGAGTGCTCTCCGCGCGAGCGGAGGTGAGTCGCTGCAGCAGGCGCTGCTCTGCGAGATGAACCGGTGCTCTCCGCGCGAGCGGAGGTGAGTCGCACGTCAACGCGGAATTGTCTTCCGAAGACCAGTGCTCTCCGCGCGAGCGGAGGTGAGTCGGCCGTGACGGAGATAGTCGCTGTCCCGGCCACGTGCTCTCCGCGCGAGCGGAGGTGAGTCGGCCGCGCGGATGGGTGGTGTGGCCGCATCACAGTGCTCTCCGCGCGAGCGGAGGTGAGTCGATCACCGCTTGGGTGAGGTTCTTGGACATGGCGTGCTCTCCGCGCGAGCGGAGGTGAGTCGCTCAGCGATTCCGTCGGGCCACTGCTTCCAGTGTGCTCTCCGCGCGAGCGGAGGTGAGTCGTTCGTGGCCGGCACCAACAGCTACGCGTCCAGGTGCTCTCCGCGCGAGCGGAGGTGAGTCGGACGCGGGCGAGTCAAGTACGAACTGTCGCGGGTGCTCTCCGCGCGAGCGGAGGTGAGTCGCGCTCAAGCGCAACGGCAGGACCCTCGACGAGGTGCTCTCCGCGCGAGCGGAGGTGAGTCGTCCTTCTGCTGTTCGACGGTGGGCTCCTGCGTGTGCTCTCCGCGCGAGCGGAGGTGAGTCGCATCGTGCGGGAGAACCGCGCGCACGACCAAGGTGCTCTCCGCGCGAGCGGAGGTGAGTCGCTGAAGGACGGCAACAACCTCCCGCTGTGGCAGTGCTCTCCGCGCGAGCGGAGGTGAGTCGGCCCGGAGGCGGGCGGGCCGGTCGGCCGTGGCGTGCTCTCCGCGCGAGCGGAGGTGAGTCGATGACCGAGGCGTTCGAGTCGGGCGCCATGGAGTGCTCTCCGCGCGAGCGGAGGTGAGTCGCGCCGCGCCCGCGAACTGGCCGCCCGGGAGTCGTGCTCTCCGCGCGAGCGGAGGTGAGTCGGTCCTCCACTGGCTCGATGACTTCGGGCTCCAGTGCTCTCCGCGCGAGCGGAGGTGAGTCGCGACGATCGCGCGGGCCGCCCTGGCCCGAGTCGTGCTCTCCGCGCGAGCGGAGGCGAGTCGGCGTTCGGCCAGTACCTCGCGGACGACGAGGAGTGCTCTCCGCGCGAGCGGAGGTGAGTCGTACACCGACCCGGCCACCTGGCGGCAGAACTGGTGCTCTCCGCGCGAGCGGAGGTGAGTCGTACGGCAGCGTCCTCAACGGCATCGGGACCATGTGCTCTCAGCGCGAGCCGAGGTGAGTCGATGTTGACCATGGCGTAGGGCGATCCGGTGACGTCGTCCTCACCGCGGCCGCCGGCGCGCTGCCGGACCACCACGAGCCCGTCCGCCCTGCTGAAGGTGGTGCTGTCAGTGACGCAGCCGGGAGCCCTGCCCGGAACGGCGCTCAAGGTACAGGCGACCGACGACGGCTCCCAGATGGATGACCACCCCTACCGCCACCAGCCAGGACAGAATGACCATGACGACACCGATGGGGCCGTAACTCTCGTTGTTCTCCACGATCGCCGCGGAGAAGAAGCGGGCGGAGAAGACGCCCAGGCCCGTCCAGCACACAGCCGTGACGGCGGCCGGGGGCAGGAGAGTGCGCCACCGCATGGCGGGAACCAGCAGTACGTACATGGTCGCCCACCAGAAGCACGTCGCCACGCCGAGACCGAACAGGCTCCGCAGCACCGGCCCCTCGAGCGCTCTGCCGGCTACGGCCTGCGCGGAGCAGTAGGCCAGCAGGATCGCGAGCCAGCAGAGCTGAGCCGGAATGTCCCGCCAGCCGCGGTGCGGGACATCGAAAAGCCTCTGGTACCAGCTCTGCAGGGTGCCGGCGACGGCCACGGCACCGACGATCAGCAGGCAGGCGCTCGTCATCGTGAGGGATCCAAGGTCCTCGCCGCCGGCGAAGAGTGATGCCACAGCTTGGGCCGCCTGCCGGTTGAGCCCCAGCCAGCCGGCGACCGCGGTGGCGGCGTCACGGCCGGCCGCGGCCGTGACGACAATGAGGAAGGGGAAGAAGCACAGCAGTGAAAGCGCGGCGAGCTGGAAACAGTTGCTGAAGAAATCGACCGCCGAGAGCCGACTCCACACCATGCCTGCCTGGCTGTCCCGGAAGCGCCGGGCGGCAGCCTGCCTCTGCCGGTCCAGAGTGGTCCTGCGACGCGCTCGCGGACTGTTGCGTGTCATGGAATCAAGTGAACCGCTGCGGTCCGGGCGATGTGCGGGACACGTCCGAGGGCGAGCCGCGGGCGGCAGGCGAGCGTGAAGGGCAAGCTGCCCCGTACCATCGCTCAAGCTGATCATGCGGTGCACTCCGCGCGCCACTGGCGTCGGGAGCCGGGGAACGGACCGCCACGAAGCCGCGCAGCCGCCTGGCCGTCGACCAGGGTGAGGCCGACGTCCTGAAGGCATACGCGGAGGCGTGAGAGCCCACCGTTCCGTGCGGTACAGGACCGGCAGCCCCCGGACCCTGCGGCCGGGGGCTGCTGTCAGTGGTGCCAGGCAAGTGCGCGGGGTGCGGATCACGCTCCGCACATGCTGTTGTCGTACGGAGTCCGAGCGCGGCGGCCTATGAGGCCGGCCGGGGGCCCGCATGGCACCAGCCGTCTGCGAGTGCCTCGACGAGCTCCTCGGCCTGGAACCACGGACCATGTCCCGAGGCGGGGTTGAGGTGTCCGACTGGGCCGAGTTCCACCAGGCGGCTTTCCCATCCCCGAGCGAGTTCGGCGACGCGGTCCAGGGACGCCAGGGGATCGTTCGAACTCACCGCGACGATGCTGGGGAAGGGCAGCGGCTTCCGGGGCACCGGTGTCCAGCCGTACGTCGCCAGCTCGTCGGGAGTGGGGTAGCCGTCCGGCAGCGGCGTCTCGAAGTCCGGGGGCGTGGCCAGCAGTGCGCCCCGGACGTCCGCGTCGTGCCACTGAGCCCACTGCACCGTGGTCATGACGCCCGCGCTGTGGGCGACGATCACGACCGGCCCGGTGATCTGCGCCATCACCTCGACCACGTTGGCGACGTGGGCGTCGCGGCTGAGACGGTTCCGCGCCGGCGGGGGGACGATGTGGACGGTGCGGCCGGCATGACGGAGCTGCTCGGCGAGGATGGTCTGCCAGTGATCCTCGACGTGGTCCCGCATGCCGGGAACGATCACGATCGTGGGCTTCGAGGTTCGCGTCATGAGGACGCCTCCGGTTCCGCGGGCTCCGTCGTCGCGACGGGTCGGGTGAGACGGTGGAGATCGCGCTCGTACCGGTGGCGGCCGACCAGAAGGGCCCCGGTGGCCGCGATCGACACGAGCGGGACGAGCTGGAGCGCGCCGAGCAGACCGAGCCGGTCCGCGAGCGCCCCGGTGACCGCGGGGCCGGGGGCCAGTCCGAGCAGGCTCTGGGCCAGCGTGAGTGTGGCGAACGCCGTCGCCGCGATGGCCGGGGGGGTCAGGTTGGCCACCATGGCGGCCCCCGGCCCGGCCGTTCCGGCGCACAGCAGGGCTCCGAGCGCCAGCATCAGCAACTGTGTCGGGCCGGCCGGCAGGCGGAACGCGGTCATCAGCAGGACGAGAGAGCCGACGCTGCAACCGATGGCGACGGTCCACTTGCGGATCGGGGCGCGCCGGCTGAACCGGTCCGAGGCGATTCCGCCGGCGATCATGCCGATTCCGATCACCAGGGCGAAGAGGCCCGCGGTCGCGCCGGCCTGGGCGGTGGGCATGTCGTAGTAGCGGTTGAAGTAGCTGGGCAGCCAGGCGATCAGGGCCCCCGCGGTGAACAACTGCAGACCGCTGCCGATGTAGGCGCTGATCACGGAGACGGAGGAGAACAGCCGTGGGAGGAGCACGCGAAGGCGGTCGGGCGCCCCGACGCCGGCCCTGCCCTCGACCGGATCCTGTCGCGGGGCCAGCCGCTTCTCCGTGACGACGACGGCGTAGACGCCCGCGAGCACCAGGCCGAAGACGCCCATCACGGCGAACGCCCAACGCCAGCCGTATGCCTGGGCCACGGCGCCGCCGATGGATATGCCCAGGACCGAGCCGAAGGCCCCGCCGGCGATGAAGGCTCCGGAGAGCGTGGCCCGCAGGGCGCGCGGGAAGACGCTGAGGACCACGGCGATGCCGACGCTGCCGTACGCGGCCTCACCGATGCCGACGAAGAGCCGGCCGACGAACATCTGGCCGTAGGTCGCCGCCACGGCGCAGCCGAGGGTCGCCAGGCTCCACATCGTGGCCGCGATGACCAGCGATCTGACCCTGCCCCACCGGTCGGCCAGCAGCGAGAGGGGGAAGGTGAGCAGACCGACCATCAGCGCCACGATGCCGCTGAGGGAGCCCAGCCGGGCGTCCGACAGCAGCCAGTCGGCCTTCAGCATCGGGAAGACGGCGTTGAGGACCTGCCGGGACATGTAGTCCGAGAGCAGGAGCCCGAAACTCAGTGCAAAGACGGCCCAGGCATAGCGCCGGGACACGGGCCACTCCGAGGAACCGGCACCGGTTCTGCCCGGGGCGGGTTCCGCAGTGGTGAGAAACCCCATTGTCATCACCTCAACTGCTCTTGACGGAAAAGGAAAGGGTCAGAACGGCCTGTCGCCGACGATCCCGGCGCGCTCCATCCGGCGGACGGCGGGCCAGTAGTCCTGGACGGCGTAGTGCTGGGTGGAGCGGTTGTCCCAGATGGCGACGCTGTTCGGCGTCCAGCGCCAGCGCACCTGGTACTCGGGCACCGCGGCCTGGCTGATCAGGTAGTTCAGCAGCAGGCCCGCGCCGGGGGCGTAGTCCTGCCCGAAGCGGACGTTCCCGGGCGTGTGGTAGTTGACGAAGTGCGTGGTGAAGGCGTTGACGAAGAGGATCTGTTCGCCGGTCTCGGGGTGGGTGCGCACCACCGGGTGTTCCGCGTCGGGGAACCGCGCCTTGAGCGCGTGACGCTTCTCCTGCGGCATGACGGCGCCGAAGGTGGCCTCGATGCTGTGCCGCGCGCGCAGATCGTGGATCTGCGTCTTGATGTGCTCCGGGAGGCGGCTGTAGGCCTCGGCCATGTTGACCCAGATCGTGTCTCCGCCCACCGGGGGCGACTCGATGCAGCGCAGCACGGCGCCCATGGGCGGGTTCTCGCGCCAGGTGGCGTCGGTGTGGAGCGCGTTCTCGTAGTGCTCGGGCGCGCTGTCCAGTTCCTTGTAGATGCGGACGAGGCCGGGGTGGTCGGGGTCGCTGCCGGCGACCGGGTGGTCCTCCAGCGGGCCGAAGCGCTCGGCGAAGGCGACGTGTTCGGCGCGGGTGATGTCCTGGTCCCGCAGGAACAGCACCTTGTACTGCAGGAGCAGGGCCCTGATCTCGGCGACCAGGCCGTCGTCGCGCGAGGCGTCGCCAAGGTTCACGCCGGAGAGTTCGGCGCCGATGGTGCAGGTCAGCGGCTCGACCTTGATCGAGCCGCGGGAGTGGGCACGCACCGACGCGGGCGCGCCCTGCAGAGGGGCGACAGTCTTTTCCATGGTGCTTCCTCCTCGAGAGGGTGGTGGTGCGCGTGAGGGCTCAGAGGACGAAGACGGACGATCCCGTGGTCCGTCCCGCTTCCAGCTCGCGGTGCGCCTCGACGGCGTCCTCGAGCGCGTAGCGCTGGTTGATCTCGATGGCTATGCGTCCGGAGGCGACGTGCTCGAAGAGCTCGCCCGCGAGTTCGGCCCGCTCGGCGGGGTCGGCGATGTAGTCGGCGAGCGCGGGCCGGGTGACGAACAGGGAGCCGCTGACGGCCAGTTGCATGGCGTCGATGGGTGGGACGGGCCCGGAGGCCGTACCGAAGCAGACCAGCAGCCCGCGACGCCGCAGCGAGGCGAGCGAGGCGGCGTACGTGGTCCTGCCGACGCTGTCGAAGGCGACGGGGACCCCGGCGCCCTCGGTCAGTTCGCGGACCCGCTCGGCCACGTTCTCGCGCTTGTAGTGGATGACGTGGTCGCAGCCGTGGGCGCGGGCGAGCTCGGCCTTCTCCTCGGTGGAGACGGTGCCGATGACGTTCAGCCCGAGCAGCTTGGCCCACTGGCAGACGATGAGGCCGACGCCTCCCGCCGCCGCGGTCAGCAGGATCGTGTCGCCGGCCTCCAGCGGGTGGATCCTGCGCAGCAGGTACGCGGAGGTGAGTCCGCGCATGGTCATCGCAGCCGCGGTCTCGAAGCCGATGCCCTCCGGCAGCCGGATCAGGGAGTCGGCGGGCATCACCCGTTCCGTGCTGTAGGCACCGAGCGGGCTCCCGGTGTACGTGACCCGGTCGCCCTCGGCGACGTGGGTGACCCCCTCGCCCACCGCCTCGACCACACCCGCGGCCTCGACGCCCAGTCCGGCGGGCAGCGTCGCGGGATACAGGCCACTGCGGAAGTAGGTGTCGGCGAAGTTGAGTCCGACGGCTTCGTGCCGGATCCGTACCTCGCCCGGACCGGGGTCGCCGACGACGACCTCTTCCCGGCGCAGGACCTCGGGACCGCCGGTCTCCTTGAAGCGGATGGCGTGAGCCATGGGCGTACTCCGTTGTTCGTGAGGTGAGGAGGAGAAGGGACCGCCGGTGCCGGGGGCCGGCCCCGGCGGCCTCATGGGGCTCGGAAACGCGCCGGGCGCGGCGGCGCGGTGGTCCCGTGCCGCGATCAGACGTCGCGCAGCATGAAGCCGCGCCGGCCAGGACGGCGGTTGGGCACCATGCCGAGGCGGGCCAGCGTCTCGTCGGCGCCGGAGTAGTACTCGCCGAGCTTGTAGATCTTCTTGGCCTCGGCGCCGGTCGCGATGTCGCGGCCGAGCGCCTCGGAGATCTGCACCATCTGCTCGACCTGCTCGACGGTGGTCATGCGCTCGCCCTTGCGCCGCCACAGGTTGTCCTCGTTGCCCACGCGCACGTGCACGCCGAGCGCGATGCCGATCGCGTTCATCGGCGCCACAGCACGCATGGAGCTCTCGATGGTGAGGACGGCGCCGTCCGGGGTGCGGCGGACGAACTCGATCAGGTCGGCCGGGTGCCGGCCCGCGAAGCCGCCACCGATGGCCACGTAGTTGAGGACCAGCGGACCGGTGTGGATGCCGGCTCGGACGAGCCGTTCCACGGTCTCGAGCTGGGCCAGCGTGGCGAGCTGGAAGTGCGGCTGGATGCCGTTCGCGTGCAGGCGCTTGAGGTGCTCCAGGTAGAAGTCGGGACCCGCCTCGACGACCATGTCGCGGTATGCCTTGTAGTACTCGGGCTTGGCGATCGAGGTGCCTTCCAGATCGTCGTCGGTCATGATCTCGACGATGTTCATCTGGCTGGTGTTGATCGCGATCGTCACCTGGTCCGGCGCCGGGGTGAGGTCGGCCAGCAGGTGGCGGGTGTCGTAGCTCAGCCACTTCGCCTCGCTGCCCTCGTCCTCCGGAGCGAACGAGATCGAGCCGCCGATCTGCAGGACCATGTCCGGCACGGCCTCCCGCAGTCGGCCCAGCAGCTCGTTGAACATGGACATCCGCTTGGAGCCCTTGCCGTCGAGCTCACGTACGTGGATGTGGAGCACGGTGGCGCCGGCGTTGTGGCAGTCGACGGCCGCCTGGACGTGCTCGTCCATCGTCAGGGGAAGGTCGTCGGCGTCCCCGGGCAGCCACTCCGGCCCGTAGGGAGCGGCCTGGATCACCAGCTTCTCCTGGTTCTCCGGGAAAAGTGAGTCGTCGTGGAAGTGCACGGTCCGTCTCCTTCGTGCGATCGGTGATCACCCGCCGGGAGCAGCGCCCGGTGCGATGCGGGGGCCATGAGATACCGGCGAGGATCGATGCGGGTCACCGGGGGACAACGGGCGCATGGCGGCCCGGTACGCTCGACCGGTCCGGAGGGGACGTGCACTGGGGGAGTACCACGGCTCTCCTCCGGCGGCCGACCGCGTCTCTGCGGTGCTGCAAAGGTAGGGGCGAGCACCCGAGCCTGCTTGACCCTCGGGGACGGAAAACTTGTCATTTGGGGACATCGCTCAGTGATGCGCCGAGTGAGCCGGCCCGTGCCGGCCGCCCTCGTGCCGCTTGGGGCGTCAGTCCTGGCCGGGGAGTTGCTGTCGGCTCCTGTCGGTGCGCCACGACCTCGGGCTGCATCCGAACTGCTCGCGGAACCACCGCGAGAAGGCGCTCAGCGACGAGAAGCCCAGCAGGTCGGAGATCTCCGTCAGCGTGCGCCGCGGATTCGCGACGAACTGCTCGGCGAGGTGCACGCGGGTGGCGTTCAGGAGTGAGGAGAACGTCTCGCCCGAGGAGGCGAGATGCCGGTGGACGGTGCGCCGGTCGACCCCCAGGCTGCGCGCGACCTGCTCGATCGAGCAGCGCCCGCTCGGCAGCAGGACCTCGATCAGCTCCCGTACCCGGTCCGCGACGGTGGTGTCCTTGGGGACCGCGATCGCCTCGAAGTACTGGCGGGCGTACTCCCGCAGCAGCGGGTCCGCCGTGGCGTTGGGCGCATCGAGGTCGTCGGCGTAGAAGACGATGCCGTCGAACTCGCGGCCGAACTCCACCGCGGGGCCGAACACGCGTCGGTGCGTCGTGGTGTCCGCCGGTCCGGGGTGCCTGAACCAGACGGAGAGAGGCTGCCACCGTGTGTGCAGGAAGCCCCGCAGGATCCGGTGGAAGGCGGCGACGGCCAGTTCCGTGGCCTGCCGGGTCTCCATCGTCTCGCCGAGCCGCAGGTCGACCTTCAACGTGGCCAGCCCGTCGCCTTCGGACAGCCGGGCGTGGAGCACCTCGTTGTACATGTGCTGATGACGGATCAACAGCCCCAGTGCGCTCCGTACGTCCGGTTCCTCGCGGACGACCAGACTGACGGGGCCGAGATTGGAGAAGCGCCGGAACTCGGCCATCAGTACGCCGAAATCCTCGTGCCCGGAGGCGGCTGCCGACAGTTCGAGCACCTGGACCGCGGCCGCCCCGGAGATCCACCGGTCCTGGACCGCGAGGGCCGCGGTGTCCAGGCCCACGCGCCGCATCAGGGACTGCGGGTCGATGCCGAGCGAGCGGCACAGCTCGACATAACCGCTGAGGGCCGCGGTGCGGACCAGAGGCCTCATGTGGCCCTCCAGAGGCTGTCCGGGTCGTGTCCCGAGAAAACAAGTCATATGTCCCGCCAGGACAAGCAAGGCAGGTAGGCGCAACCTAGCATGGCGCACGTTCACCGGCCCGGTCCCCTTCGGCGACGGCCCGGGCCGGTATACGCGTGACGGTACGGAGGCGCACATGACGGGTACGGCGGACCCAGGTGGGGCGCTGCCCGCGCCCTGCTCGGGCCCTTCGGTGTGGCGAGGCGGAGATCTGGCTGACCATGAGGAGTGGACCCTGCGGCTCTCGCCCCACCACCTCGCGGAGCTCGACACCGCGCTGTGCGAGGCGCGCGGGCGCGATCTCACACTGCTGAAGCTGACAGCAGCCGACTTCCCGCTCCCCACGCTCGCCGGTGAACTGAAGAGCATCGCCGGGACACTCGAACACGGGCGGGGGTTCGCGGTCGTCAAGGGCCTCCCGGCCGAGCAGTTGGGCGGGCCGGCAGCGAGCGCGGTCTTCTGGGGCCTCGGTCAGCACGTGGGGCGCCCCGTCGCACAGAACGCGGACGGGCACATGCTCGGCCACGTCCGGGACACCGGCCGTAGCTTGGCCGATCCCGCAACACGCGGTTACCAGACCCGTGCGGCGCTGCCCTTCCACACCGATGGGGCCGATCTGCTCGCGCTGCTCTGTCTGCGGGCACCCCGCACCGGAGGACGCACGTCCCTGGTCAGCGCGGCGGCCGTCCACAACGCGGTACTGAGCATGCGTCCCGATCTGGCCGAGCGGATGTACCGCCCGTACTGCTTCGACCGTCGGCAGGAACAACCTCCCGAGGAGCCGCCCTGCACGGCCGCCCCGCTCGCCGCCCGGCTGCCGGGGGGAGCACTGAGCATGCGCTACAACCGGTGCTACCTGGAGTCCGCCCAGCGCTTCCCCCAGGTGCCCCGCCTCGAACCGGCGGATCTGGAGCTGTTCGACCTCATTGACGAGGTAGCGGGCTCCCCGCAGTTCCGGCTCGACATCGACCTTCAGGTCGGCGATCTGCTGCTGCTCAACACCCACACGATCATGCATGCGCGAGAGGAGTTCGAGGACCACGACCAGCCCGAACTCAAGCGCCATCTACTGCGACTGTGGCTGACCCTGCCACACCGCCCACGTACGGACGGTGCTCGCGGCGGGGTCACCCCACTCGACGTGATCCGCCCCCGGAACACCGCCTCGCAGGCGGAGACGAACCCAAGGAGACTGCCAACATGACCAACCTCGCCACGTTCGTGGTGAACTCCGCCGCGGCCAAGGGCGATCGCATCGCCGTGCGCCACGACGACAGCACGCTCACCTACGCTCAATTGGACGACGCGAGCGCCAGACTCGCCGCCCTCCTGCATGACCGTGGCGTCCGGCCCGGCGACCGCGTCGCGGTGACCATGCCCAACGTCCCGCTGTTCCCGGTCGTCTACTACGGCGTCCTGCGGGCCGGCGGTGTGGTCGTGCCGCTGAATCCGCTCCTGAAGGCCCGAGAGGTGGCCTTCACCCTGCGCGACTGCGAGGCACGGATCGCGCTGGTGCACCCCCTGTTCGCGGACGAGGTGGCGAAGGCCGCCGCGGAGACCGGAACCGCATGCCTGGTGACTGAGCCCCTGGCCTTCGACGATGTACTGCGGGCCCACGAACCGATGCCCGTTGTCGACAGGACCGATGACGACCCGGCCCTCATCCTCTACACCTCGGGCACGACAGGGACGCCGAAGGGGGCCGAACTGTCCCACCGGAACCTGGCCACCAACACCGCCACCACGGCCGAGACGCTGCTCCAGGTCGGACCTGACGACGTGCTCTTCGGCGGCCTGCCCCTCTTCCATGCCTTCGGCCAGACCTGCGCGCTCAACACGGCCGTCGCCGCCGGCGCCACGCTGACCCTGCTGCCGCGGTTCGAGCCGGGGCGCGCCCTGGAGATCATGGCGCGCGACGGGGTCACCGTGTTCCTCGGCGTGCCGACGATGTACGCGGCCCTGCTCCACGCCGAGCTTCCCGAAGGCTTCGACGCGCACAGGCTGCGCCTCGCCGTCTCCGGCGGCGCTTCGCTCCCGGTCGAGGTGCTGCACGGCTTCGAGCGGCGCTTCGGCGTCACCGTACTCGAGGGATACGGACTCTCCGAGACGTCGCCGGTCGCCGCGTTCAACCACCCCGACCGCCCGCGCAAGGCGGGCTCGATCGGCCGGCCCGTCCGCGGAGTCGAGATGAAGCTCGTCACCGAGGGCGGCGGCGCGGTCCCCCCGGGCGAGGTCGGCGAGATCGTGATCCGCGGCGAGAACGTGATGACCGGCTACCGCAACCGTCCGGAGGCCACGGCGGAGGCGATCCGTGACGGATGGTTCCACAGCGGCGACCTGGCCCGCGTCGACGAGGACGGCTTCTACTTCATCGTCGACCGCAAGAAGGACCTGATCATCCGAGGTGGCTACAACGTGTACCCACGTGAGGTCGAGGAGGTGCTGTACGAGCACCCGGCCGTCGCCGAAGCCGCCGTCGTCGGCGTGCCGCACCCGGTTCACGGCGAGGAGATCGCCGCGGTGATCACACTCCGGCCCGGTGCCCGAGCCACGGCCGAGGAAGTCCGCGACCACGTCAAGGACCGGTTGGCGGCGTACAAGTACCCACGGATCGTCACCTTCACGGCCGAGCTACCCAAGGGCCCCACCGGCAAGATCCTCAAGCGCGAGATCGTGGTCACCGATCGGTGACCACGCGGCGTCCGCCGGCGAACCGGCTCCCCGGCCGTGAACCGACACATCGGTCAGCTGTGGCAGCAGCCTGCGCGACGCGCTCCGGGGCGATGCCGTGCACCGGGGACATCAGGCCGGTGCGGTGTCGCGTCCCCGGACCGGGCGGCGCAGCGCCAACCGTGCCACCCGCGGCCAGTCGGCGGACGCCTCGACGACCCGCGGCGCGTGGCGACGGCGTGGTACGCGGACCCGGAGAGCGCCGGGCGCGCTGTGGCACACGACGGGAGCCGGCAGGACGACGTGCTCACCGTCGATGCCGACCGGGATGACGTCCGAGTCGGCTTCTACGACGACCTTCCCGGCGTTCAGCCGGACGAGGCCTCCCGAGCGCGGTCCGCGCACCACGCCCGCCGCCTGAACGGCACTGCCGACCCGCAGGCACACCACTCCGAGGAGCCCGGTGTCCAGCCGCTCCCTGCGTCCCGGACGGGCGGCGTCGACGGCGCGTCCGTATGGGTTGTTGCTGACGAGCAGCGCCTGAAGTCCGTCGACGTACGTCCTGTCGGCCCGCGCCCGCAGCCTGGGCGCACCCTCGCCGGTGAGGAGGCCGGGGAGGGTGCGCAGGGACGTGCGGGCCTTGGCGTCCCGGTACGCGGGTTCGGTGACGACGGACGCGTATGTTCCGAACGAGGCGTTGTTCACGAAGACCCGGTCCGCGGCGTACCCGAGGTCGACGCGGAGTTCGACGCCGTCGGTCAGGGCTTCCAGGGCCTTCGCCGGATCGTCGCGGTCAAGGCCGAGATCGAGGGCGAAATGGTTGCGGGTACCGGCGGGAACCACCACGAACGGCAGGTCGTGGCGCGCCGCGACCTCGGCCACCAGCGCCTGGGTGCCGTCGCCACCTGCCACCGCCAGCAGGTCGGCTCCCGCGGCGGCGGCCTGCCGGGCCAGCTGGACGACATCCTGGCCCGCGTCGAGCAGGGCCACCCGGCAGCCGGCCGCCCGGGCCTTCTCCACCAGTTGGAAACGGCCGACCTTGCCACCGCCGGAGCGAGGATTCATGACGATCCAGGGGGCGCGGGGCGTTTCGGCGACAGCCTCTTGTGACTGCTTGGAGACGGCGTGCCCAGGTCTCAGGGCCGTACGCGCCGACGCTACCGCCAGCACCCACAGGGCCAGGGACAGCAAGGCCGGCCCCAGCATGCCGAACGTGGCGAACAGGGCAAGGACAGTGAGCGGCGCGGCCACCGAGAGGACCGCGCCCAAGGCGCGCACCGCACCGGTGTGCGCCAGGGCCCACCACACGCCGACGGCTGCGAGCGCCACGCCGGCGATGCCGACCAGCACCCACAGCACGCTCCGCAGACCGGCGGCGACGAGCGGCACCGTGATGCTCGCCAGCAGGGCGAGCACGGCGAGGCGGGCGCGTCCGGTGCTGCCCTGGCGAGAGGGCGCGGGCCCTGCCGCTCTTGATCTCCTCGTGTGTCCTGCGTGTGTTCCCACCGGTCGGCCCCTTTCTTCGCCGTCCTCGGGCACGCCTCCCTCCGCCCTCCGGCGCCGTCCGCCCGTGGCCGGCTCACACCGTGCTCGGTCAGCGCCGCTCGGACAGTTCGGAGAGGTTGCCGCGCTCGACCACGCACAGGGCCCAGATGATGAAGCCGGAGAGCGCGATCATCACGATCGACCACACCGGGTAGTACGGCAGGGAGAGGAAGTTGCCGATGATGACGAGTCCGGCGATGCCCACGCCGGTGACGCGCGCCCACATCGCGGTCCGGAGCAGTCCGATGCTGACGATCACGGCGAGCGCCCCAAGGACGAGGTGGATCCATCCCCAACTGGTCAGGTCGAACTCGAAGACGTAGTTGGGTGTGGTGACGAAGATGTCGTCCTCGGCGATGGCCATGATGCCCCGGAAGATGTCGAGCACACCCACGAGGAAGAGCATCACGGCGGCGAAGACCGTCAGGCCGGTTGCCCATTCCTGCTTCGGCGTGTCCGTCGGGCGAGTGTGTGTCGCGGTCATGTCGCGCCTCGTTTCGTGGTGCTCGGATGCTCAGCGTCCGGAGGTGTGAGGGGTGGAGCCCGAGTGCTCCGCCGGGCCGTGGCCGGTGAGGACCAGTTCCTTCGCCCTGCGGAACTCCTCGTCAGTGATGGCGCCGCGGTCGCGGATCTCGGACAGTCTGGCGAGCTCGTCGACGCTGCTGGACCGCCCGCCCGCGGCCTCCCGGACGTACGCGTCGAACACCTCCTGCCGCGCCCGCGCCTGCGCCACCTCACGGCGGCCCATGGTCCTGCCGCGGGCGATCACGTAGACGAACACGCCGAGGAAGGGCAGGAGGATGCAGAAGAGGAGCCAGCCGGTCTTCGCCCAGCCGTTCAGCGCGTCGTCACGGAAGATGTCGGCGACGATCCGGAAGAGCAGGACGAACCACATGATCCACAGGAAGAAGAAGAGCATGGCCCAGAAGGCGCCCAGCAGCGGAAAGTCGTACGCCATATAGGTCTGCGCGGTCATGTCCGGCCTCCGTCCCGGGCGTTCACCCGGCAGCGGTTCTCTGTCACCATCAGCGTGCCCACGGCAATCACCGGGCGCCTCACCCGGCGCGGGTGAGTGTGCGCGCTGCGCTGATCGCTGCCGCTCGACCCGTTCCCCGCCGTCTCGGACCAGGGGTCGCTCTCCTTCCGCGGTTGCGGGGTGCGGCGGATGCCTGGGGGACCACGGGGCTCCGCCCATGGCTCACGAAGCCGCCCGGTCCGCCGCCCGGTCGGTCGGCCCGGAGGCGGCCGCGAGGATCGCCAGGACGATCACGACTGCCAGGGCGACGCCGAGGACGAGCGCCACCGCTCCGACCGTGGGGTGGTTCCAGAGCACCAGCGCCAGCGCTGCGGCCGCGATGATCCCACCCGTGGTCCACGCCCGGTGGTCCGCCAGCCGGCGTCCGGTGGACCCGGTGCGCACTCCCGCGCGGCCCAGGCCCCGGCCGGCGGCCGTCGTGCTCCGGTCCGCCACCGCGCGGACGGCACGGGCGGGACGACCGGGACCGTAGAGGTACGCGATCAGTGCCGTGATCACCGACACGACCAGCAGTGTGCGCGTGCTGTCGCGCAGGAAGCGGACGAACGTGTCGTAGATCGCGGCGGCCGCGTCGGGGGGCAGTGCCGTGGGCGGGACGGAGTCCAGATAGACACGTCTGACGACGGCGAGAGCGACGAGCAGCACGACCATCATCACGCCGACACCCGTCGCGGTGATCATCAGCATCACCCGGTGTGCCGGAGCGGTCCACACGGCGAGGGCGGCGAGTGCGACGGTCAGGACGGGCAGCCAGACGCCCAGGACGTCGAGCAGGCGCATGGCGTCCTGCGCCTTGCCCAGCTCCTCCGTCTGGAACAGCGTGATCGTCCGGTCGGTGTCCGGGATGGCGGCGGCCTTGTCGAAGCCCGCGTCGACGAGTCGGTCCCGTGCCTGGTCGACGACCTCGCCCACATCCAGTTGGACGGTTCCCCCCTCGGCACGCAGGGCGCCCCCGCCGTCATCGGTGAGCATGTTCACCACCGCGGCGTGCGACCGCCGGTTGGCGCCTTCCCAGGCCTGCTGGAAGGCGTCGCTGGTGATCACACCGCGGACGGTGCGGTCCACGACGTTCCTGACCGCGTCCTGCAGGGGAGCGGTGAGGGCATCGGCCCCCTCCACGACACGGGGTGGTGCTCCCGCGTCCTGGAGTGCCTTGGTGAGCGAGTCCGTCACCGCCCCGACGTCCACCCGCTCCACCACGCGGTCCGTGAGCCGGTTGATCACGGCGTCCTGTACGGGCGGCTCGGACGCCAGCGGCGCCATGGTCTGCACGTACCTGTCGGTGTCGGAGACCGTGTCCTGGACCCAGGCCGCGACGACGGCCAGGGGCGCAAGCAGAAGTGTCAGCACAAGCAGCACGGAGGAGCCCGCCCGGCGTACCCGCCGGTGGCGCACCGCCGCGAGGCGGCGCAGCCGCTCGTACTCCGCACGTTCCTCGGGGGTGAGGGCGTGCTCGCCGTTCGTGGCGCCGCCGGAGTCGGAGGGACCGGGGGCCGCGGTCGGGTTCACGGGTACTCCTCGGGGCGGTTGCGGTGTCAGACCGCAGGAGGGGGACCTTGCGGCCCTGGGACGGGCGTCCTCGCGAGCGCGGCCCGCCACGCGAGCGCGACCACCGCTTCGGCCAGGCCGAGCAGGACGAGCCACAGGCCGAGCAGCCGGGTCAGGGCGTTGGCCGACTCGGTCGGCACGGCGAGAACGACGACGCCCGCGACGATGCCGAGCACCGCGGCGCCCAGGACGACGCCACGGTGCGGCAGATCGTCTGTGGTGAGGGCCGCGTAGAGCGTGAGGATTCCGGACACGAGCCAGACGGCTCCGACGATCAGCGCCAGAGCGGTGATGGTCTGCAGAGGGTTCCGCAGGCAAAGCACTCCGGCCAGGACGAACAGCACGGCCACGAGCAGCCCGGGCAGTCGTTCGTGTCCCTTGCGCGCGAAGACGTCCACGAACCGGAACGCCCCCATCACCAGCAGATACAGGCCGACGAGCACAGCCAGCACGTGCAGGGTCGCCTCCGGCCACACCAGGACGAGGACGCCCGGCACCAGCGTCGCGACGGCGGAGCCGAGGAGCCAGGTCCAGGAACGGCCGAGCCGGGCAAGGACGTACGCAGGGTCGCCGCCCGTCGTACCGGGGGCCGGTTCGTCGGGCCGGGGCTCCGGCCCGGTGCGCGATGCCTGATGACGCGGCATGGTCATGGCTCCTCCACGCATGATCGAGCGGTGCCTCGGGACGTCCGTGGGGTGGTACGAAGAGGCGGTGTGCCACCCGACCGTTTCAGGATCACGCCTGTCACCGGGCCAGGGGTCACCCGCCACGGGTGAACCGGCGACGCCGCCCAGGCGGTGAGCTAGGAGTCCGCGGACGAGCTGCCCACCGGTCCGCCGAGTGGGACGGAACGAAGAGACATGAGATGAGAGCGATCCGAGCACGGTCCGGACCCACGACCCGTCGGGGCCGTACGCCCACCGGCGGCTCCGCCCGGAGGGCCGCGCCGTGCTCATCGCCTTCGGATGCCCCGTGCTTCACCCTGATCACGTTCAGCACGGTCATGCTCCGGAGCACGGGACGGCTGCCGCTCGTCGGAGGCGCCGCGGGTGCCGGCGAACGCTGTCCGGACGGGCGGGAGCAGGCAGCGCGCCGAGCCGTCGCACGAGCCGCGTTCCGGCACTGATGGGACGCCAGACCGGGAGGCCGGACCATGACCGTACCCAGCGGGTTCACCGCGTCCCTGTCACCGGCCGAACGGGCGGCGTACGGCAGGAACGCGCGCAGGCGGGCGTCTCGTTCCTGCCACGGCTGGTACGAGACGGCACAGCAGCGACCCGACCCGATCGCAGCGATAGAGCGGCAGTCGGCCGACCGGGTGGCGGAGTTGGTGCCGATCCGCTACGGCCGCATGCTGGAGTCGCCGTTCCGCTTCTACCGCGGCGCAGCCGCGATCATGGCGGCGGACGTGGCACCCCTGCCCAACACCGGGCTGCAGGTGCAGCTCTGCGGGGACGCCCACCCGCTGAACTTCCGGCTGCTCGCCTCGCCGGAGCGACGTCTGGTCTTCGACATCAACGACTTCGACGAGACCCTGCCCGGACCGTTCGAATGGGATGTCAAGCGGCTGACGGCGGGTTTCGTGACGGCGGGCCGGGCCAACGGCTTCTCGCTCAAGGAGCAGAACAGGACCGTGCTGGCCTGTGTGAGGGCGTATCGGGAGCGGATGCACCAGTTCGCCGGCATGCGCACTCTGGACATCTGGTACGCGCAGGACGACGCCGACCGGATGCGGGAACTCGTGGCCTCGTCGATGGACAGGGAAGCCAGGCGCCGTACCGCCAAAGCCACGGCGCGCGCCCGCACGCGTACGCATCTCGAGGCCTTCGCGAAGCTCACCCGCGTCACGGCAGAGGGCCGGCGCATCGCCCCCGACCCACCGCTCATCACCCCGCTCGGACAACTGTCGCCGGACCAGTCCGAGAGCGGGCGGGTAAAGGAATTCCAGGCCCTCCTCGACGACTACGCCCGGACCCTCCCGTCCGAACGCCGGCACTTGTTGCGTCATTACCGCTTGGTGGACATGGCGCGGAAGGTGGTGGGCGTCGGGAGCGTCGGTACGCGCTGCTGGGTGCTGCTCCTGCTCGGCAAGGACGACGACGACCCCTTGCTGCTGCAGGCCAAGGAGGCCCAGGAGTCGGTGCTGGCCGCCCACACGGGCGGCGAACCCTACGACAACCAGGGCCGCCGGGTGGTGGCAGGGCAGCGCCTGATGCAGACGGCCGGCGACATCTTCCTCGGCTGGACCCGCGTCGTCGGCCTCGACGGGCAGGGCCGGGACTTCTATGTGCGCCAGCTGTGGGACTGGAAGGGCATCGCACGGCCGGAAACCATGGGGCCGGGTCTGCTGTCCCTCTTCGCCGGACTGTGCGGGGCATCCCTCGCACGGGCCCATGCCCGCTCGGGCGATCCCATCGCCCTGGCCGCCTATCTGGGTGGCAGCGACCGTTTCGACCGCGCGCTCGCTGAGTTCGCGCAGTCCTACGCCGACCAGAACGAGCGGGACCACGAGGCGCTGGAGGCCGCCTGTCGCTCCGGACGGATCACGGCGGAGCGGAGCTGACGCTCCTGCCGGGCGTGAGGTCGCCCGACGGGGCCCAGAGCGGCCGTGGCGAAAGTTCCCGTGCGGAGCCGGTGTCCCCGCCGCGCTGTCATTCCGGCAACTGCCGCATCTCCATGACGCGCAATCCGAGCGACTGGCAGCGTGCCAGCAGACCGTACAGGTGTGCTTCGTCCACGACAGGACCGAAAAGGACCGTTTGGCCGGACATCACTACGTGGCCCAGCTCCGGAAATGCCTTGGCCAAGGTTTCCGACAAGTGCCCTTCGACGCGGATCTCGTAGCGCACGAGCTGTCCTCCCATGGACATGCTTGGGACAGGCGGACGACTCCCTTCCCTGCGATCGTCCCCCCTGCCGCCACTGCGCACCTCACCCGCGGCAGGTGACCCGTCGCACGGCGGCGAAGGGCCGGCACGTCGTCAATGAGTCAGAAGGATCTTGAAAGAGACGATCAGCAGACCGAGCAACAGATTGACCGACGCGGTGACGGCCATGAGCCGCGGCGGAGCACCGGCGCGGCGTGCGGCGGCCACGGACCAGCCCACCTGGCCGGCCACAGCGACGGACAGAGCCAGCCAGAGACCACCTCGCACATCAAGGCCCAGGAGCGGACTGACGGCCACGGCAGCGGCCGGTGGGACGGCCGCTTTGACGATCGGCCACTCCTCGCGACACACGCGCAGCACGACCCGGCGGTCCGGAGCCTGCTGCGCCAGGCGCGCCCCGAACAGCTGGGCATGCACGTGCGCGATCCAGAACACCAGAGAGGTGACGAGCAGCAGCAGCACCAGCTCGGTTCGTGGGAAGGAGCCCAGCGAGCCGGCGCCGATCACCACGGAGGCGGCGAGCATCGATCCGTAGACGCCGCCCGTGTAGTCCGCGTGAGCACGGTGCTCGACATCGCCCGGCCGACGCGGAGTGTTCGGGCCGGACCTGCTTCTGGGCACTGGTGACTCCTCTCGGACTCAGCGCGTCGATCCCGTCGCGCCGGCCGAAGTGCCGTCGCCCGGCCGCGGGCGGCTCTCCCGGGTGCTCGGAAGGTGCGGTGTGACCAGGAAACTGGCCAGAGCGATCCCGCCGGTGGCGAGGATCGCCGCCTTCAGGCCGTCCAACTGCGCGGAGGCGTAGGCGTCCGCGACGGCATCGACCTCGGACGGCGGCAACCCGGCACGCTCGGCCGCGGAGCGCACCTGATCGGTAGGGACGAAGGTGACCCCCGCCTGAAGAGCGACACCGACCTGCTCACGGGTCTCTGCGGACAGCCGCGGGTTGTCCGCCACCTGCGTCGTGAAGGCGTGCGCCAGCGCACCGATGAGGATCGACCCGATGAGCGCGGTGCCCAGCGCCGAGCCCAGATTCTGTGCCGTGAACTGGAGTCCTCCGGCCTCGCTGCGTTCCTCCTCGCCGACGCCGGACTGGACGACGTTGCCCAGCTGCGAGGCGAGCAGGCCCACACCCACGCCCAGCAGGGCCATGGCTCCGGCGAACTGCGCGTCGTCGATGACCGGATCGATGGTGGCCAGCAGCCACACGACCGCCGCCGCCAAGGTCACCAGAGCCAGCCGGACCACCCGGCGCGGCCCCAGCACCCGCCCCAGCGAGGCGGCGGACAAGGAGGTCACGAACATGGTCACGGACACAGGAAGCAGGCGCAGGCCCGTCTGGAAGGCATCGAAACCCTGAACCACCTGCAAGTACAGCGGGATGGCGAAGAACAGACCCAGCAGGATGAGGTTCTGGCTCAGCAGAGTCATCAGGCCGGACCGAAGCACGGGCCTGCGCAACAGCGACAAGTGCATGAGGGGGTCAGCACCCTGCTGCTCCCGCCGCCGCTCCCAGTAGCGGAAGAGTGCCAGGACGGCCGCCCCGGCGCCGACGACGAACAGTGTCGGGGCGAAGCCGAAGACGGTGAAGGGAGGGTTGCGGGGCTGCACCCATCCCCAGGTGCTGCTCTGCAGCACCCCGAGCACGCCCAGCGCGAGTCCGGCCGCGGAGAGCACGGCACCGACCACATCCAGCCGGGGACGAGCGCCGGTCGGGGCGGACGCCGCGATCATCCGGCGGCACAAGAGGACGGCCACGACGACCACGACCTCACCGGCGAAAACCAGGCGCCAGGTCAGGTACGTCGTCACCCAGCCGCCCAGCAGCGGGCCGACCGCGATCCCGGCGCCGGCGAGCCCGCCGATGACCGCGTAGGCGACGGCCCGTTCCCGCCCGCGGTACGACTCCGCGACGAGGGCGGCCATGGCCGGCAGCACCATGGCGGCGCCGATCCCCTCGATGACGGACCAACCCAGCAGGAGGACCCACAGCGTGGGCGCCACGGCGGTCAGAGCCGACCCCACGGCGTACACGACCAGCCCCAGAAGGAACATGCGGCGACGCCCCACGATGTCACCGAACCTGCCGCCGATGAGCATGAACGCCGCCATGACGAGCGCGTACAGGGTGATGACGGCCTGTATCGCGGTGACCTCCGTGTCGAAGTCCTCGACCAGCTGACTGATGGACACGTTCATGACGGATGTGTCCAGGACCATCAGGAACTGGGCCGTACCGAGGACGATCAGGGCCCGCCAGTGCTTCACGCTGTCCACCTCGCCGCCTAGGCCGGAACGCCGACGGAGTCGCCGGGCAGCGGCCGGCACATGCCTCGCCGCTCCTCCCATCGGAACCGAAGGAACCCACCCCGCGCCTCACCCGTGACGGGGGAAGGGACCGGATCCCTGGAGAGCCTGTGCCGGTCGCGCAACGGCCCGGTCAGGGTGCTACCGGGCGCTGCTCAAGCGCGCGGCCCCACGGGTTCCTTGAGGACCGCGCGCAGGGCCCGAGGCTCGGTCGGCGGCGTCCATCTGCTGATCGAGGGAGAGAGCAGCCGTGATCAGCGCGAGGTGAGTGAACGCTTGCGGGAAGTTACCGAGTTGCTCTCCCGTGGGACCGACCTCCTCAGCGAACAGACCGGCGAGCGCAGAACCGGCAGAGCCATCACAACAGCCGTTGGTCGCGTGCGCGGCGCACTGCGTCGCCGCGCCTGTTCACCGCCAGCTTTCGGTACACGCTCTTGAGATGGGTCTTCACCGTGTTCGCCGACACGTACATGTCGGCGGCGATCTCCTCCGTCGACATCATCCGGGCCAGCCGCTCCAGGACATCGCGCTCGCGTCCGCTCAGCTCCACCGCGACGAGCGGCGGGGGCGGCGAAGCCTGCTGCGGCTGCTCGTCGCGTCGCGGCGTGCCGGGTGTGAGCCAGTCGGCAGCCAGTTCGTCAAGCGGAGGCGTGGCCAGGAGCGGCCGTATCCATGCTCCGGCGTCGAGGAACGGACGTCGCAGCCGCTCCCGCCGGGCGTCGAGGAGCGCCTGCCCGACGAGCCTGCGGGCAGTGGCGGCGTCCCCCGCACTCTCAGCTGCCTGAGCCCTCACCAGCGCCGCCCGCACGGTCACGGCCGGCCCGGAGCGGCCCCCGGACCGGATGCCGTCGAGCAGATCGATGGCTGCCCCGGTACCGCCTGCGGCAAGCTGGATCGCCGCGGCCTCCGCGACACACACCGGCTGGTCGCCGGACACGCCCTGGAGCTCCTCGGCCGCTTGGTCCGGCCGTCCTTCGGCCAGGTGGGCGGCGGAGACGACGAGCGCTGCGCGGCTTGTCGCCCAAGGTGAGGCCACGGCGGTGGAGACGGCCGGGTCCGTCGCCTCGGCAGCGGCTCCCGCCTTGCCCCTGACCAACAGGAGGCGAGCCGTGACGAGGGCTCGTCCCGCAGCCGACACCGGGTCGTGTCCTCCTGGTGGGAGCGGCGCCTCATCGAGGAGGGCCCGTGCCCGGCCCAGCTCATGGCGGTCGATGGCCACGGCTGCGAGGACCAACTGGCCGATGCCTGAGCCGGACGGCTGGGGAACGCCGTCCCGCTCCGCCTGGGACACCGCCGCCAAGGCCTTGCGCTCCGCCCGCCCGAGCCAGCCGTCCAGGTAGTCGAGAAGGGCCAGGTGCTCCATCGAGTCCTGCCGGGGCAGGACGGTAGAGGCTCCGCCGGGGGCGCCGGCCGCCGTGGTCAGGGCAGCTCTCGCGTCCTCGAAGTGCCCGGCCCACAGGCGGGCCGAGCCCAGATGGGTCAGCAGCAGAGCGGTGAGTTCAGGATGCTTGTCCAGGAGGTGTGCCGGGACCTCATGGACCAGTCCGTCGGCCGCTTCAGCGGCCTTCTCGGCCAGTGAGGGACATCCGGTCAGACGACCGGCCAGTGCCTCGAGCAGCGCACAGCTCAGCTGGGCGGCCGCCAGGTCGGGCGCGTCGTCGGCCAGACGCTTCTCGGCGTGGCGCAGACGGGTCATGCCGCGTTCCAGGTCGTGCCCGGACAGGTTGCGGGCCGCGCGCACGAGGTCGGAAGCCGGACTCCTGGCCTCGGGCCCCATGTGGGAGAACAACTGGGTCAGGTCACCCGAGCGCAGGCTGGTGAAGAGCTGCCCGATCGCCAGGTCGTCGACGAGGGCACCGGCGGCGAAATCCCAGTCGCCCGCAGCGGCGCCGTGGGCGAGTGTCTCCGGCAGGAATCCGGAACGGCGCAGCCACCGCGCGGCCCTCAGGTGCAGTTCCGGCTCCAGGCCGGGCAGGCGCTGGCGCAGATGTGCCCGGAGTATCTCCCCGAACAGGGGGTGGAGCTGATACCACGAGTGCCCCAAGGGCTCGACGAACGCATTGTCGCGGTGCAGCGTGGCGAGGATGGGCTCGGCATCGGTCCGCAGTGTCAGCGCGTTGGCCAGATCGGGACAGAAACGCTCCAGGACGCTGACACGCAGCAGGAGATCCTGCGTTTCCTCCGGCTGTCCCTTCAGGACCTCGGCCAGCAGGAAGTCCGCGACCGTACTGCGGTCCGCCTCGAACTCCTTCAGGTAGAGCTCCGGATCAGCGCTGTCCAGAGCGGCCAGGGCGGACAGCCGCAGGCCGGCCGCCCATCCCCGGGTCCGGTCCACCAGGGCGCGCGCGGCGCGGACCGGAAGACTCAGACCGTGCAGCTCCAGCAGCGCGACGGTCTCCTCCGGCGTGAAGGCAAGCTCAGCGGCGCGGATCTCCGTCAGCTCGCCGGCCGCCCGGTACCGATGCAACGGAAGCAACGGTTCGGTGCGGGTGACGAGGACGAGGTGCAGCCCCCGACCGGCATGGTGCAGGACGAACTCGAGCTGCTCAGCGACATCTGGAGCGGTCACACGGTCGTACTCGTCGAGTACGAGGACCAGGGGCCGGTCGCGATCGTTGAGCTCGGCAGCGAGCGTTGCCAGCAGCCTACGGTCCACCCGGTCGGCGTCCGCGGGAGCCACCACTGCGTCGGACAGCGGCCCGTCGCAAGCACGCATGGCCTGAAGAACGTACGCCCAGAACACCCCCGGACGCAGCGCCCCGGCCTCAGCCGTGAGCCAGGCCACCGGCTGCCGCAGTCCGGCGGCCCAGTGCGCTGCCAGCACGGTCTTGCCGGCCCCGGCCGCGCCGTTGATCACTGTCAACGGCGTCCGGAGAGCCTGATCGAGATGGTCGATGAGCCGCTGTCGCCGCAGAAACGTGACCGGCCTCGCGGGAAGAGCGAATCGGGCCCGCAGGAACGGGTCTCCGACAGGGTCGGCGTACGGCACAGCCGGAATGGTCGGGCCCCTGGCATGGTCAGAGATATCAACCACAGCGCTCACCACCTGCCGGCAGCGTCACTTTCATAGCGCCTCCCGTTCCAGCATCCCAGTCCTCCTGCCGCGGCGCACGGGACACCGGCTCCTGGCCCTCTCACCAGCCAGTACGTCGCCACGGCCACGAATCGCAGCCCTTGAGACGCTCCGCGCCGACGCCGTTGGGCAGCTGTGAGTGACGTGGCACGCACTCCGAGCCGCTCACCAGCCTCCTGACCGCCATGATCGGACTCGGCGGCTCGCGGCGGCCGTGCCCCTTCCCGGATCCCCGGCCCGAGACGATTCCGCGGACACCTTGCCTCAGTGAGGCCGGCGCGCTCAGGCCGGAAGCGGACCGTCGTGGAGTTGGGGACGGAAGGCGTGAAGCGCGTCCCCACCCGGCTGGATGACGCCGTAACTGCTCTCCGGCACCTCGTTCCAGGCTCCGGGGAGTGCGCCCAGCGGTTCGGAGACGACGAGGCGGGTCTCGTCCGAAATATCCCGCAGGAACGAGGTCTCCGGGTGCAGCGCGCGCAGAGCGTCCACCTTGGTGCTGTAGTACAGCGACCGGGAGCGGCCCTCGCTGGAGTAGCGGAAGGCCCACACTCGTTCGCCGTCGGCGACCGCGATGGTCATCTGCAACGGGTACGGGACGTCATGCGCGTGCCCCGTCTTCTCGATCAGGCCTGCCATACGCGCCACGGCACCGGGCGGATCTTCTGCCAGGCCGAAGGTGAGAGCCAGGAAGAACATGAGCTCGGAGTCGGTGGAACCCTCGATGTCCGGGTACAGAGCCGGGTCGACGGTCAGGACCAAGTCACGCCGGAACCGGTGGAATCCGCTGATCATCCCGTTGTGCATCCACATCCAGCGACCGTGCCGGAAGGGGTGGCAGTTGGTCTGCTGCACGGCCGTTCCGGTCGAGGCCCTGATGTGCCCGAAGAACAGACCCGACCGGACATGGTGGGCGACTTCCTGCAGATTGCGGTTGTTCCAAGCCGGGCCGACGTCCCGCAGAACCGCGGGAGTGGTCGTGTCCTGCGTGTACCAGCCGACGCCGAAGCCGTCACCGTTGGTCGTCTCCACACCCATACGGGAATGCAGGCTCTGGTCGATCAAGGAGTGTTCCGGCTCGAACAGGACCCGGCTGAGAAAGACGGGTGTACCCGTGTACGCGATCCAGCGGCACATCTCGGATTCCTCCGTTTCTCGTAGTCAGAGGCATCAAGAGACAACGGCGGGCCGGATGCGGCGTTCCGCCGACCCGGGGCCGGAGGGAATGTCACCAGTATCGCTTACGCACGTTCCCCGGCACCTGCGTCGCGGCCAGGCGCGAGGCGTACGCCAACGGCATTGGTGGAGCGCCGCGCCCTTGCGGCCGCATCGGTGGACCGCCGCCTGACATGCGGAGCAGGGGGCGGGCCCTGGCCGGTCTCACCCACCCCGGCCAGGGGCCGGGGTGGGTTGCCGTGGGGGACGGACGGCGAGTGCCGTCGTCGGGGGCTGGGTGGAGGGCCGCGACCTGACGTCAGCGGGGCCAGGCAGGCGGTCCTGTCTGGCCCCGCTGACTACTCCCAGGCCCTCGGCAGCGCGTGCCACAGCGCTTAGGTGGTCCGAGTGAATCAAGGACGAGGTGACGGTGATCCGACGGCATCTACCGGATGTGGGTCGTGTGAGGCGTCAGGGGTGGCCTATGAACGCGAGTCCCGCAGCCGCTGGGCGGTCGTCCCGGGGGAGTGCCAGATGAGCCGTGCGGAACGCCTGGGCGAGGGGCATCCCGTGGCGCAGGTGGCCGTCGTAGGTGCGGGTGAGCAGTTCACCGGCCAGTTCGTCGTCGATGGCCCACAGTCCGCCGATGACCTGGGACGCGCCTGCGGCCAGACAGGACAGCGCCGCGGCAGTGGTGTCGGGCGTGTCCGTGGACTTGGCCGACCAGCAGCAGCCGAGAACGACGGTCGGGGGAAGGGCGAGATGGAGCAGGGCCGCTGGGGAGGAGGGCTTGTCGGGCAGGAGCATGCGGTACTCGACACCGTCGTCCGCGGTGCCGTGCACGCTGATGGTGAGCAGGTCGTAGGAAGCGTTGGCGAGCGCGTTGTCGAGTTCCGGCAGGGAGTGCACACGGGTGAAGCGGATGTGTCCCTGTTCGGCCAGCTCCTCCAGCGCTTGCGCTTCCTGGCGTGAGCCCTGAAGGCCCTGTTCGTCAAAGATCCCGATAACCCGCGGCCGGTCGACGCGTGTTGCAGGCCGACTGCGGAGGGTCGCACCGGCGGACCGGGTGAGTGCCACGTCCGAGGCCTGCGGCGGTGCCAGTTCGCTCCAGGGCATCGACCAGGTCGCGGTGTCCGGCACGAGCAGGATGCGCGGAGCGGAAACGGCGGGGTCCAGATCGGCGAAGACGAGGGAACGGACGTGGAGCAGGGCCTCCTCCGGAGCATCCTCGGACTCCTCGTCCGAACACTGTGCCAGTGCCCTCCCGTCGGCCATCGACACGGAAATCCGCCGGACCAGGGGATACGGACCGGAGGGGCGGAGAGTGACGATGGTCAGGACGTGCTCACCGACCCTGGCACCGCTGAAGACGACCCAGACAACATGGTGGTCGGGCAGGCGCTCGGCAATCGCCGACGGTGCGACCGGCTGGGGAGTGCGCGAAAGCAGCTTCAGAAGGGTGAGATCCGCGAGCGCGTCGCTGCGATACGCGTCTCTCTGCTTCGGGTGGCCCACCACGGCACCGCCTCGCACGTCACCGAGGAGATCGGCGACCTCTGCCACGAGCGTCGCCTCGGCCTGGGGCGTTTGACCAGGCGTCTGGTCCGCGGCCTCGTACAGGTCGACCGTCCGCATGAGGATCCCTGTCAGGACCATCTCCACGTCGAGAGTGGATCGTGCCGCGAACGCGTCGCCGGCGCGCAGGCGGGAGAGTGCCGCCCGCACGGCGTCCACGGAGGGCAGGAGGTCCCCCGTCACACGTGCGGCCTCTGCCAGGACACACATGGCTGCCCGCATGGGTCCTGCGGGCAGCTCTTCCGCACTGCGTTCGTACCACTGCGCAGCCTGGACGTAGTCTTCGGCGCGTACAGCTGCGTCGGCCCTCGCCATGGCGCTGGACGTGTTCCGGAAGGTGGACCGAATGAGGTCGACCTGTTTGTAGTCCTTGTCCCGGGCGGTAATCGCGGCCGCCTGGTGTCTGAACTGCGTCTCGGCCGCCAGCCCGGCCTCCATGTCTCCCGTGGCGATCAGGTGACGGGAGCGGTAGTAGGTGGCCAGCGCGGCGGCCCCGGAGGTGGTCGCCACGTGGGACAGCGCCTCGACGGCGTCCCCGAGCCGCTCGATGTTGGCGGTGGTGTGGGCGGCGTAGGCCACGCCGACCAGGATGCCCGCGCGTCGGATCCGGCGGCCGCTGCGGCTCGTCTCGTGGAGCAGCGCCCGCAGGACGGCGTCCACCGTGAGCGGGGTCAGCAGGTACAGCTCCTGCTGACTCGAAATGGCCGACAGCAGGTGGAGAATGACCTGGTCCGGCCCGCCGGGGGCCACCGCGGCGGCGAGACGATCGCATTCCCTCGCCTCCTCCGCGAATCCGCGTGCCTGGAAGGCCCTTCCGGTCTCATGGAGCAGAGAAGAGACCAGACAACCCGTCAGGGGCTTGAGCGACGGGCCGGCGTAGTGCTGTTCCACGGCCGACACGATGTGGTTCAGCGCCGCCGCGTAGACAGGCTTCCGGTCGAGGATTCGGTACAGACGGGCGATCGCCTGCACGTCCTGGTCGTCGACCTTGCCGAGGTCCTTGACCAACTCGACGCCCAGGCGCTGCTGGACGGCAGACACGATGCGGGACTCGACGCGCTGTCGCCAGGAACTCATGTCGGGGTCCGATCAGTCCGTGCCACTGGCGCCGTGGACCTCCCGGTGGTCGGCGGGTTGGACAAGGATCGTCTGCCGGAGCAGGCGCTCGATCTCCTCCACACTCGCCTCACCGTCGAACCGGATCTGCCCCGACGGGCCGGTCGCCTCGACCGAGAGTCTGGGACTACTCGTTGTGTCCTCGTCCCGGGCCCGGTTGGCCAGCTTGCGGATCGCCTTGGCCAGGTAGGCGACGGTCTGCGGCGCCTGCAGCAGCGCGATTACCGTAGTGGCGTTTCCCAGGAAGTCCCCGTCCAGCGCCCACAACGAACTCCGCCGACCGCGTGTCGGGGTGGCGTACCCCTCGCTGACCAGCAGATCCGCAAGGTCGCTGGGGATACGCATCTTGATCGTCTCACCCATGGACATCCCCCCGATGAACGGTTTCCGTGCTGTGCGCAGGGCTCCGCGACCTGGCACCAGCATGGCTCAAGGCCCCTGGTACGTATGGTTTCAGCCTTTGTTCCCATCTGTACGGGGAACGGAGGAACTTCAGCCTCTTCCTGATCTGCTCCCGCCGCGGACGTACAACAGGCCCAGGGGGATCAGCCATGACATCTCCGGGGCGTCGTGGGCCTGTTTCCAGTCGGGCAGTTCCTCGTCCTTGCGTTGCCGGTGGGGCATCACGAGTCCGGTGCCCGGATAACCGCCGTCGGCGATCGTCATCGTTGTGCCGACGGCGGCTTTCGCTCCGGACTCTTCCCACGCCTTGCAGTCGTTGCGGTTGCCGGGCGGTGGCCGGCCGACCACGACGACCAGCCGAGTGTCGGCGTCGATGACGACCTGGTGGTTGGTGGAGTATCGGTAGTTCTTCGACCGCTCGGCGATGGTGTGGTCGCGGGTGGGCACCAGGGTGCCGTCGTTGCCCGTTCACCGGGTTGAGCCCGCGGCAGTTCGGGAAGCTGGTGACGGTTCTGCGGCGCGAGGGCGCGGACGCGGTCCGCACCGGCCGTGGAGCCTTCCGCGGGAGGACCGGGACCTGCTGGTCGCGGCGTACTGGCGCACGAACCTGTCCAGGACGGCTCCGACGCCGTGATCACACCGGCCACACCAAGATCATCCCGTCCATGCCGACGCTTCAGATGGCACGGTTGGTCAACCGTACCGCTCACCGCACAGTCCAGACTCTGGCGGGCGGAGCTGGGGGGTGGGGACACGGATACCAATCCAGTCCCGGGCTGGATGCCGGGGACCTTCCTACCCACCCCCCATGGCCGCGGTCCCTCACGATCTCCGTCCGGCCTATCACTCCGCACCGTATCCCGAGCAACTGACAACGCCGGCGGTCGGTGAGCACAGTCCACGAGGCCACCCGCACAGCCAGTACACCTGCCCACCTGGACCAGCCCCAGCGCCCAGGCGTCCACTGGTTGACCGCTGTCGGCGTCCATCCCGTCCGCCCGCGCCGCCGCCGGTTCGGCCAGCACCCCGGCAGCGCCGGATCGTCGATAGCGGCGACGGGGGGGCTTTCCGAACCTCGAAGCGGAACGACTGCTATCGCTGTCCGCTGCACCGCCCTCCCTCGCTCCTGCCGCATCCCTGAGCGGTACGCACAGCTACACGCCAACTGGGCGCAGGTACACGAGAACAGAGCCGATTCGCGTGCGATGTACATCGGCCGGACGGCCTACGCCTGGATCGCCACGTCCTGTCGGCCACCTTAGGTTTCGCGGAGGACGCGGGTTTTCACCCGCTCTTCACCGAAAGGTCTGTCTGGATGAGTCGCCGTTGGTTCACAGCCGCCCTGGGCGCGCTCCTGCTTCTCGTACCCGGGTCACTCACCGCGGCCTCGGCCGCCGAGCACCCTGCCACGTTGCGGGTGATGACCCGCAACATCTACCAGGGTGCCGACCTCACGCCCGTCCTCGCCGCCACCAGCCCACAGGCGCTCGTCGCCGCGGTGACCGCGGCGTACGCGAACGTCCAGGCGACGAACTTCCCCGAGCGGGCCGAGGCACTGGCCGACGAGATCGCCGACAGCGACCCCCACCTGGTGGGCCTGCAGGAAGCCGTGCTCTGGCGCAGCCAGACCCCCGCCGGACCGGGCAGCGCCACCCACGTCGAGTACGACTTCCTGCGGATCCTCCTCGACAAGCTCGCCGCCAGGGGCAAGCACTACAGAGCCGTGGCCACCGTGGAGCTCAGCGATTTCGAGGCACCGCGGTCTACGCCCGCCGGCCTGCAGGACATCCGGCTCACCGACCGCAACGCACTCCTGGCCCGCACCGACCTGCCCGCGCGCGTCTTCTCCGTGACCAACGCGCAGTCGGCGCAGTTCGAGAACCACGTACCCATCTGCAGCCCGGTACTGGGCTGTCCGCCCAATGCCCCCCTCCGGTTCCTGAGCGGCTGGGTCGCTGCCGATGCCACCCTGCGAGGGCGCACGGCTCGGGTGGTCACCACCCATCTGGACCCCCTCTCCCGCGCCGTCCAGGAGGCGCAGGCGGGCGAACTGCTCGACGGCCCGCTGGACACCGGACTTCCCACCGTCCTTCTCGGCGACCTCAACTCGGCCGCTGGTGGAGTCGGCGCAACACCAGGGACCGCCACCCAGACCCACAACCACCTGCTGGCCGCTGGCTTCACCGACGCCTGGACCGCAACCCGCGGCGGCCGCAACCCCGGCTTCACCTGCTGCCAGAACCCCGACCTGCGCAACCCCACCTCCACCCTCAGCCAGCGCATCGACTATGTGCTCTTCCGTGGGAGCGTCACCGCGCTGACGGCCAACCTGGTGGGCCACACACAGGCCGACCGCACCCCGTCAGGTTTGTGGCCCTCCGACCACGCCGGCGTCCGGAGCGTGCTCAAGCTGCGCTGAATGACGGCCCGGAATCACAGCATGAGAAAGGGCTTCACCGTCAGTGGTGGAGCCCTTCTTTCGCCCGAGTGGGGTTGCGAACTCGTGGACGCCCGCGATCACGGGGAAATCCGTGAGCGCTTCCAGCTGCCTGTCCACGGTGGTCCACACCCTGGCCAACCCTGATGAGGGTCCTCGCTGTGACGCCACCGCGCCAAGGCGCACGGTTCGGATCGATGATCCGTTCGGCCGACCTCCATCAGGTGCCGGAACTGAGACTCGATCAGGTCCCAGTCGATGACGTTCCTCCCGGCCTCGCCGAACACCGCGCCGAACAGCCGCCAACGGGACGAGCCGTTGGTGATGAGCACGGGGAGGGTCAGTCAGGAGGGTTTCGTCGCACGAGCTGTCCTGAACCCCCGTTACGGACGGTCGGGAGGGTGCCGGCGTTTGAATGCCGGACGTCCCAGGCGTATTCGGCGAAACCGCTGGTGGCGCGCATCTTCGCAGAGGGGCTCAACCCGCCTTTGAGTACATGGCGACGCAGCAGCGGGCCATGGAGCGGCTGTGGTGGCCTTCTTCGGCCTGCCGCAGCGGACGTGGAGGACCGTACTCGCCGTTACAGGCCGCCCGGAGGGCGTCAGGGGCGGTACAGGAAAGCGATGAGGACGGCGGCGATCATCATCCAGCCGCCGATTCCGACAAGCCACCCCGCTTCGATGAGAAAGCCGCAGACCATCAGCGTCGCCCCGGCCAGGCTGAGCGCGAAGGTGGCGAGCCGGAGGCTGCGGGCGTTCCCGGCAACCTTCACACGGCACCCCTCGAGCAGTTGGGCGGCTCGGGCGCTGCTCGGGGCGCCGGTGCTGTCGGCCGAAGGTGTGAAGCGGTCATGGGGGTAACGCTAGGCCGCGACTTGACACCGGGGACGGGCCTGACACGTCAGGGCTGCGTATAGGTACGCGGCGCTCGCGTCAAGGAGACGTATAGAAGGCTGTGCAGGTGGTTATCGTCGTGCGGTGCGAATGATCGAACTGTGGTCCCGCGACAGTCCGGAGCCCGCGTGGTGAGCCGGTGGTGGCCGCGTCTACGGCATCCGGCGCAGGTCGTCGTGGCGGGGTTCGCTGTGGCGGTCGTGGTCGGCACCGTGCTGCTGATGCTCCCGGTGGCAAGACGGGGTCCCGGCGGCGCGAGTCTGCTGGAGGCACTGTTCACGTCGGTGTCCGCGGTGTGCGTGACCGGGCTGATCGTGGTCGACACCCCGGTCTACTGGACCGGGTTCGGTCAGGTGGTGATCCTGTGCCTGATCCAGCTCGGCGGCCTGGGCATCATGACCTTCGCCTCCCTGCTGGTGGTGCTCGTCTCCCACCGGCTCGGGCTGAGGGCCCGTCTGACCGCGGCGGCCGAGACCAAGACACTGGGCCTGGGAGAGGTCAGGTCGGTCATCTTCGGCGTGGTCAAGGTCAGCCTGCTGCTGGAGGCGATCACGGCCCTGGTGCTGATGCTGCGCTTCGCCACCGGCTACGACAATTCGTGGTCGAGGGCGCTGTGGCTGGGCGTCTTCCACGCCGTCTCCGCGTTCAACAACGCGGGCTTCGCCCTCTACTCCGACAACCTGATGGGGTTCGTCACCGACCCGTGGATCTGCCTGCCCATCGCCTGCGCGGTCATCGCCGGCGGCCTGGGGTTTCCCGTCCTGTTCGAGCTCCGGCGCCGCTGGCGCAGGCCGATGTCGTGGTCGCTGCACACCAAGATCGTGATGTGGGCCAGTGTGATCTTCCTGGTCGGCGGCAGCATGTTCATCACCGCGATCGAATGGACCAACCCGGCGACCCTCGGACCGCTCGACACACCCGGCAAGCTTCTGGCCGGCTTCTTCCAAGGCGTGATGCCCCGCACCGCCGGCTTCAACAGCGTCGACACCGCCCAGATGAACCCGGCCAGCTGGCTCGGCATGGACGTCCTGATGTTCGTCGGCGGCGCCAGCGCCGGCACCGCGGGCGGCATCAAGGTCACCACCTTCGCCGTGCTGTTCTTCGTCCTGTACGCCGAAGTACGTGGCGAGAGCACGGTCAACATCTTCCACCGTCGCCTGCACGGCGACACCCAGCGCCAAGCGCTCACGCTGGTGCTGCTGTCGGTGGCCGCCGTCGTCGGATCCACGGTGGCGTTCATGGTCTTCACCGACATCAACCTCGACCAGTCACTGTTCGAGGTCATCTCCGCCTTCGCCACCGTCGGCCTGTCCACCGGCATCACCGCAGACCTGCCCACCACCGAAAAGGTCCTGCTCATCGTGCTCATGTTCATCGGCCGCCTCGGACCCATCACCGTGGCGTCCGCGCTCGCCCTGCGCCGACGCGTCCGCCTGTACGACCTTCCCGAGGAGCGACCCGTCATTGGCTAGGAACCGCCGCCCCAAATCCCGCCGCACCGACCACGACGACTCCGTCGTGGTCATCGGCCTGGGCCGCTTCGGGCGCGCCCTGGCGCTCGAACTCGTCGACGAGGACACCGAGGTCCTCGGCATCGACGAGAACGCCGAACTCGTTCAGCAGCTGTCCGGGTCCCTCACCCATGTCGTTCGGGCGGACTCCACCAAGGAGGACGTGCTGAGGCAACTGGCCGTCCACGAGTTCAACCGCGCCGTCGTCGCCATCGGCACCGACCTCGAGGCCAGCATCCTGACCGCCTCGCTGCTCGTCTCCTTCGGCATCCAGGATGTCTGGGCCAAGGCGATCAGCGAGGCCCACGGCCGCATCCTCACCCAGCTCGGCGTGCACCACGTCGTCTACCCCGAGCACGACATGGGACAGCGTGTAGCGCACCTGGTGCGCGGCCGCATGCTCGACTACATCGAGTTCGAGGACGACTTCGCCATGGCCAAGACCAACCCGCCTGCGGACGTCATCGGCAAACGCCTGGGCGACAGCGCCATCCGCACCCGATACGGACTGACCGTCGTCGCCATCAAACGCCCAGGCGAAGGCTTCACCTACGCCACCGCCGACACCGTCGTCCAGGCCGACGACACCATCATCGTCGCCGGCCGCACCCGCCAGACCGAACGCTTCAGCGAACTCCAATGAGACAACCGCACCGCTGACACCGGTCTCCAGGCGAGTCGGCCGCGCCGACCCGAGCAGGAAAGCACCGGCCGACGGGCATCGGGAATGAGGATCTGGACGATCGGCTGGGCGGGATGGTCAGGGCAGTCTCCGCCATGCCACATCAGCTCGGACAGAGCCCCTGAACTTCAGCGACGCTACCTTGCCTATCCGGTGGCGGCTTTCTCAACTCACCGAGGGGCGGCGGTCACCGGGTCGCCTTGGCATCGTCTGACGGTGGTCGAGCACCTCGCCGACCGTCACGCCGCACGCTCGTCATGGGTCACGCGTCCCAGGTGACCGGGAGGCTCTTCACTCCGTAGATGTCCGCGGTCTCCGGGCGCAGGCCGACCTCTTCGGCCGGTACGGCCAGGCGCAGTGTGGGAAAGCGGCTGAGCAGGGCTGAGAGCGCGACCCGCATCTCGATGCGAGCCAGCTGCTGGCCCAGGCACAGGTGGATGCCGTGGCCGAAGGCCAGGTGACCGCCGGACTCCCGCCGGATGTCGAGCACGTGGGGATCGGCGTAGCGGTCGGGGTCGCGGTTGGCGGTGTTGTAGGACAGGACGACCGTCGTTCCGGCCTCGATGGTCAGGCCGCCGACCTCGACGTCCACCAGGGCCGTCCTCATGAACGACTTGGCGACGCTCAGGTACCGCAGCAGTTCCTCCACGGCCGGGTCGGTGAGGGCGGGATCGGCGCGCAGCGCGGCCAGTTGCGCCGGATTCTGCAGCAGCGCGAAGGCGCCGAGGGACAGCATGTTCGCCGTGGTGTCGAATCCGGCCGCCAGCAGGATCAGGCTGATGCCCTGCAGTTCCTCATCGGTCAGGTCGCTGTCGGTGAGTTCGCTGAGCACGTCGTCGGTGGGGTTCGCGCGCTTGGCGACCACCAGCTGTGCGAGGTAGTCCTGGGTCGCGGCGTTCATGAACTTGTCGATCTGCTCCTGGAAGGAGTCACGGTCCTGGTACGGCACCCCCAGCAGCTCGCAGATGATCATGGTGGGGATGGGCTTGGCGAAGGCGGTCACCAGGTCCGTCGGCGGCCCGGTCTCCTCCATAGCGTCCAGGCAGTCGGTGGTGATCTGCTCGATGCGTTCGGTGAGCAGTCGCATCCGGCGTGCGGTGAACTTGCCCACCAGCGGTTTCCTGTAGCGCCCGTGCTGTGGCTCGTCCATGAGGAGGAATTCGCCGGGCGGCGCCGGCGGGAGCTCGAAGTCGACCACGTTCAGGAGTTCCTTGCGGGAGCTGAACCGTGAGTCGGCCAGGATCGACCTGACCAGGTCGTATCCAGTGATCAGCCAGCCGGGCTTCCCACCGGGGTGGGTGTAGCGGCTGATGCGGCCGTGCCGGCGGGCGTCGAGCAGTTCCGCCGGCGGGTCGAAGGGGCAACCGGGCTGACGCTCCGTCGGCAGCGTCGTGACCGTGTGGAGGGATTCGCTCATGGCCATTCCTCGTCTCGCGACATTACGCGTTTGGCGTGCACCGAAAGCTACGTTGCGTTTCAAAATTCGTCAATGAGCGATAACGCATTTCCGCAGGTGAGATGCGGTAAATCGATGCAATGGCACTGAAGGCGAACGCAACGCTGCGTTGCAATGGGTGACGGCGAAGGCAATGCCGGAGACCTGGCCAGGGGGCTGTCGCGGACGCCGGCCCCGACGGCGAGCCCTATGGGGCGGCTGTCGGGAGGTTGGAGGCGCTCGGGTGGTGGACCGGCCGCGCAGGGGAGGCTGAGCACCATCGTGAGACCGCCGACGGCGGGTGTCCTCGGCGGTCAGGGTGGCGCCCATGGCTTCGGCAAAGCCGCGGGCGACCGCGAGACCGAGCCCCACTCCCGAGCCGCGTGGGGCGTCTCCGTGCCTCTGGAAGGGTTCGAAGATGAGGTCCTTGACCTCGTCAGGGACTCCTGGGCCGCGGTCCACGACGCGGACCTCGACCCTGTCGGCGATCGCGCTCGCGGAAATCATGACCGGTGTGCCGTCGGGGCTGTACTTGACGGCGTTCTCGACCACGTTGGCCACGGTTCGTTCCAGGAGGCCGGCGTCCACGGTCACCATGGGGAGTTCCTCGGGGACGTCGAGGACGACGCTGTCGTCGGGAACGCCGCCGAGAGCCATCGGTACGACTTCGTCGAGGTCGATCTCGCGGATGATCGGCTTGACGGTGCCGGTCCGAAGGCGGGACATGTCCAGGAGGTTGCCGACCAGGTGGTCGAGGCGGTCCGCGCCTTCCTCGATGCCGGCGAGGAGTTCGGCCTGGTCGTCGGGCGACCATTCGATGTCGTCGGAGCGCAGAGAGGTGACCGATGCCTTGATCGCTGCCAGCGGGGTGCGCAGGTCGTGGCTGACGGCGGCGAGCAGGGCGGTGCGGATGCGGTTTCCCTCGGCGAGGTCACGTGCCTGGTCGGCCTGGTGCTGGAGGCGCTGGCGGTCGAGGACGATGGCGGCCTGGGCGGCGAAGGCGCCCAGCACGCGGCGGTCCTCGGCGGGCAGGACGCGGCCGGAGAGGGCGAGCGCCATGTGGTAGCCGACGGGCATGTCCACGCGGGGCCGGCGGCCGCCGTCGGCCACGGCGCCGTCACTGCTCGGTGAGTGCTTTCAGGGCGATGTTCAGCTTCAGGACGTTCACCGTGGGGTCCCCCATGAATCCCAGGATCCGCCCGTCGATGTGGTCCTCGACCAACTTGTCGACGGCGTCGACGTCGAGGTGGTTCTTCTCGGCGACCCGGTGGATCTGAAGCCGGGCGTACTCGGGCGAGATATGCGGGTCGAGGCCGGAGGCGGAGGAGGTGACAGCGTCGGCCGGCACCTCCGCGGGCCGGACCTTGTACGTCGCCGTGGAGTTGTCCTCTACGACGGCGGCCTTGGCGTCCTTGACCCACTGGATCAGCTCAGCATTGTCGCCGGAGCGGTTGGTCGCCCCGGAGAGGATGAGCTGGTACTGCGTGTTGACGGAGTTCGTGCCCAGGCCGTTGGATGGACGGGGCTGGAACCACCTCAGGTCGGGCTCCGGGGTGTCCTCGCCGTCCTTCAGCGGCAGGTCGTAGCGCTGTCCGATGAGTCCGGAGCCGACGACCTTGCCGTCGCTCTTGATCTCGGAGCCGTTGGCCTTGTCACTGAACAGTCCCTGTGCGACGCCCGTGACGACCAGCGGATAGATGACGCCCGTCACCAGCGTGAGGACCAGAAGGGCCCGCAGACCCGCCCCGATGAGCCGTGCAGTGCTTCCGATGGAGTTGTTCATGGCAGGTCAGCCGATTCCGGGGATGAGGGAGAGGAGCAGGTCGATGAGTTTGATGCCGATGAACGGAGCGATCAGGCCGCCGAGTCCGTAGATGCCGAGGTTGCGGCGGAGCATCTTGTCCGCAGTGGTCGGCCGGTATTGGACGCCCTTGAGGGCTAGCGGCACGAGCGCGATGATGATCAGCGCGTTGAAGATGACGGCGGAGAGGATCGCGGACTCCGGCGAGGCGAGCCGCATGATGTTGAGCTTGTCGAGGCCCGGATAGGCGACGGCGAACATCGCGGGGATGATCGCGAAGTACTTGGCCACGTCGTTGGCGATCGAGAAGGTCGTCAAGGCGCCTCGGGTGATGAGGAGCTGCTTGCCGATCTCGACGATCTCGATGAGCTTGGTCGGGTTGGAGTCGAGGTCGACCATGTTCCCGGCCTCCTTGGCGGCCGAGGTGCCGGTGTTCATCGCCACGCCGACGTCGGCCTGCGCGAGCGCCGGGGCGTCGTTCGTGCCGTCGCCGGTCATGGCGACGAGCTTGCCGCCGGCCTGCTCCCGTTTGATCAGCGCCATCTTGTCCTCGGGGGTGGCCTCCGCGAGGAAGTCGTCCACTCCCGCCTCGTCGGCGATGGCCTTAGCGGTGAGCGGGTTGTCGCCCGTGATCATGACGGTCTTGATGCCCATGCGGCGCAATTCCTCGAACCGCTCCCGCATGCCGTCCTTCACGACGTCCTTGAGGTGGATGACGCCCAGGACGCGGGCACCTTGGCCGTCCTCCACAGCCACCAGCAGCGGCGTGCCCCCGGCCTCGGAGATCCGGTTCGCGATCGCGTCGGCGTCGTCGGCCACCCGACCGCCGTTCTCCTGAACCCATGCGATGACCGAAGCGGTCGCGCCCTTGCGGACCTTGCGCCCGTCCACGTTCACACCCGACATGCGGGTCTGGGCGGTGAAGGTGATCCACTCGGCGTGCGCCAGCTCGCCGTCGTGACGCTCGCGCAGGCCGTACCTTTCCTTGGCCAGGACCACGATGGAGCGGCCTTCCGGCGTCTCGTCGGAGAGCGAGGAGAACTGGGCGGCGTCCGCGACCTCGGCATCGGTCGTGCCCTTGACCGGGACGAACTCGGCGGCTTGGCGGTTGCCGAGCGTGATGGTGCCGGTCTTGTCGAGCAGCAGCGTGGAGACGTCGCCCGCGGCTTCGACCGCGCGGCCCGACATGGCCAGGACGTTGCGCTGCACCAGCCGGTCCATGCCCGCGATGCCGATCGCCGAGAGCAGTGCGCCGATGGTGGTCGGGATCAGGCAGACCAGCAGCGCGGTAAGCACGATCATCGAGGTCTGTCCGTCGGCACCCGCGTAGATCGCGAACGGCTTCAGCGTGACCACGGCCAGTAGGAAGACGATCGTCAGCGAGGCGAGCAGGATGTTCAGTGCGATCTCGTTCGGCGTCTTCTGCCTCGCCGCACCCTCGACCAGGCTGATCATCCGGTCGATGAACGTCTCGCCCGGCTTCGTCGTGATCTTGACGACGATCCGGTCGGAAAGGACCTTCGTGCCGCCGGTGACCGCGGACCGGTCGCCACCGGACTCGCGGATGACCGGGGCGGATTCACCGGTGATCGCGGACTCGTCCACCGACGCGACGCCCTCGACGACGTCGCCGTCGCCGGGGATGGTGTCGCCCGCCTCACAGACAACCAGGTCTCCGATGCGCAGGTCGGTGCCCGGCACGCGCTGCTCGCCGGCCCCGGTGAGGCGCCGGGCGACGGTGTCGGTCTTGGCCTTGCGCAGGGTGTCGGCCTGTGCCTTGCCGCGGCCCTCGGCGACCGCCTCGCCCAGGTTGGCGAAGATGGTCGTGAGCCACAGCCAGGCGGTGATCGCCCAGCCGAACCAGTCGCCCGGCTCCTTGAACGCGAGCCCGGTGGTCACCACCGAGCCGACCAGGACCACGAACATCACCGGAGACTTGACCATCACCCGGGGGTCGAGCTTGCGGATCGCGTCCGGGAAGGACGTGATCAGCTGCTGCGGGTCGAAGAGGCCGCCGGCGACCCGGCCGGCCTCGGGCCTGTGGCCGGTCGGCACGTCGCTGTGCGGCGCGCGGGTCGAAGTGGCGTGGGACATGGAGTCCTCTTGCTTCTGTGCGTCGTGCTTTTCCACGTCGATGGTCATGACGCCAGCCCTTCGGCGAGCGGCCCCAGCGCGAGCGCCGGGAAGTAGGTCAGAGCGGTGATGATCAGGATCGTGCCGACCAACAGGCCGGTGAACAGAGGCTTCTCGGTGCGCAGCGTGCCCGCGGTCTTCGGTACGGGCGTCTGCTCGGCGAGCGAGCCGGCCAGGGCGAGCACGAACACCATGGGCAGGAACCGGCCCAGCAGCATCACGATGCCGATGGTGGTGTTGAACCACTGGGTGTCGGCGTTGAGGCCGGCGAAGGCGGACCCGTTGTTGTTGGCGCCGGAGGTGTAGGCGTAGAGGATCTCGGAGAAGCCGTGCGCGCCGGAGTTCGTCATCGAGCCGGCCGGGGTCGGCAGCGCCATCGCCGCGGCCGTGAAGCCGAGCACCAGCGCGGGGGTGACCAGGATGTAGCAGGCGGCGAGCTTGATCTGGCGGGTGCCGATCTTCTTTCCGAGGTACTCGGGCGTGCGGCCGACCATCAGGCCGGCGAGGAACACCGCGATGATCGCCATGATCAGCATGCCGTAGAGGCCGGAGCCGACACCGCCGGGCGCGATCTCGCCCAGCATCATGCCGAGCAGGGTGATCCCGCCGCCGAGGCCGGTGTAGGAGGAGTGGAACGAGTCCACCGCGCCCGTCGAGGTGAGAGTGGTGGACACCGCGAAGATCGATGAGGCGCCGATCCCGAACCGGGTCTCCTTGCCCTCCATCGCCCCGCCTGCGATCTCGAACGCCGGGCCCCTGCCGGCGAACTCCGTCGCCCACATCAAGACGATGAACGCGAGCCAGATCGTCGCCATCGTGGCGAGGATCGCGTAGCCCTGCCGGACACTGCCGACCATCCGTCCGAACGTGCGGGTGAGTGCCAACGGGATCAGCAGGATCAGGAAGATCTCGAAGAGGTTGGTGAAGGCGTTCGGGTTCTCGAAGGGGTGGGCGGAATTGGCGTTGAAGTAGCCGCCGCCGTTGGTGCCCAGCTCCTTGATCGCCTCCTGCGAGGCCACGGCCCCGCCGTTCCACTGCTGCGCATCGCCCGTGAACTGCCCGATCTCGTGGATGCCGGCGAAGTTCTGGATGGCGCCGCACGCGACCAGCACGATCGCGCCGATCACCGAGATCGGGAGCAGGACGCGTATGACGCCGCGCACCAGGTCGGCCCAGAAGTTGCCGAGTTCACCGGTGCGGGAGCGGGCGAAGCCGCGCACCAGCGCGACCGCGACCGCGATCCCCACGGCCGCGGAGACGAAGTTCTGTACCGCCAGTCCGCCGGTCTGCACGACGTGACCCATGGCCTGCTCGCCGTAGTACGACTGCCAGTTCGTGTTCGACACGAAGGACGCGGCCGTGTTGAAGGCCTGGTCAGGGTCGATCGATACGAAGCCCAGCGAGCCGGGCAGGACACCCTGAAGGCGCTGCAGGAGGTAAAGGAAGGCGACGCTCACGGCGGAGAAGGCAAGGACGCCACGCAGGTAGGCGGGCCAGCGCATCTCGACGGTGGGGTCGGCACCAATGGCCTTGTAGATCCACTTCTCCACCGGCAGATGCCGGGTGGAACCGTAGACCCTGGCCATGTAGTCGCCGAGCGGACGGTATGCCAGAGCGAGCGCTGCCATCAGCGCCAGCAGCTGGAGCACACCGGCAAGAAAGGGGCTCATAGCCGTGCTCAGAACCTCTCCGGGTACACAAGGGCGAGGATGAGATATCCCAGGAGGGAGACGGCCACGACGAGTCCGACGATGTTCTCGGCAGTCACAGCTTCGCCACCCCCTTGGCAACAAAGGCCACCAACGCGAATACCGCGATCATGGTGACGACGAAGGCCACGTCGGCCATCGCGAGCTCCTGAATGAAGAGAAGAGATGGATTCGGCCGGACAAGAACTCAGCCACCCGGCCGAGATGAGCAAACCGCGCCTTCACCCATGGGTTAAGGACCCTTGATGGAGCCCATACGTCAGGAGGGCGCGTCTTGACGAAGCCCTTGCGGAGGATGTGGCTCCGCTCACTCCCCGGGGTCATACCGAGGGCGAGCGGGCCTCGGAGCCGGAGCGGCCGCGGTCCCCGCCGACGAAGTCGACGGGGACCCAGACCTCCACAAGCGCCAGACATCGCCGGGCTCGTGGAACCCAGGCGGCGTTGGACATATCCAGGTGGTCACCGAAGAGTCCGGGTGGAGGTCAGCGCACCAACCCGCGCACCACGACGGCTGACTTGGGTCGTTGGCCTGCGTGTGGGGTGGGAGTTGAAGCACGCAGGTTGGTCCTGTCGGGCTTCGTGTCATGGGACGCTCGGCGTCCTTGATCGCTGATCTGGTGTCCGAGCTGCGGCCGGTGTGGCAGGCGCGAAGAGATGCCGAGCCGGCTGATCGCCCGCGTCGTCGGGCTGTGGGTGCGGGTGCGACGTACAAGCTGGTATTCGTCGACCGGCTCCTGGCTACGCTGGTTCACCGTCCTGGAGGGCGAGAGGTGCGGTGCGGGTCAGGCGCATGCTCGGTGGTGGAGGCATGTGCGGCAAACAGTAGAAGGTGGTTGTGCGCTACGCCTCCCGGGCCGCTGCTCGAGAACGCCGGCCCTGTGCGGTTCTCCGCGCCCCTTGGCGGACCGCTGACTGTGCAATTCCGGCTCTCAGCCGAAGATGGCCAGGAGGTCCGGCCACGCACCACCGAAGGCAACGGCTCCACCAACGACAGCGCCACCGAAGCCGACCAGAGCCGCCGAGATCCCAGGGTCCCAGCAGATCATCTTTTCGATCTTCCAGTTGTCGATCCGGACTTCGTGGACGTCGAGATGGAGCGGGATGTGCTGACCGTTCGGCCGCGGTGCGCACGCCGCGGCCGAAGGAGGGAGTGCAGGTCGTGATCCCCCTGCGGCCGACCGGCGAGTTCCCCGGCAGCTCTTTCTCGGCGAGAACCTCGACACCGAGCACATCGAGGCGACGCACGACGCCGGCGGCCTGAGGCTGCGGATCCCGGTGGCCGAGCAGGCCAAGGCGCGGAAGATCGAGATCACCAGCGGCACGCGCAAGGAACTGCAGTCCTGATGCGGCACCGGGACGCCACACATGAACGAAGGAAGGCCCTCCAGTCCTTGACCTGCGATGGCTCAGAATCCTGGACCCGCCCGGCAACCTTCCCCGCCAGGGTCATGATCGTCATGCGGTCCGGACAGTGACTCAGAGCGCGTGAGCTCTCTCATGACGCGGTTCATACAGCCCCAAATCGCCGCCACCGGGGAGACGCAGCACAGTCATCAGACCCCAGCCCTCATCGCTGACGGGCTGGGTGAACTCAACACCCTTCGCCGTGAGCTCTTCCCTGGTGACCTTCACGTCATCGCACATCAAGAAGAACTCGTGCGAGGGCCCCTGCGCCGGATGCACAGCGATCTCGGCCGGCGGCAGCTTGAAGATGAGCCACCCGTCGCCAGCATCGACGTTCTTATATCCGAGAACGTCTCGGAAGAAGGCCCTGTCAGCCTCCGCGTCCCGGCTATAGATCACCACGTGAGCACCGTTAATCATGCGAGGACGCTACCGAACCAGCTGACCACCTCCCAGGAACATGGGGCCACCAGCCTTAACCCAACCCTTCTGGTCCATCCATCAGGCCCAGCCTTTTTTAGAACACGCACTTAGCTGTTCTTTAACGTGTGACTGCGAGAGGGGAGGCCTGTTACTGAGCGGCCCCCGGGATCCGGACTACCGCGGTTCCTGCCTCCAGGTCTACCGCTGTTCGGTTCGGTGGCGCCTCCACGGTGACCGACACCCGCTCCGGGTCGAGCCCGTCGAGGCCGATGACCTTCGTGGTGTTCCGGACGCGGACGGTGACGGAGTCGATGCCCCGCACTCGGGACAGGTCGAGGGGCGCCCGGCGCGGGCCTGCGGTGCAGATACAGGTGCAGCCGGGTGAGCCTGGGGAAGAGGGTGGCGAAGTCAGGCAACGGCGCTGTGTCCGCCACCCCCTTGAGCCGCAGGGACGTGATCGAGGGCAGCGCGACCTCGGGGAGGGCGGCACGGTCGGCGAAGCCGAGGCTCAGCGTGGTCAGCAGCGGAACGGCCTGGAGCGAGGAGAGGTCCAGGCCGACCGGCACACAGTCGAGGACGAGTTCGCGGATGCCGCTGTCGGCGAGTGGGTTCAGGGACACCGTGGACGTCGGATTGCGTATGTGCAGGCACCGCAGCCCCGTCAGACCGCCAAGGGCGGGAAGCTCCGATGTGCGGTCATCGGCCGCGCCCAGTGCGAGGGACACCACGGAGTCCCGGTCGAGGGCGGAGGAGAGCTCGTGGATCAGCGACGGCCGGGGGAGCGACAGATGGTGACCGTGGAGAGCGCGCGATTATTGGCGGCACTGCCCAAAGGTCCCCTGCGTCGATAGCATCACCTGGCCAGTGCAAGTCGTCCGCAACCGCGCCAGGTGACCCGGCCCAGCAAGGAGGCCACATGAGCGAGGCGTACTCGCCAATCTTGGCGCTGAACCTGCTCAAGGAGTTCGAGGACCGGATCGGTGCTGTCTACTACTCGGAGGGTTTCGAACTGCGCGAGTACGGCGCAGACGCCGGCCTCCACACCTGGTCGGAGCATCCGGACTTCCTGAGCCGGTTCATCCCCTTCGCGCAGGCCAACCACTCCGGCTCCGACTACGCGCTGTGGCGGTGCGACGATCGGACCGACCTTGCCACTCTGCCCGTCGTCCTGGTCGGCGACGAAGGGCAGCTCTATGTGATCGCGCGAAACCTGATGGAGCTGTTCCAGCTTCTGGCCATCGACAGCGAGCCTGTCGATGACTTCGGGTTTCTTGCCGCTGGAGACGTTGAGGAACACAGCGATGGCCACCATGAGTTCCTCACCTGGTTGAACCAGAGTTTCGGCCTTGAGCCACCGGAGGACCCGCACGTGCTCTGGACCGGGCGAAAGAAGTCCGACGATCGCTTCAGGGCATGGGTGAGCCAGTTCGTTGAGTTGGACGATCACTGACCGTTCATCGCAGTTCGTGATCTTCATGGCTGTGGAGCTGTCGCCGGTGGTGCGGTTGCGGCGGATCAGCAACTGGTGGCTGACGGGGCGGGTCCGGCCAGGTCGATGACGGACCAGTCGTAGAAGCGGTAGCTCTTCGCGCCGGCTCCTGCCGACAGCTTCTTCCAGGCCCGCCTGGGCACCTTCTGCCAGTCCCGCCTGGGCGCTTTCGCGGCCAGCACATCCGGGCGGAACTTCCCGGCATCGGTAGTGACTTCATGGGAGCAGGCACGGCGAGGACGTAGCCGACCTGGCGCTCCTCCGGCGCGGATCGCAGCTTCGGGCTGCCGCCGCAGACCTATCGACGCGGCCCTCGTCCGCGGCGGTGATGCCGTCGGGGTGTCCGGGTGGCCACTCCACCAACTCGATCCGGTATCCGTCCGTGTCGGTGAGCCACGATGCCTTCGGGCCGCGAGGGCCGCCGGGGTACTGGACAGGGCCCGGCTCCAGGCCGGCTCGGGCAGCGGCTCCAGGGCGGCGGCCAGTACGTCCACTCGGATCGCAAGGTGGTCGAAACCGCTACCCACGTCGACCGGTCAACGGCTGGGACGGTGGACCAGTTCGAGCGAGGTCGCCGGTTCGCAAGGGAGCTTGAGGATCACGAGGCGACTCCCGTCGCCACCGTCGACCCTGCCCAGTGCGAGTGACGCCTGCAGCACACAGCCGCCGCCCCCGGCCAATCACCGGAAGGAAGGTGAATCGGCCCCCCTTGTGGAATTTCCCCTGTGGCGAAGGAGCGCCCTTCGTAAGCGCTATGCTGCGAGCACCCCGCGGGGGAAGCCGGTCGAAGTCCGGCGCTGACCCGCAACGGTAGGCGGAGCCCGACACGTGGCCCCGTGAGCCCGATTACCCGCGGTGGTGAAGGCTCCTGTCAATTCGCCGTGGACTGCGAGAGGGCGCTGCACAGGGCGCCCCGCGTCCCGGGCCGCTCCTGTGCTCACGTGGGTGCACGGCCTGAGGCGAAGGCGATCCGCCCGTGGCCACACCCCTGGAACTCGAGCCGACCGCGCCACCTCACACGGCGCCCGCCGGCGTCGGCCCCGCGCCGCCCAAGCGCGTATCGCTGTCCCTTCTCTTCGTCACCCTGTGCGCCGCGCTCGTGCTCTCCATCGTTTGTGGGGCGGGGATGGGGGCGTCAGGACTGTCCTGGGGCCAGGTACTGCGTTTTCTGTGGGCCGGGCTGACCGGCGGATCCCTGACGCATGACGAAGTGTCGGCTTACACGATCGTGTGGGAGCTGCGCTTTCCGCGAGCCGTGCTGGCCGCTGTCGTCGGGGCCGGCCTGTCGGCGATCGGCGTCGCTGTGCAGGCCATGGTCCGCAATGCCCTCGCCGACCCGTTCGTCCTGGGTATTTCCTCGGGTGCGGCCGTCGGTGCGAATGCCGTCCTTCTCTTTGGGGCCTTCGGCGCTCTCGGTCTGTGGGCGCTGTCCACGGCGGCGTTCTTCTCCGCGCTCCTCGCCATGGCGCTGGTGTACGCGATCGCCCGCACCGCTGATGGTCTGACCCCGCTGCGGCTCGTCCTGACGGGTACCGCGATGTACTACGGCTTGTCGGCCGTCACCACGTTCATGGTGTTCGCGGCCGAGCGTGGCGAGGCGGCCCGCTCCGCGATGATGTGGCTTCTCGGCAGCCTCGGCGGAGCCAGTTGGGCCTCCGTGCCGATCGCCGCGGGAGCCGTGCTCGTCGGCCTCGCCCACCTCACTGTGTCAGCGCGTCGCCTGAACGCCCTGGCGATGGGTGACGAGACCGCGGCCGCCCTGGGGGTGGACGCGGGGAGGCTGCGCAAGGAGCTGTTCCTGGTATGTGCCGCCGTCACGGGGGCCGTGGTCGCGGTGAGCGGTGCGATCGGTTTCGTCGGCCTGATGGTTCCGCACGCCGCACGGATGCTCGTCGGCGCGGACCATCGCCGGCTGCTGGCCGTCGCCCCACTCGCGGGCGCCGTCCTGCTGATCTGGGTGGACATCCTGTCGCGCGTGGTGCTCGCGCCCGTCGAGCTGCCGGTGGGCGTGCTGACCGCAGTCATCGGCGTGCCGTGCTTCGTGCTGCTGATGCGCCGCCGCTCCTACACCTTCGGAGGCGCGTGATGCGTGTCGACATCGATGCACTGACGGTCGAGGTCGCCGGCGCGCGGCTGGTACGGGAGGTGACGCTGAGCGCGGACGACGGGCAGGTCGTCGGGCTGGTCGGGCCCAACGGCAGTGGCAAGTCCACGCTGTTGCGCTGCGTCTACCGGGCCTTGCGCCCCTCGGCCGGTGCGGTCCGGCTCGGCGGTGAGGACCTGCACTCCCTGAGTGCGCGCGAAGGCGCCCGTCGGCTGGCCGCCCTGCCCCAGGAAGCGGTCAGCGAGTTCGACTTCACGGTCGCCGAGGTCGTTGCGATGGGGCGCCTGCCGCACCAGCGGTCCGTGGCCCGGACCACCGACGAGGACCGGAAGGCGTGCGAGGCAGCGCTGGTGAGGGTCGGCGCCGGTCACCTCGCCGACCGCGGCTTCCTCACCCTCTCCGGCGGCGAGAAGCAGCGGGTCCTGATCGCCCGCGCGCTCGCGCAGCAGCCGCGCGTACTGGTGCTCGACGAGCCCACCAACCACCTCGACATAGCCCAGCAGTTGGAGGTGCTGGCTCTGGTGCGCGGAAGTGGGCTGACGGTACTCACCGCGCTGCACGACCTCAACCTCGCCGCGCTCCACTGTGACCTCCTCTACGTCATCGACAGCGGCCGGATCGTCGCCCACGGTGCTCCGCACGACGTGCTCACGCCCGAGTTGCTGGCCGAGGTCTTCGGCGTACGGGCACACCGTGTGCCGCATCCGGAGTCCGGCGCCGTACAACTGCTCTTCGATCGTCTCCTGCCCGCTCAGCCCGCTTCTTGAGGAGTCATGGCCATCATGCCGAATCTCGTACGCCCCGCCGCACTCGCACTCGCCGCCGCCTTGGTGCTCACCGGATGCGGCGCGGAGGTCACCTCTCAGGACGAGGAGGGTGGTGGTGCCCAGGCACGCGGCGGCCACTATCCGGTGACCATCGAGAACTGCGGCCAGGAGAAGAGCTACGACAAGGCCCCCCAGCGCGTGGTCACCAATGACGTCGGTATCACCGAGATCATGTTCGCACTCGGACTTGAGGACCGTATGGCGGGCTATGTGATGCCCGACGACAGGGGCGATCTCGAAGCCGTTCCCTGGAAGGACGCTTACCAGAAGACGAAGTGGCTCTCGAAGAAGACGATCAACAAGGAACTGGTCCTCGACGCCCGCGCCGATCTTGTCTTCGCGGGCTGGAACTACGGCTTCAACGAGGGGGAGGGCTTCAGTCCGGCCGAGCTGGAGAAGGTGGGGATCGACTCGTACCTCCTGAGCGAATCGTGCCGCAACGGGCGAGGGAAGGCCCGCGGGGTGATGCCACCGCTCGCAGCGCTGTACACCGACCTGCGGAACCTGGGAACGATCTTCGACGTCGAGGACCGCGCCGGGACCCTCATCGCGGACTTCGAGAAGCAGGTGGCCGAAGCGCAGGCGAAGGCCCTGAAGGGCGCCGACCGCCCGCGCGTCTTCCTCTATGACGACGGGCAGGACAAGCCGCTGACCTCGGGTCTGTACGCCGGGCCGCACGACATCATCACCAAGGCGGGTGGCGATCACGTCATGAAGGACCTCAAGGACAGCTGGGCGACGGTGGGCTGGGAGACCGTCGTCGAGCGCGACCCCGAGGTGATCGTGATCAACGACTACGGTGACACCACCGCGGACCAGAAGCGGAAGTTTCTGAAGTCCTACCCCCCGCTCGCCGGCGTCTCGGCCGTCAAGAACGACCGCATCGTCGTCCTCGACTACGCGGAGCTGGTCGAAAGCCCGCGCAATCCCGCGGCCATCGCCTCACTCGCCGCGGACCTGAGGAAATTCGCCTCGTGACCTTCTCGCTGTCGGCCCCCGCGGACAGGCTCGTGCGTATGCCCCGGTCGACAGGATTCGGCCGGGTGGCCGACCGCAGGTGGATGGCCGTCGGCTGTGTCCATCCCGGTCGTCGCTCCCGGTTCCTTTCCGGGGAGTCGGCTGGGCGGTCCACTGCTGCCGTTCCCGGCGGGCGCCCCGAATGATCCGGTCGACAACGACCATTACGGTACGCGCTGGGGACGCTGCTGATCTCGAGTTCTGGGCCGGCCATGGGGAGTTGTTCTGCGCGCGGGAGTGGACACGGCTGCTCGGCGAACAGGGCCGACAGGCAGAGGCACTGGAGATACTCGCCCCGTATACCTCGATACCCTTTACTTTACGGACACAGACTGCAGTGCCCTCAGCCGAGGAGCACGACGAGCAGTACAAAAGCAGGTTGTCCTACAGGAAATGATGCGCACCATGAGATACACCGTCTCCATCGAGATCGCCCTGCCGCGGGAGAAGGTGGTCCGGCTGCTCGCCGACCCGGCACACCTGCCGAAATGGCTGCGGGGCCTGGTGCTGCACGAGCCGCTGAGTGGGGAGCACGGGCAGCTCGGCACCAAGTCGCGGGTCGTGATGCAGATGGGCCGACGGAAGATCGAGTGCACCGAGACCATCACACGCCGGGAACCGGCAGACCTGCGCGAGATCCCGAAAACGAGCGTCGTTCACTTCGACCGCGAGATCGTCGGCGAGGGCATGTGGAGCGCCGTGCGCGACCGGCTGACGGAAGCCGGCCCGGACACGACGCTCTGGGAGAGCGAGAACGAATACCGGTTCAGCGGCCTTCTGATGAAGCTGGTGGGACTTCTGATGCCCGGCGCCTTCCGCAAGCAGTCGCAACAGCACATGCAGGACTTCAAGGCGTTCGCCGAGCAGGGAAAGGACGTTCGCGACGCGACGGGCTGATCTGCCGTAACCGGTCAGGTGTCTGACGACGTGGAGTGTTGATCTTCCTTTCGTCGTAAATGACCGCTGGGCAAGCTCCACCGGCGCTGTCTGGAAATTGACCGTTGCCGAGGTGGCGAGGTCGGCGCTGCGGCGCGCGAAACGCTCCCCAGCCACTCCGGACATCCGTCCGGAGTGGCTGGGGCCTGAAGCAAGCCCTCCGGCAGCATCGAAAGGTGGGCGGCTCGGGGCAGCGCCCAGGGCGTACCTACCGCCGTACCCGGCCCCTGCTCGTGCGCGTACCAGCCGAGCTGCATCCGAGTGGTGACGTCGGCCGGCTCCATCAGCCGCGGCACCGTGCGCAGCCCCAGCTCGGTCTGCTTGGCCGCACTGCGGTCGGTCAGCCCCGTCAGCATCAGAGAGAGGATCAGCGGATCCGTCTCGTCCGGCGCCTCGGCCTGCGGCTCGTCACCGCCCAGCCGCGGTGAGCACCGGACGGCCGGCCTTCCCGGGACCGAGGGCCCCGAGATGCGCAGGACTAGGTCAGCTCGTCGGAGCGGCCGGCTTCGATGCGGGACCACTGGGCGATGGGGCGCCCGTTCGTACGCCACTCCTCGGGGTTCTCTGCGGAGTACCAGGGCTGGGGCCAGCCGCGGGGGGAGTCCTCCCACGCCTCCTGGCGTCCGTAGACGGTCATATCCAGCAGCCCGTGGGTGGGCGCCATGACCTCGACGCCGCGACCGCCGGTGTAGTACGTCTCGAACACCCGCTTGCCGTCGCGGACGTAGCAGACGAGGTGGTGACGCTGCCAGTCACGACCCTCCAAGAGCTGCGGCGCCGTCTGCTCGACCGAGTACCACGGCATGTCCAGGCCCAGGAAGTCGCGGTAGCGGACGCTCTCTTGGTATGGGCCCTTGCAGAGCGTGGCGTACGTGGCGTCGCGGGAGTGGATGTAGGACAGCTCGCGGACCTGACTGTTGAAGAACGTGCAGCCCTCGCACTGCCCGGCGGCGGGTCGTCCGGGCCACCAGGCGTGGAAGTACGCGATGAGCTGCTTGCGGCCTTCGAAGACGTCGAGGATCGTGATCGGCCCGTCGGGGCCGATGACTTCGATGGTGGCATCGACCTCCACCATCGGCAGCCGCCGTCGCGCCGCTGCGATCGCGTCTCCTTCGCGGGTGTGCGCCTTCTCCCGTACGAGCAGAGTTTCCCGCGCCTCCTGGTAGGTCTTTCTGTCCACCACAGGCGGGAGGGCCGGGCTCGGTGATCTGTCGTTCACGAGCGTCTCCATTCGCTTCTGGGGAGGCTGCCAAGAGGTCGCCTGGAACCACCATGCTCACCAGGCTGCGCCGCGCTCCCGGGCGCCACGCAGTAGCGCTTCGGCGGCTCGCTCATTCGGTCCAACAGCCGGGCCCCGACGACGTGCGCGCGATCAGGGGTCGTCACCGGGGCGGCGAGGCCGCAGGCGTGACCTTCCCAGGTGTCGGGGCCGACGGCCCCGACACCCCCTCGCGGCCCGTCAGGGCGAGCGGTGGACGGCGACGGTCGCGGATCGGGGCCGGCCGTCCGCACGGCCGCCCGGCCAGGTGCTGACGGCGCCGGGATCGTCCGCGTCCGGGGCGCCCCAGCGGGCGGTGCGTTCGCCGGGGTGCTGGATGTTGACGAACAGGGTCCGGCCGTCGGGCGTGGCGGTGACGCCGGTGACCTCCGCACCGCGCGGGGCGGTGAGGAAACGCCGGACCGTGCCGTCGGTGGTGTCGGCGGCCAGCAGGGCGTTGTTCCCGGCCGCCCTGTGCGCGGCGGAGGGGCCGTTCAGATCGTGGCCGGAGATGCCGGTGGAGATCCACAGGGTTCCGTCGGCGCCGAACCACAGCCCCTTGGGCGCCGCGAACGCGCCGTCGGACGCCTGCCGCGGGTCACCGGCGGTGAGGAACTCCTCCCAGTGGAAGGAGCCCCCGCCTTCGCCCTGCTCCTCGTGGTTCTCGTGCCACCGGATGATCCGTCCGTACGGGTCCCCCGTGCATTCCGCCGACGCCGGGTCGCCGGTCGCACCCGAACTCCCGCAGTCCGAGCCGCCGTTGCTGTTGGCCAGGGCCAGATACACGTCGCCGGCCGGCCCCACGGCGACCCGCTCGGGCCGGCCCAGCGGTGTGGCGCCGAGGGCGTCCGCGGCGAGCCGGGCCCGGAGCAGGACGTCGGCCTGGTCGCGCCAGCCGGCGGCCCTGGTGAGCGGGCCTTCGCCGTGCCGGAGCGGCAGCCACCGGCCCGATCCGTCGGGGGAGATCCTTGCGACGTAGAGGGTGCCGTGGTCCAGCGGGCTCCTGCCGGCCGCCCGCACACTGCGCCAACCGCCCTCGCCGACGTACTTGTAGAGGTATTCGCCGTCCTCGGCGTCGCTGCTGTACACCACCACCCGCCCGGCGGCCTCTGTGACCGTGGCGCCGCCGTGCATGAAGCGCCCGAGGGCGGTGCGCTTGACCGGTACGGACGACGGGTCGCCGGGGTCGAACTCGACCACCCAGCCGAAGTCCTCCGGCCGCGCTTCGGGGGACGCCAGATCGAACCGGGGGTCGGTACGGTGCCAGGCGTGGCCGAACCCGCCGGCGGACAGCCCGTACCGCATGTCCGCCTCGCGCCGCTGCCACCCCGGGGCGTCGGTCCCGAAGAAGGCGTTGAAGTTCTCCTCCGCGGCCAGGTACGTGCCCCACGGGGTGACGCCGTGACCGCCGCAGGCGAGTACACCCCGCGCCTGTCCCGCCGTCTTCACGGGCCCGGAGAACCGCACCGGGGTGTCACCCGTGAGCCTGCGGTTGAGCCGCGAGTCCACCGCCCGCCAGCGTCCGCCGGACTCGCGCACGGCCACCACGGACACGCCCTGGGCGGCGAGTGCCTTGTCGTCCCCGCCGCCCAGCAGCGCACGGTCGGACGTCTCGTGGTTGATGACCAGCAGTCCCCGACGGCTGCCGGCGGCACCCTCCGCCGTGGGGAAGAACCGGATGCCGTGGTGGTGGGTGCCGATCTGCAGTGCCTGCTCGGCCGCCGTGCTGCCGCCGTCCGCCCGGGACTTCGGCCCGGACGCGCGCAGCGGCAGGCCCCACGGGGCGAGGACGTCCGCCGTGAACCCGGCGGGGACGGTGACGGTGTCCGCCTGGCTCGCCGCCACCGCCGTGAAGTCCGACGGGCCGAGGGGGACGGGTCCCGACGGTCCGGGCCGTGTGCCGGCGGCCGGCAGCGCGGCGGCTGTGGAGGTTCCGAGACCCAGCAGTCCCGCGGCTGCCAGGGCGCCGCCGGTGAGTACGCCGCGGCGGTTCATGCCGGGCGTCCGCGGGTTCGTGGTGTTCGTCGCGGCGTCGTCGCTCATCAGAGCCTCCCCTGGTTGAGAGCGGTCTGCAGGGCCTTGATCGTGCCGGGCCCGAAGTCGCCGTCGACGGTGAGACCGGCGCCGGTCATGCTGTTCAGGTGCCGCTGAAGGGCCTTCACCGTGGTCGGTCCGAAGCCGCCGTCGACGGTGAGACCGGCGGCCGCCCAGGTGTTCAGGTGCCGTTGCAGTGCGCGCACGGACTCCGGTCCCCACACGCCGTCCGCCGTGACACCGATGGCCTGCTGCGTCGCCGTGACGGTCTTCTGACCGAACTCGCCGTCCACGGTCAGCCGCGCGCCGTCGTCGTAACGCCCGTACGCGGACTCGGTGTCGGGACCCCAGAGGCCGTCGGCGCCGACGCCGACCTTGGTCTGGAGCCACTTGACGCCGGCTTCGGTCCTGGGTCCGAAGATGCCGTCGACGTCGAGCGCGGGGCGGTACCCGAGTCCGTTCACGGCCCGCTGCTGGTAGGAGACCGAGCGGATCGTCGTCAGCCCGCCGTCGGAGTAGGTCGCCTCCCCGCCCGTGTGGTCGTTGTACGCGGACTCGGTGGCCGGACCCCACAGGCCGTCGGCTGCGACGCCGACCTTGGTCTGGAGCCACTTGACGCCGGCTTCGGTCCTGGGCCCGAAGATGCCGTCGACGTCGAGCGCGGGGCTGTATCCGAGGCCGTTCACGGCACGCTGCTGGGACGCGACCGACCGGATCGACGTCAGACCGTTGGAACTGGTGCCGGTGCCGATGTACGCCCGGTAGGCGGACTCCGTCATCGGTCCCCAGATGCCGTCGGCCGCGACGCCGACCTTGGTCTGGAGCCACTTGACGCCGGCCTCCGTCCTCGGTCCGAACATGCCGTCGACGTCCAGCGGCGGCGTGTACCCGAGGCCGTTGACGGCCGTCTGCTGGGAGACGACCGACCGCATGGAGCCCGGGGTGCCGGCCTCGCCGCCACCTATGACGTCGCTCAGTCCGTCCACCGGCATGCCCGACCGCACCCACGACCGCAGGTCGTCGCCGGGGCACTGGGTGGAGTCCAGAGCGCTGTGATACGTCGTCGAGAGTCTCCGGCCGACGATGCCGTTGGTCTTCTCGTAAAGGCTGCGGATGGCACGCTTGGCGGCCGGTGTGGCGTCTCCGTCCCGGCCGATGAAGCATACGGCGATGTGTGATCTGTTGTGGCCCCTGGTGTGTGCGCCCTCGTTGTCCCAGCCGCGCCCCTCGTAGAGCCGGCCGTCGTGGTCCACCAGGAAGTTGTAGCCGATGTCCCACCAGCCGTTCGAGTCCATGTGGTAGTTCTGGATCGCCCGTACGGTCTGGCTCGTGGGGCCGGCGGAGTAGTGCACCACGAAGCCGGTGCGCTCCGACGTCGGTACCTTCGCCACTTCACGGGGCGGGCGTGCGCCCCAGCCGGACCGGGAGATGATTCTGATCTGCGGGGCTCCGGGGCCGGGCTTGTCGCCGCCGCCGGTACCCGGGGGATGGGCGTCGAGGTACTCTCCGCGCTTCGCGAGCGGAGTCAGATGTTCGCCCGGGCACTCGGTGGGCCACCCGCCCGCGCTGTGCGGGTAGATCAGGCCTCCCGCCTTCTGATGGTCCGGCAGCTCGTACCGCAGATGGAAGACCAGATTCCGCATCGAGGTCAGCATCTCGGACGTGGGCCGGTCCGACTTGGCCAGCATGCCCTGGATCGAATAGAACGCGGTGTTCCTGCCGAGGCTGCGCGTGCGGTCCACGTCGATGTAGGCGCCCCCGTTCGCCTCACCGCGCTCGTACCCCCGGCCCTCGTAGATCTTGCCGTGCGGGCAGACGAGGAAGTTGTAGAGGATGTCGCCGCTCTCCTCCCAGTCGGGCGGGAACATGGCGGCGATCTTCTTGCGGCATTCGGTCTCCGAGTCCGGGGAGAACGAGAACCGGCTGCCCATGTAATGAATGAACACGCCGCCTTTCCAGGGCTCCCAGGCGCGGCTGGACTCGCGCGGCGGCTTGCTGTAGTAGTCGACGAACCACCCGTTGTCGCGCCCCTCTTTCCTGAGGGTCAACAAGCCCATGATGATGTACTGGGCCCAGGTGGACCGCTTTTCGATCGTGACGGATGCCATGTGTGGAGATCACAACTCTCTCTGCTGTGGTCAAGGATTCCCCCGGCGCCGGCGGTCGCTCGCCCTCGGCGGATCCGGACCGCCGAGGCCGTACGATCCGAGGTGCCGATTCCGGTGACCTGCACGGCCGTTGACCGGCCGGTCCCCATGGTTGCCGGGGGCCCCAACGCCGTCCATACTGTTGCGGCTGAGCGCAAAAGACCAGCTCAGCAGGGGGGTTGAACGGTGCTGCGTATTCACTTCACAGACGCCGATCTGGCAAGAACGAGACTCGCCGACGCGCCTGACCCGCTCTGGGAAATCGCTGCGAGCCTGCACCGCTTCCAGTCGTCACGCGGGCGCTGGGCATTCGCCGACTGGTTCGGCACGGCACGCCGCGAACTGCGGGAACAAGGCATCGGAGGAGGCATACGAACCCAACTCCTGCCGCTCTATTCGAAAGGGGTCTACTTTCCGGACTTCCTGACGCCGATTCAGTCCGCGGAAGGCCTGGAGAGCGGGCTCGCGGCGATTCTCGACACTCATCCCCGCCGCATGGCGGAGGAGATCGGCAGGCTTTCCCGGAGCGCCGCGGTGCCCAGGTGGGCCGCGGACATTCCCGGCGCCAACGGGCGGCAGGATCTCGTCCGGATGCTGCGCACCTACCACGACGCGGTCATCGCGCCGCACTGGGAGCGCATGCAGGCCCGCATCGAGGCCGAACGCGCGACACGCTTTCGCGCCATGATGACGGGCGGCGTGGAGGGCATGCTGGCCGGCCTCGGCCCCACGATGCGGTGGGAGAGCCCCGTCCTGTACGTCAAGTACCCGGCGGAGGACCGGGATCTGCACCTGAACGGCCGCGGACTGCGCCTCGTGCCGTCCTACTTCTCCTGGGGCGCCCCGGTGAGCTTCGCCGACCCGGACCTCCAACCCGTCCTGTCCTACCCGGTTCTCCAGGAACCGCCGGTGGCGTCCCTCGCGGCCGGGGACGGCCCGCCCGGCAAGGCCCTCACCGCCCTCCTCGGCCATGCCCGCGCCGCGGTTCTGCGGACGGTGGCGAGCGGCGCCACCACGGGTGAGATAGCCCGTGCCATCGGCGTCTCCGCGTCCTCCGCCAGCAGACACGCGACCGTGCTGCGCGATGCCGGACTGATCACCAGCAGCCGGAACGGCGCGAGCGTACTCCACACGCTGACGCCGGTGGGCGCCTCCCTGTTGGGTGCCGCCGCACGCCACGCCAGGCAGCGGGCGGCCGATCCCCGGCGAACGTGAGGACGCCGCCCGGCCCTGGGGAGCGGGGCATCCCCGTCCGCCCGGCCCGGGCGTCCCCCGTCCGCCCGGCCCGGGCGGCGGGCCGCCGTCCTCACCCCCGCGATCCCCCGCGAGACCGGCGGCCCCCGGTCCGCCCGGGCGGCCGGTCAGCGCTTCGCGCAGTACCCGGTGAAGTAGCCGCCCTTGTCCAGCCGGGGCCACTCGAGCGCGTCCCGGGTATTGGGACCGTAGATGCCGTCGACCCCGGTCTCCGCCTCGGCCTGCGCCGACCGGAGCGCGTTGTAGGTCTTCGGCCCGAAGATCGTGTCGACGGAAAGGCCCGCTCCGTAGCAGTGGTTCAGCGCACGCTGAAGAGCGCGGACGTGCGGGCCCTCGGCGCCCTGGCTCATCTCGCAGGTGAGGCTGCCACCGCTGGTGGTGGGCAGCTGGATGTACGTGCTGGACGACTTCCAGATCGCCACGCTGGACGCGCAGGACGGCGTCGCGGCGGCGGCCGGAGTGGCGAACCCCAGGCCGGTGACCATCAGGGCGACGGCACCCAGCGATGCTGACTTGAGCTTCATCTGCTGCTTCCTCTCGCAGGCAATTCCAACGTTCTCGCGCGGCCGGATCCACTATCAGCGCGGGGGCGAGTGCGTGGCCATGCCGTTGCGGCTGAGCGCAAAAGCACTGGTCATCGGGGGATGTGCGAGACTCGGCGTCCGTTTACGGCCTCCCGCTCCTCCAGCAGTCCCGGCACCGGCGCTACCGTGCACCCGCCTCCACCACGAAGCGGGAACAAGACGTCGTAGTGCCTCTCGCACTCCGCGCGAAACCATGCCTGACCAGCAGGAATCAAGCCTGCGCCGACACGTGGTGGGCGCTGGACTGTGCCGGGCAATCGGAGGCGTGGTGAGTCGCCTGCGTGCTTCCGGGCGTGCTGGGCCAGGGTGTTCGCGATGGCGGCGAAGGCGACCGCGTGACCGCGGGCGTAGGCGTGGATGCGGCCGGTGGCGTAGATGCCTGGGTCGGCGGTGAGCGGGTGGTGGTGGGTGTCGACGTGGATGCCGCCGAGGGTGCGTGCCAAGCCGGCGGTGATGCGGTCGAGGGCGGCCTGATGCCGGACCGATCGGCCGGCGGCCCGTACCACGGATGCCGGTCGAGCCCCGTGTGCGGGGGCCTCCGCAGGCGGAGACCCCCGCGGGTGGGTCAGAAGGCGGTGGCGCCTTCCAGGCCCCACCAGCCGCCGTTGTAGTCGGCCTTCCTCAGGCCGCCGGTCGCGAGGCCCTGGTACTGCCACAGCACATAGCTGTCCGAAGCCTCCAGGTCGGGTCGCCCGTCGCCGGAGGTGTCGCCGACGGCGAGGATCGGCTGCATGGAGTTCCAGCCGCCGGTGCCGATGAGCCGGCGTGCGCCCAGGGTCCGCGTCGAGGTGGCGGGGTAGAGCCAGAGTTTCCCGGTGGCCTTCTCGCGGGCGACCAGGTCGGCGCGGCCGTCGCTGTTCATGTCACCGGCGCCGATGAGGGCGTTCATGCCGTTCCAGCCGCCGGTACCGATGAGCTTGCGTGCGCCGAGGGTGCCGGACGTGGTGCCGGGGTAGAGCCACAGCTTGCCGGTGGCCTTCTCCACGGCGAGGAGGTCGGCGCGGCCGTCGCCGGACAGGTCGCCGAACGCGGCGATCTGGCCCATGGAGTTCCAGCCGCCGGTGCCGATGAGCTTGCGCGCGCCGAGGCCGCCGCTGCCGGTGCCGGGGTAGAGCCACAGCTTGCCGGTGGCCCTTTCACGGGCGATCACGTCCTCGCGGCCGTCGCGGCTGAAGTCACCGTGCCGGACGAGGGCGTTGAAGGCGTTCCACCCCCCGGTGCCGATCAGACGCCCGGTGCCGTCGCCGGGCAGGAACCACAGGCGCCCGGCCTCGTCGCGGACGACGATGTCCGCCCGCCGGTCGGCGTTCATGTCGCCGAACCCGCTCGCCTGGGGCGACGGCGTCGCCACCCAGCCGGGGTAAGCCTCCGCCTCGCACTCGCGCAAGGTGCGCACGAGTTTGATCGAGCTGGTGGAGAGGTGCCCGAAGTGGGTCGCATAGTCGGGGTCGGGCTCGACCCAGTGGTAGCCCGGCGTCTCATAGTTCGGCTGCTCGTAGAGGCAGGCGATCATGGACGTGCGGTTGAAGATCGTCTGGAGCTTTCCGTCCCAGGAGCCGAGCGTGGCCTTGTTCGTGTTCGTCTTGAACATCGGACCGTCGTAGTCGCTCTGCCAGGCACACAGGTAGCCCGACGGGCAGTCGCTCCTCGCGGCCTGCGCGGGCGCCGCGCCGGCGCCGAGCAGTCCCAGTGATGCGAGCCCCAGCGTCGTGGCCAACGCGGCCGCGCGCCGAAGCAGGGTCTTGCGCATAGGTTCCCTCCCTTACGCGGCGCGGAGACAGATCTCGACGCGCCGCCGCAGGCAACATATCCCGCAGGCCGGGCGGCGTGCGGGTGAGGGCACGGGCGGTGCCGCAACCGTCGGCGCCACGGGGACGAAGGAGGCTGCCGGCGAGGCCCACGACGCCCGGCGCGGGCGGTTGGTCGACGTGTCCTGTCCGGGCCGTTGACGGCTCGGCACTACAGCCACAAGTATGTCCACCGCCACCGTGGGAGCGCTCCCACTCGCGAGCCGCTCCGCACCTCCGACGAGGAGCCCAGACGTGAACAGACGCAGAACCGCCCTGTTGTCCCTGACGGCCCTGCTGGCGACGGGTCTCGCCGCGGTGCCCGCCGGACCGGCGGGGGCGGACGACGCCGAGCAGGTCAGGAACGGCACCTTCGACACCACCACCGACCCGTGGTGGACGAACAACGTCACCGCCGGACTGTCCGACGGCAAGCTCTGCGCCGACGTGCCGGGCGGCACGGCGAACCGTTGGGACGCCGCCGTCGGCCAGAACGACGTCAAGCTCGTCAAGGGGGAGTCGTACCGGTTCGGTTTCAGCGCGACGGGCGCCCCCGAAGGCCACTCCGTCCGGGCGATCGTGGGTCTGCAAGTGTCGCCGTACGACACGTACTACGAGGTCACCCCGCAGCTGAGCGTCTCCGGCAACACCTACACCTACACCTTCGCCTCGCCTGTCGACACCACCCAGGGCCAGGTCGGCTTCCAGCTCGGTGGCGGCGCCGACCCCTGGCGGTTCTGCCTCGACGATGTCTCCTTGCTGGGCGGCGTGCCGCCGGAGGAGTACAAGCCCGACACCGGCCCCCGGGTCCGGGTCAACCAGGTCGCCTACCTGCCCCGCGGGCCGAAGAACGCCACCCTCGTCACCGACGCCACCGAGCGGTTGCCCTGGCGGCTGAAGAACGCCGCCGGCGCCGTCGTCGCGGGCGGCTGGACCGTGCCGCGCGGCGTGGACCCCTCCTCCGGGGAGAACGTCCACTCGATCCACTTCGGTGACTACCGCAGTGCGGGGAAGGGCCTCACTCTCGTCGCCGACGGCGAGACCAGCCGGCCGTTCGACATCGGCACCGCCGCCTACGAGAAGCTCCGCCTGGACGCCGCGAAGTTCTACTACACCCAGCGCAGCGGCACCGGGATACGCGACGACCTGCGGCCCGGCTACGGCCGTAAGGCCGGCCACGTCGACGTCGCCCCCAACCAGGGTGACGGCAACGTGCCCTGCCAACCCGGCGTGTGCGACTACACGCTCGACGTCACCGGCGGCTGGTACGACGCCGGCGACCACGGTAAGTACGTCGTCAACGGCGGCATCTCCGTCTGGCAGCTGCTCAGCACCTACGAGAGAGCCCGGCTCGCCCGCACCGGGCAGGTCGAGAAGCTCGGCGACGGCACGCTGAACATCCCGGAGAGCGGCAACAAGGTCCCGGACATCCTCGACGAGGCCCGCTGGGAGCTGGACTTCCTGCTCAAGATGCAGGTGCCGGAGGGCAAGCCGCTCGCCGGCATGGTCCACCACAAGATCCACGACGAGCAGTGGACCGGTCTGCCGCTGATGCCCTCCGACGACCCGCAGAAGCGCGAACTGCACCCGCCGACCACCGCGGCCACCCTGAACCTCGCGGCGACAGCCGCCCAGGCGGCCCGCCTGTACAAGGCGTACGACCCTCAGTTCGCCGCCACCGCGCTCGCGGCCGCCCGAAAGGCATGGGCCGCCGCTCTCGCCCACCCCGCCGTCCTCGCTTCCGAGAGCGACGGCATCGGGGGCGGCACCTACGCCGACCGTGACGTCGCCGACGAGTTCTACTGGGCGGCCACCGAGCTGTATCTGACCACCGGCGGCAAGGAGTTCCAGGACCACATCCTCGACTCCCCGGTCCACACCGCCGACATCTTCGGACCGATCAGCTTCGACTGGGCGCGCACGGCCGTCCCCGCCCGGCTCGACCTGGCCACCGTCCCGAGCCGGCTGCCCGGCCGCGACAAGGTCCGCCAGTCCGTACGCGAGGGAGCGGACCGCTACCTGGCCACGCTGAAGGCCCACCCCTACGGCATGCCGTACGCCCCCGAGGGCCACACCTACGACTGGGGCTCCACCCACCAGATCCTCAACAACGCCGTCGTCCTGGCCACCGCCTACGACATCACCGGCGGATCGAAGTACCGCGACGGGGCCGTCCAGAGCATGGACTACATCCTGGGCCGCAACGCCCTGAACATCTCTTACGTCACGGGCTTCGGCGAAGTCAGCGCACAGAACCAGCACAGCCGCTGGTACGCGCACCAGCTCGACCCGAAGCTGCCCGAGCCGCCTGTCGGCTCGCTGTCCGGCGGTCCGAACTCGAGCATTCAGGATCCGCTCGCGCAGGGCAAACTCCAGGGCTGCGTCGGACAGTTCTGCTACATCGACGACATCCAGTCCTGGTCGACCAACGAGCTCACCATCAACTGGAACTCTGCCCTGACTTGGATGGCCTCCTTCGTGGCCGACCAGGGCTGACCGTCCCACCCCGGCCGGATCCGGTTGCGGGGCGGCATCGGCCGGGCAACGAGGGGCGCTTCCCGGCCCACGGTGGGTCCCAGACGTCAGGTCGGCCCGCCAGGCACACCGTGCTAGGCGGGCCGACTCGCGTCCGTATCAGAGCTCCCTCGTCACGCCAGGTCGAAGACGCCGTACGCGAAGCCCTCGGCCCTGACCCGGTCGGCCGCCACGTCCACGCCGCCGGCCTCGATCTGCCGCGCTGTCACCGCCTGCGGCAGCAGGACTTCCGCCGCGTCCCGCCGGGGGTTGATCACGACCAGGTACCGGCCTCCCCGCACATACACGAGGGGGTATCCGGCGTGGAGCACGCGCACGCTGCCCGCGGTGCCGAGCTCGGGCGTGTCCTTGCGCAGGGCGATCAGGCGGCGCACGAGGTTCAGGAGCGATCCGGGGTCGGCCAGTTGTGCGGCGACCGTGGGGCGGGCCGGGTCCGGGTCGAGGGGGAGGTAGAGGGCGTCGGCGAGGGCGGTGGAGAAGCCGGCGTTCTCGGTGTCGTCCCACTGCATGGGAGTGCGGGAGCCGGCCCTGTTGTAGCGGGGGCCGAGGACGCTGCCCTCGTGGTCGGGAAGGCCCGGGACGTAGCGCATGCCGATCTCGTCGCCGTAGTAGATGGCGGGGAGTGTGGGCCAGGTGAGCTGGAACACGAAGGCGGCCGGGAGCTGTTCGGCGGCGCGAGGGCCCGAGGACAGGCGGGAGAAGTCGTGGTTGGCGGTCGGGAGGGAGATGAAGCCGCGGCGGCCGGACGCTGCGATCGCCTCGTCGGCCGCCTGCCAGTTGGCGAGGAAGGTCGCCGGCGAACCGGCGCCGTCCGCGTCGAAGTAGGGCTCGAGCGGCGCCCATTGCTCGTTCACGGTGCCCGCGTTGTTGTTCCACAGGGAGCGCAGGGTGAGGCCGTCGTCGTCGCTGCCGAACTGCAGGAAGAAGTCTGCGTGGAAGCCGGCCGGTACGGAGACGGCCGGGTCGCCCCACTCCGAGAGCAGCGCGGCCTCCGGGTGCGTGGTGTCGATCCAGGCCCGCAGTTCGCGCCACAGGCGCGCGGATTCCGCGTGACCGGGGTCGTCCTTGACGAGGGAGGCGGCCATGTCGACCCGGAAGCCGGAAACGCCCAGGCCGAGCCAGTGGGACATGATGTCGCGCAGCGCCCGGCGGTTGGCACGGGGGCCTTCGGCGTCGACGCTCTGGCGCCAGGGTTCGGCGGGGTCGGTGCGTGCGTAGCCGAAGTTGAGGGCGGGCTGACCGGCGAAGAAGTTCGGCTTGTACCAGCCGTGGCGCGTGCCGGGCGAGGGTTCGAAGCCCTCGTCGGGGCGTTCGTCGGTGTCGGCCCAGATGTAGCGGTGGTCGGCCGGGTCGCTCGCGGAGTGCGTGAACCAGGGGTGCCGGTCGGAGGTGTGGCCGGCGACCAGGTCGAGCAGGATGCGGATGCCGCGGCCGCGGGCGCTGTCGACGAGCTTCGCCAGGTCCTCGTTAGTGCCGTAGCGGGGGGCGACGGAGTAGTAGTCGGAGACGTCGTAGCCCGCGTCCTGGAACGGGGAGGCGAAGCACGGGTTGAGCCAGACCGTGTTGACGCCGAGCCGGGCGAGGTGGTCGAGGCGCTGCTCGATGCCGGCGAAGTCGCCGATGCCGTCGCCGTTCGCGTCGGCGAAGGTCTGCGGGTAGATCTGGTAGAGCACGGCGTCCGCAAGCCACTCGGTGGCGGGGCTGCCGGGGCGGGGCGGTGTCGTCATCGGGGCAGTCCTTCACGGTGCGGGGCGGGCGGAGGCGGCCCTCGGGAGTGTCGCGCAGCTCGTCGAACGGTCGGCGTTCGGGCGGCGGGACATCCGGTCAGGTCCGGCCGGCCTGCGGGCGGGGCGCAGGGACGGACTCAGCCATGCAGGGTGGGCCGGTAGACGAGCTCTTGGATGTGACTGTCGAGCGTCCGGTGCTCGATCAGCTCGAGGTCGAAGTCGGCCGCACCCCGGAAGATCGGATCCAGCCCGGTCTGCCCGGTGATCACAGGGAAGAGCGTCACCTGGACGCGGTCGACCAGACCGGCGGCCATCAGCGCCCGGTTCATGGACAGGCTGCCGTGGGAGCGCAACGGCACCTCGGACTCCTCCTTGAGCCGAGCGACGACGTCGACGGCGTCGCCGCTCGCGACGGTCGCGTCCGGCCAGTCGAGCGATCCTTCCAGTGTGGTCGACACCACCGTTGCCGGCAGACTCCTCATCCGCGTGACCCATGGGTCCCGCACCTCGGACTCCTCGGTGCTCGCGGCCAGCATCCGCGCGAAAGCCCGGTAGGTGTTGGCCCCGAAGACCATCCGCTGCTCCTCGCCGTACTGGGCGAGGCGGTGGTCGAGGAGCTCGGGGCCTTGCTTGCCCCAGTAGCCGGTCCAGTCGCCGCCTGCCGCGCCGAAGCCGTCGAGGCTGGAAAATACGTCGAATGTGTAGGTAGCGGTCATGATGCTCTCCTCGGGTGCGTTGGATCGCGTGTTGCTAGGACAGACCGAAAACCACGACGAAACCCATCGCACCTGGACCAAGAAGGCGGCGAGGGCCGGAGCGATCGCCGACACGGCGGTCGGGGAGAAGGGCTTGGCAGTCGATCCACAGTCTGACGGACCGCGCGAACCCGCGCCCGGTCCCATCACGGCCGGCTACCTCGGACGCGTCGCGCCCGGGCCCTGGCCGACGGCATCGCCCCCGCCGCGTCGCACCATGAGGGTGCTGCCGTGGAAGGTGTGGCGCCGCCTGCCGTACAGCAGGGTCGCCAACCCGGCTCCGGCGAGTCCGCCCAGCAGCTGTGCCGCGACGAAGCCGGGTACCGAGCCCGGTGAGATGCCGGTGAACGAGTCGGTCAGAGAGCGCCCGACGGTCGCCGCCGGATTGGCGAACGACCCCGACGAGGTGAACCAGATCGCCGCCCCGATGTAGGCGGCGACGGCCACCGGCGCCGCCGACGACCGTTCGATCCGGTCGAGCCCCTGAACGAGCACCACCAGGCCCGCCGTTGCGACCATCTCGCCGAGGAGCAGATGCGTATCGGTGCGGACCTGTGTCGACCATGTTCCCGGAGGCCTTCCGAACATCGCCTCCGCGAGCAGTGCGCCCCCGACGGCGCCGACGAGTTGCGCACCGATGTAGACCGCCGCCTCGACACCGGCGGCCCCGCCTCCGGTCGGGCGGCGTGTCCACCACGCGCACAGGGTCACCACCGGGTTGAGATGCGCCCCGGAGACCGGGCCGAACAGTGCGATGAGCAGGCCGAGCCCGACTGCGGAGGCGAGGGAGTTGGCGAGGAGCCGGACTCCGGTGTCGCTGCTCAGTTCCGTCGCCTGAAGACCCGACCCAACGATGACGGCGACCAGCGCCGCGCTGCCCACCGACTCGGCGACCGCGCGGCGGGCCAGCGCTCTGTCCGCACCCATGATGACCCCCCGTTCCTGATGGAATGGAAAATACATTCCGCCCATCGGAAACTGTGAGTCGGGGTCGGTCTGCGACGGTCAGGCCGCGCGGCCCGCCTCCTGGGCCGTCCGTTCCTCCATGTGTCCGAAGAACTCCTCGGGCCGCGTCACTCCGGCCGTCCCCCTGGCGAACTCGTCCCGCGCCGGCCGGCTCAGCATCGCGGTCGGCGCGCGGGAAGGCGACTGGCCGGCAGCGGGGCCGGGGGCGAGTGAGCCGTGTCTCAACCGTGCGGTCGCCGCTTGCCTATGCAACAAGTTGCATAGCAGGATCGCCGTATGGCGCTCGAACACGCGATCCTCGTCTCCCTGCTGGAGAAACCGGGCTCCGGGTACGAGCTGGCCCGGCGGTTCGAGCGCTCCATCGGCTACTTCTGGACGGCCACCCACCAGCAGATCTACCGCGTCCTGAAGCGCATGGAGGCCGACGGCCGGCTCGACGTGCGGGAAGTGCCGCAGCAGGGCCGGCCGGACAAGAAGGAGTACTCGGTCTCGGCGCACGGTCTCGCCGCCCTGGGGGAGTGGCTCCATGAGCCGATCCAACCGGAAAGCGTCCGGCACGAACTCGCCGTGAAGATCCGTGGTGCGGCCTTCGACGACCCGCGCGCCCTGATCGGCGAGGTCGAACGACACCAGCGGATGCACAGGGACCAGCTCGACCACTACCTCGCGGGCGAGCGGCGGGACTTCGCCGTGAGCGACACCCGGACGACCGCGAGCGACCCCCTTACGGCCGGGAGCGACACCCGTACGACCGCGAGCGACCCCCGCACGTCCGGAGGAGAACCCCCGGACGCGGGGCGGGAGTTGCAGCACGTGGTACTCCGCGGCGGGATCGCGTACGAGCGGATGATGATCGCCTGGCTCGACGACGTACTCGCCACCCTCCGTCGCATCGGCCCCGGCCGGTGACCCGCTGCCGCGCAGCAATCCGTCCCTCGCTCTGACGCCTCGGCGTGGTGCCGGCTGAGCCGGACCACACCCCCTTCCGCACTCCTTCCGCACTCCTTCTGACCCCTACGACTTCGAGCCGGAAAGGCACCCCTCATGGCTGACCCGCTGCTGTTCAATCCCCGCACCTACGACCCCACGCACTTCGACCCGGAGACCCGACGGCTGCTGCGTGCCACCGTCGACTGGTTCGAGGCCCGCGGGAAGCGCAGGCTGATCGAGGACTACCGCACCCGCGCCTGGCTCGCGGACTTCCTCGAGTTCGCCGCCGGGGAACGACTGTTCGCGACCTTCCTCACCCCCGCCTCCGAGGCCGGCACCGACCGGGACAAGCGATGGGACACGGCGCGGATCGCCGCTCTCAACGAGATCTTCGGCTTCTACGGGCTCGACTACTGGTACGCATGGCAGGTCACCGTCCTCGGCCTCGGACCGGTCTGGCAGAGCGACAACGCCGCGGCCCGGGCCCGCGCCGCCGAACTGCTCGACCAGGGTGAGGTGTTCGCATTCGGACTGTCCGAGAAGGCCCACGGCGCCGACATCTACTCCACCGACATGCTGCTGGAGCCCGACGGCGCGGGCGGCTTCCGGGCCCGCGGCTCCAAGTACTACATAGGCAACGGCAACGCCGCCGGACTGGTCTCCGTCTTCGGCCGCCGCACCGACGTCGAGGGCCCTGACGGCTACGTCTTCTTCGCCGCGGACAGCCGCCACCCCGCCTACGACGTCGTGAAGAACGTGGTCGACTCCTCCAAGTACGTCAGCGAGTTCCGGCTGGAGGACTACCCCGTCGGCGCAGAGGACGTGCTGCACACCGGCCGCGCCGCTTTCGACGCCGCGCTCAACACCGTCAACGTCGGCAAGTTCAACCTCTGCACCGCCTCGATCGGCATCTGCGAGCACGCGATGTACGAGGCGGTCACCCACGCCCGGAACCGGATCCTGTACGGCCGCCCCGTCACCGCCTTCCCGCACGTGCGCCGCGAGCTGGCCGACGCGTACGTCCGCCTGGTCGGGATGAAACTGTTCAGCGACCGCGCCGTCGACTACTTCCGCTCCGCGGGGCCCGACGACCGTCGTTACCTGCTCTTCAACCCGATGACGAAGATGAAGGTGACCACAGAGGGCGAGAAGGTCATCGACCTGCTCTGGGACGTCATCGCCGCCAAGGGCTTCGAGAAGGACACCTACTTCGCCCAGGCCGCCGTCGAGATCCGCGGGCTGCCGAAGCTCGAGGGAACGGTCCACGTCAATCTCGCGCTGATCCTCAAATTCATGCGCAACCATCTGCTGAACCCGGCCGAGTACGCGCCCGTGCCCACGCGTCTCGACGCGGCCGACGATGTCTTCCTCTTCCAGCAGGGACCGGCCCGCGGCCTCGGCTCCGTCCGCTTCCATGACTGGCGCCCCGCCTTCGACGCCTACGCCCACCTGCCCAACGTCGCCCGCTTCCGGGAACAGGCGGAGGCGCTGTGCGAGTTCGTCACCACGGCCGCGCCCGACGAGGAGCAGAGCCGTGACCTCGACCTGCTTCTCGCCGTGGGGCAGCTCTTCGCGCTGGTCGTGCACGGTCAGCTGATCCTTGAGCAGGCCGGGCTGACGAGCCCGGACGAGGACGTGCTCGACGAACTGTTCGCCGTCCTGGTCCGCGACTTCTCCGCCCACGCCGTCGAACTCCACGGCAAGGACTCCGCCACGGCACAGCAGCAGCGCTGGGCCCTGGACGCCGTCCGGCGCTCCGTCGTCGACGACGCCCGGTCGGCCCGGGTCTGGAAGCGGGTCGAAGCCCTGTCCGGGGCCTATGAGATGACGCCGTGATCCGGTCCTCGTCTCCTCGCAGTCCCGGTGAACAGCACCACCAGTAGGGTGGAACGATGGCGTCGGTCAAGCAGTTCCAGGTCACCTTCGACTGCGCTGAACCTCAGCGCGTCGCTCGTTTCTGGTGCGAGGTGTTGGGATACGTCGTACCGCCGCCGCCGGAGGGGTTCGCTACCTGGGACGATATCGATCGCTCGCTGCCGCCTGAGCGTCAGGACGCATCGTTCGTCTGCAGTGATCCCTCCGGTGTGGGCCCGCGACTGTACTTCCAGTGCGTTCCCGAAGGGAAGGTCGTCAAGAATCGGGTTCATCTCGACGTGCGGGGCGGCACGGGGCTCGTGGGTGAAGAGCGCCTCGCCACACTCGAGGCCGAGTGCGCACGACTGGTCGCGCTCGGCGCGGTACGCGAGCGAGTGCTGCTCGCCGACGACGACACGAGTCGTGCATCGTGATGCAGGACATCGAGGGCAACGAGTTCTGTCTCGACTGAGGGCCGCGAACGTGTCCCCGTCCTGTCTCCTGAAGTGACGGGCACGGTCGTGCCGAAAGGGTGCCCCGCGTGCGTGCGTTCGCACGCGCGCGGGGCACCCCTGTCCGTCCGGTCGGAGCGTCAGGTCCCTTCGGTTTCGAAGGTGCGCAGCAGATCGGCGGCGACGCTCACGGCGATCGTCGCGGGTTCCTTGCCGGTGATGTCGGCCAGCCCGATCGGGGTCTTGATCCGATCGATGGTGGCCTCGTCGTGACCGCCCTCGGTGGCGAGGCGCTTGCGGAACCGCACCCACTTGGCCGCGGACCCGATCAGCCCGATGGAGCCGAGATGGTCCGTGCGCAAGGCGGCGTCGCACAGAGCGGCGTCCTCGGCGTGATCATGGGTCATGATCAGGACATGGGTGCCGCGCGGCAACTCCGCCAGCACCTCCTCGGGAAGCAGCGGAGTGTGATGCACGTGCACCTGCGCCACCGCGTCCGCCAGCACGTCGAGCCGCTCCTTGGCGAGGATGTCGGCGCGGGTGTCGATCAGATGGAGATCGAGGTCCTGACGTGCCAGGATGCGCGCCAGTTCCAGCCCGACGTGCCCGACGCCGAAGACCGCCACCGCCCGTACCACCGGCAGCGGTTCGAGCAGCACCGAGACCGTGCCGCCGCAGCACTGCACGCCATGCTGGTTGACCACCTTGTCGTTCAGGGCGAAATCGATCAGCTCCGGCTCCGGTGCGGACGCGGCGAGCATCTCCCGGGCCCGATCGATCGCGACGGCCTCGACATTGCCGCCACCGATCGAGCCCCACATCCCGGTCCGCCCCACGACGAGTTTCGCACCGGCGTCGCGCGGGGCATGGCCGCGCACGGTCGCGACGGTCACCAGCACGCCGGACTCCCGGCGTGCCCGCAGCCGTGCGACCGCGGCGACCCAGGTCATGTCAGGCACCGCTCAGCGCTGCTGCGTCGGTCGGGACCCGGCCGCCGGCGGGCCCGCTTCCGGTGTGCCCGTCGGTGGCCACCCCGTCGCGGGCGTCACCGTTCCGGGCGGCCGCGGCCTGGCGAGCCGTCTGGATCGCCCAGTACACCGCCTCCGGCGTCGCGGGAGAGGCCAGCTCGACACCGACCCCGCCCGGCCCGAACGCGGCGGCGGCCTGCCGCAACGCTTCCCGCACCGAGAACGCCAGCATCAGCGGCGGCTCACCCACCGCCTTGGACCCGTACACCGCGCCCTCTTCGGTGGCGTTCTCCAGAAGCGTGACATGGAACTCCTCGGGCATCTCCGAGAAGCTCGGCAGCTTGTAGGTGCTCGCGGCCTGGGTCAGCAGCCGACCGCGGTTCGGCCCGTCACCGGCGTCCCAACGCAGGTCCTCGAGCGTCAGCCAGCCCGCGCCCTGCACGAAACCACCCTCGACCTGACCGATGTCGATCATCGGGGACAGGCTGTCGCCGACATCGTGCACGATGTCCACCCGCCGGATGCGGTACGCGCCGGTGAAGCCGTCCACCTCCACCTCGGCCGCGGCGGCGCCGTAGGAGAAGTACTTGAACGGCGAGCCCCTGAAGGTCTTCGCGTCCCAGTGCAGACCCTCGGTCCGGTAGAAACCCGCCGCCGACAACTGAACTCGCTGGAAGTACGCGGTGCGCACCAGGTCGTCCCAGGCCAGCTCCTTGTCGCTGCCCAGGGTGCGCGCGACGCCCTCGACGATGCGCACGTCCGAGGCGTTCGAACCCAGCTGAGTGGCGGCCACCTCCAGCAGCCGCTCGCGCAACTGCTCACAGGCGTTCTTCACCGCCGCGCCGTTGAGATCCGCCCCGGAACTGGCGGCGGTGGCAGAGGTGTTGGGCACCTTGTCGGTCCGCGTCGGGGCCAGCCGGACCTTGTGCAGCGGGATACCCAGCGTGGTCGCGGCCACCTGAAGCATCTTGGTGTGCAGGCCCTGGCCCATCTCGGTGCCGCCGTGGTTGATCAGGACCGAGCCGTCCTTGTAGATCAGCACCAGCGCGCCGGCCTGGTTGAAGGCCGTGAGGTTGAACGAGATTCCGAACTTGATCCCCGTGATCGCGAGTGCCCGCTTCGTGTGCGGGTGCGCCGCGTTGAAGGCGGCGATCTCTCGCTTGCGGTCGGCGATGCCGCCGTTGTCCTGAACCTGCTGCCAGACGGTGGTGATCCGTTCCGGCTGAGTGACCGGCTGTCCGTACGGCGTCGACTGACCACGACCCGGCCGGTAGAAGTTGCGCTCCCGCAACTCCGCCGGATCCAGGCCGAGCAGCGGCGCGCACCGGCCCATGATGTCCTCGATCACCAGCATGCCCTGCGGCCCGCCGAAGCCGCGGAAGGCCGTGTTGGAGACCTTGTTGGTCCTGGCGATGCGACCGGCGACGCGCGCGTTGGGGATCCAGTAGGTGTTGTCGATGTGGCACAGGGCACGGGCCACCACCGGCTCGGACAGGTCCAGGCTCCAGCCGCCGTCCGCGGTCAGTGTGGCGTCCAGGGCCTGGATGCGGCCGTCGGCGTCGAACCCGATCTTCCACCGGGCGTGGAACCCGTGCCGCTTGCCGGACATCGTCAGGTCCTGGGTCCGGTTGAGCCGCACCCGAACCGGCCGGCCGGTCAGCTTGGCGCCGAGCGCGGCGACGGCCGCGAACCCGTGCGGCTGCATCTCCTTGCCACCGAAGCCGCCACCCATCCGCAGACACTGCACGGTCACCTCGTGACTGTGCAGACCGAGCACGTGCGCGACGATCTCCTGGGTCTCCGAAGGGTGCTGGGTGCTGCTCTGGACGAACACCTGCTCGGCCTCGTCGACATGGGCCAGCGCCGCGTGCGTCTCGAGGTAGAAGTGCTCCTGGTCGGAGAACTGGAACTCGCCGGTGAACACGTGCGCGGAGTCGGCGAAGCCGGCGTCGATGTCGCCGGTCCGCATCACGGGCCGGGCGCCGTGGAAACTGTCGGCCGCGATCGCGTCCTGCAGCGTGACCACGGAGGGCAGTTCCTCCAGTTCCACCTCGACGGCCGCCGCACCGAGCCGGGCCGCCTCGAGGGTCTCGCCGAGTACCCAGGCGACCGCGTGGCCGTGGAACATGACCTCGTCGGGGAACAGCGGTTCGTCGTGCTTCATGCCTGCGTCGTTCACGCCGGGCACGTCGGCACCGGTCAGCACACGGACCACACCGGGCACCGCGAGCGCGGACCCGGTGCGCAACGCGGTGATCCTGCCGTGGGCCTTCATGACCTGGACCGGATAGGCGTGCAGCACGTCCTTGGTACGAGCGACCAGGTCGTCGGTGTAGAGCGCGGTGCCGGTGACGTGCAGGACGGCGCTCTCGTGCGGCATCGAGACGCCGACGACGGGCGCTTCGGGGCGCTCGGAAAGATGACTCATGACGACACCGCCTCAGTGGTTTGCGCGTACAGCTTCAGCAGGCTCTGGCCGAGCATCGCGGAGCGGTAGTCGGCACTGGCACGGTGATCGTTCATCGGCGTGCCCTCGGCCCGCAGCAGCGGGGCCGCGGCCTCGACGGTCTCCGCCGCCCACGGCTTGCCCTCCAGGGCGGCCTCGGTGGCGAGCGCGCGGATCGGGGTGGCGGCCACGCCGCCCAGGCCGATGCGTGCCTTGCGGACGATGCCGTCCTCGACGTCGAGCGCGAAGGCGACCGCCACGCTGGAGATGTCGTCGAAGCGCCGCTTGGCGATCTTGTGGAAGGCCACGACCGGCGACAGCGGCAGCGGGACGCGCACCGAGCGGATCAGCTCACCGGCACGGCGCACGCTCTGCCGGTAGCCGGTGAAGTAGTCCGCCAGCGGGACCTCGCGCTCACCGTCGGCGTCGGCGAGCACCACCGACGCCTCCAGCGCGAGGAGCACCGGCGGGCTGTCACCGATGGGGGAGCCGGTACCGAGGTTGCCGCCGAGGGTCGCACCGTTGCGGATGAGCCGGGACGCGAACTGCGGGAACAGTTCGGCCAGCAGCGGGACGGCGCCGTCGAGGCGGCGTTCGATCTCGGTGAGCGTCAGCGCAGCGCCGATCTCGATGTGGTCCGACTCGACCCGCAGCTCCCGAAGTTCGGGGAGCCGGTCGACGGCGACCACGCAACCCGCCCTGCGCGAGCGGATGTTCACTTCCACACCCCAGTCGGTGGATCCGGCGACCACCACCGCGTCGGGCCGCTCGCGCAGCAACTCCAGTGTTTCGGCCAGGGTGTGCTTCCGCAGGAACGCGCTGTCGTCCTGCGTGTATTCGGTGGCGACCGGTGCGGGCGGGGACTGTTCGCGTCGCTGCGCCAGCGGGTCCTCATCGGTGGGGGTACCGACGGCGAACGCGGCATCGCGAATCGGGCGATAGCCGGTGCAGCGGCACAGGTTTCCGCTCAGCGCGTGCAGGTCGAAACCGTTCGGACCGTGCTCGTGGTCGGTGCCGTGGGCGGAGCCCGAGACCGAGTCCGAGTCCGAGTCCGCGCGCGAGTTCGGGGCCGCGTGCGCGCAGCGGTCGGGTCGGTAGTACTCGGCGGCCATGCTGCAGACGAATCCCGGTGTGCAGTAACCGCATTGGGAGCCGCCGCGGACCGCCATCTCCTCCTGTACCGGGTGCAGGGTGGACGGCATGCCGGCTTCGCCGGCGGTGGCGAGACCTTCAGAGGTGACGATCTCCTGACCGTCGAGCGCCGCGACCGGGACCAGGCAGGCGTTGACCGCCACCCAGTCGGTGGGCTTGTTCACCCCGGGACGGGCCACCAGGACCGAACAGGCGCCGCACTCACCCTCGGCGCAGCCCTCCTTGGTGCCGGTGAGGCCTCGCTCGCGCAGGAAATCCAGCGTTGTGGTGTGGGGCGCAGCCGGTGAGATCGGTGCTTCTTTCCCGTTGACCGTGATCCGCGCCGCTACCATGACGGGCCACCGTTTCGGTACGCGACGGGTCGATTCATGATGTTCGCCAATTTCAGGCAGCTTTCTGTGTTCAGACGCGCCACGTGCGAGAAGCGGGCGCAGAACGGCACGCAACAGCGACGTGCCGGAAGATGGTGAAGGGAAACCCGGAATGTGCCGCGGAAGGGCACATCAGAACGGCGTGTCAGCAGCCGTGCGCGATTCGACCCGGAATCCAGACCGTGCAGTGGGCGAGGCGACCAAGATCAGAGCTGGTGTACATCCGCTGGTCGCCTCCTTTCGGTCGTGACGGGTCAGCGTCCACCGCAAATTAGTGGCTGGGGTCACAGAGGTCAAGAGGCCGAGTGACATTGGCCGCCAGGCACAGCCGGAGCCGGCCCATTTCGCCTGATCAAGCCGTCGAGGTGCCCAGAGCCGGGGGCGGGGGCGGGATCCCGCGCGGCACACCTGGTTCGTCACTCATGCCGGTGGCCAGGGCCGAGGGGGCGCCGGCCTGGGGGGAGCGCCGGCTGAGCAAGCGCGGGCCCGAGGGGCGCCGGCCCGGGGAGCGCCGGCTGAGGAAGCGCCGGCCCTGGGGGAGCGCCGGCCCGAGGGGCGCCGGCCCGGGGGAGTGAGCTGCCGTCACCGCCCCGACCGGCTCCGCGGATGTCCCGGCCGGCCGAGGAACGGACACGGCCGGGACAGCGGGCTCAGACGAGGTCGAACCGGTCGAGGTTCATCACCTTGTCCCACGCGGCCACGAAGTCACGCACGAACTTGTCTCCCGCGTCCTTGGACGCGTAGACCTCCGAGACGGCTCGGAGCTGGGAGTTCGAACCGAAGACCAGGTCCACGGCGGTGGCGGTCCACTTGACCTCGCCCGTGGCGCGATCGCGGCCTTCGTACACGTTCTCGGCAGAGGTCGACGCCTTCCACTCCGTTCCCATGTCGAGCAGGTTGACGAAGAAGTCATTGGTCAGTGTTCCCGGCCGGCGCGTGAGAAGGCCGAGGGGGGACCCCTTGAAGCCGGTGTTCAGGGCTCGCATACCGCCGATCAGAACGGTCATCTCGGGAGCGGTCAGTGTCAGCAGGTTGGCGCGGTCGAGCAGAAGTGTCTCCGGCGACAACTTCTCTCCCGCCCGGAGATAGTTGCGGAAGCCGTCCGCCGGGGGCTCGAGCACGGCGAACGACTCCACGTCGGTCTGCTCCTGCGTGGCGTCCGTGCGGCCCGGCGCGAAGGGCACCGTGATGTCGTGCCCGGCCTCCTTGGCGGCCTGCTCGACGGCCGCGCACCCGCCCAGGACGATCAGGTCGGCGAGCGAGATCCTCGTTCCGCCGGTTTGTGAGCCGTTGAAGTCCTGCTGGATCCGCTCGAGGGTCCTCACCACCTCGGCCACCTCGGGCAGGTCGTTGACCGCCCAGTCCTTCTGCGGCGCGAGCCGGATCCGTGCCCCGTTGGCCCCGCCACGCTTGTCGGTGCCGCGGAAGCTCGCCGCCGCTGCCCAAGCGGTGGTGGCCAGCTGGGAGACGGACAGTCCCGAGGAGAGGATCCTGTCCATGAGAGCGGCTACGTCCTCTTCGGACACCAGCTCGTGATCGACCTCGGGGACGGGGTCCTGCCACAACTGCGGCTCGGGAATCCACGGGCCGAGATAGCGCGAGAGGGGACCCATGTCGCGGTGCAACAGCTTGTACCACGCCTTGGCGAACGCTTCCGCGAGCTGGTCCGGATTCTCGTGGAACCTCTTCACGATCGGCCCGTAGACCGGATCCAGCTTCAGCGCGAGGTCCGTCGTCAGCATCATGGGCGCGTGCCTCTTCGACGGATCGTGGGCATCAGGCACAGTGCCCTGCGCCGAGGGATCCTTGGGGGTCCACTGATTCGCGCCGGCGGGGCTCGTCGTCAGCTCCCAGTCGTACCGGAACAGGTTGTCCAGGTACCCGTTGTCCCATTTCGTCGGTTCCGAGGTCCACGCGCCCTCGAGCCCGCTGGTGAGCGCATCCGCGCCCTTGCCGCTGCCGTAGGTGTTCCGCCAGCCGATGCCTTGCTGCTCGACGGGGCACGCCTCGGGCTCCGGGCCGATGTACGAGGGATCGACCGCGCCGTGGCACTTGCCGAACGTGTGGCCGCCGACGATGAGCGCGGCCGTCTCCTCGTCGTTCATCGCCATGCGGCCGAAGGTCTCGCGAATGTCCCTGGCGGCGGCCAGCGGATCCGGGTTGCCGTTGGGCCCCTCCGGATTGACGTAGATCAGTCCCATCTGGACGGCACCGAAAGGACCGGTGAGTTCCCTGTCGCCGCTGTAGCGCTCGTCCCCGAGCCAGGTGTCCTCGGGTCCCCAGAAGATTTCCTCCGGTTCCCAGATGTCCTGCCGCCCGAATCCGAAACCGAACGTCTTGAAGCCCATCGATTCCATGGCGCAGTTGCCGGCGAAAACGAGAAGGTCGGCCCAGGAGATCTTCCGGCCGTACTTCTGTTTGACGGGCCAGAGCAAACGGCGCGCCTTGTCGAGGCTCGCGTTGTCCGGCCAACTGTTGAGGGGGGCGAAGCGTTGAGCGCCGCTGCCGCCACCTCCCCGGCCGTCGGCGATGCGGTACGTGCCCGCTGCGTGCCAACTCATCCGGATGAAGAGCGGCCCGTAGTGGCCGTAGTCGGCGGGCCACCACTCCTGTGACGCCGTCATCACCTCGAAGACGTCCTGCTTCAGCGCGTCGACGTCGAGGGTCGCGAACTCTGCTGCGTAGTCGAAGTCCTCGCCCATCGGATTGGAAAGAGGCGAGTGCTGGTGGAGAACCTGAAGGTCCAGCTGATTCGGCCACCAGTCCCGGTTCGTCCTGGGACGAGTCGGCGTGGGGGTCGGGGAGGGGATTACCGGGTTCTCGCTTTCGCTGCCGGACACGTCCGTCCTTCTTCCTGTCTGGGTCCTTCTGCTGGCTGTTTGCTCGTGATGTCGTTGCATTGCCGGTGTCGAGAATTGCGACGCCGATGATCGAGTCTGTGTCGGCGTCCGTATGGTCGCGCACCGCGGGCCGCACCGCTAAGAGAACACGCAGAGCACCGCCTGCGCATAACGCAAGCCGAAGTCGAAAAGCCGTTCGGGGTATGACTCGATGCCTGTCGGTATTCCAGGAATCAGGGGCATGCGGCAGACGAAAACCCTCTGATCGTCACCATCGCCCTGCCGGGCGACGGGAAGCGGATATCCGTATGGCCGGCCCGGCCCGGCGCGCGGGCGGAACCCGCGGTTCCACCGGGCGGCCGCGGGCCGGCCGTCGGCGGGAATCACCTCGCGGTCTTGTCTTCAAGATCGTTTTGCTGGAGTCTGAGGGCATGGAGAATCTGCCGACATTCGTACTTGTTCACGGTGCCTTCGCGAACTCGTTCTCGTTCGCGCCGCTGCAGGCCGAGCTCGGGTTGCTCGGGCATCGCTCCGTCGCGGTCGACCTTCCCGGGCACGGGTTCCAGGCGACATTCCCCGCGGCCTACCAGGCTCCCCAGGATCTTCAGGCGCTCGCCTCGGAACCGGGAAGCATCAAGGGCGTCACCCTCGCCGAGAACACCGCCCGTCTGATCGACGTGCTCGAGCGGGCGAAGCGGAACGGGCCGGTGGTCCTCGTCGGCCACAGCAGGGGCGGCATCACGATCACCGCGGCCGGCAACGCCCGCCCGGACCTGATCGACCGGATCTGCTACGTCTCCGCCTGGTGCCCCGTCGACCTGGACGTCAACGACTACTACGCCGAGCCGGAGATGTCGGAGGTGGACCCCGCCGCCTTCGCGCCCGCGCTCGCCGGGAACCCGGCCGAGCTCGGTCTGATCCGGACCAATTTCCGGACCGCCGACCCGGCGGCGCTCGCCGCCTTCAGGCAGGCCTTCGCCGCCGACCTCGGCGACGATGAGTTCCGGGCCTTCCTGAACACCTTCCAGCCCGACGAGAACCTCGATGTCGGGACGTCCGCGGACCGGGCACAGGCCGCGACGTGGGGCCGGATCCCGAAGACCTTCGTGCGCCTGGCCGGCGACGCGAGCATGCCGCCCGCCATGCAGGACCGCCTGATCCGCGAAGCGGACGCGCTCACACCCGACAACCCGTTCGACGTCCGCACACTCGACGGGAGCCACCTGCGCTGGCTCGTCCACCCGAAGCCCGCCGCCGAGCTGCTGGCCGGCCTCGCAGCGCTCTGACGGTCCGCAGCCCGGTCGGCGGTGCCGCATGAGTGGCCTTGCCGGTCGGCGCCGCACGCCATGCGGCCCCGGCGCAGCAGTCGCGCCGGGGCCGCATCGCGTGTCCGGAGTCGCTTCAGTGTGTCTTCGCAGCCGCTGATGAACGGGTCCACCGAGTCCGACCACCCGGCTGCTCGGGGTGAGGCCGTCAGATCACGGCTTCACCCGACATCGCCGCCGCCATCCGCAGATGCGGCGCGGCCTCGTCCGCCCGTCCCTGCCGCTCCAGGGTGCGGCCCAGCATCAGGTGCGCGTAGTGCTCGACCGGGTCGCGCTCCAGCACCGCCAGCAGCTCGGTCTCGGCCTTCGCCAGTCGAGCGGAGTGGTAGTACGCGCGTGCCAGCAGCAGCCGCGGCGCGACCTGCTCGGGCACCTCGTCCACCAGACCCGTGAGGATCCGGGCCGCCGTCACGTACTCCTTGGCGTCGAAGAACATCTTTGCCCGGTCCCACCGCTCGGCGGGCGTCCCGAACTCGAAGTAGCTCTCGCTCACCTGCGTGCCTTTCTGATCATGGGTCGGACACCCGTGTGAACACTGTCGTCGTGCGCAGCATTCCGCGGCCGTGGACCACCGGTTGTCTCCGCCCCCACCGCGAAATTCGCTTGCCCTGACGACGCGGCGACGCTGCACTGTGGCAGGCACCCGGAGGCGCGGTGCCGGATTCCGTAGGAGGCAGCGGCAGTGATGGAGATCCGTCCCACGACCGACGAGGACCTCGACGTCTTCGTCGACACACTTCACGCCGCTTTCGGACGCTTCCCGGAAACCCCGAGCGAGGACGGCGGCGGGGTCTGGTGGTCGGCACTCGAAATGGACCGCGGCCTGCTCGCCATGGCGGCGGACGGGCGGCCCGTCGGCACCGCCGGTGCGTACTCCTTCGAGCTCACCCTGCCCGGCGAGATCCTGGCCCCGGCGGCCGGCGTGAGCGCCGTCGGCGTCCTGCCCTCGCACCGACGCCAGGGCGTGCTCAGCGCGATGATGCGGCACCAGCTCAACGATCTGCGGTCCCGGGGGGAGTTCCTCTCCGTACTGCTGGCCTCCGAGGCCGCCATCTACGGCAGGTTCGGCTACGGACCGGCGACCTATACGCAGCGGCTGACGGTGCCGCGCCACCAGGCCGCGTTCGCCCTGCCACGGGCGCGTGGAGGGGCCGACGCCCCGGCGACCGGGTCGGACACCGGCTCCGTCGAGGTACTGAGGCGTGCCGAGTGCGGCGAGATCCTGGAAGAGGTCTACGACCGGTACCGCCGCGCACAGCCCGGCGCGCTGTCCCGGCCGCACCGCTGGTGGGCCTTGGGCGCGGGGCAGCCCCCGGTCTCTCCGGCGCCGCGCTACGTCGCCGTCCACCGTGACGCCGACGGCGTCCCGGACGGGTACGCCGGCTACTCGCTCGGCGAGGCCGGCACGTTGACGGTCGACGAGACCATCGCCACCGACGACGCCGCCTTCGCGGCCCTGGCCCGGTTCGTGCTCGGACACGACCTGGTCACCCAGGTCGTGTTCAAGCACTTCCCGCCCGAGCACCCGCTTCGCTGGCAGCTTGCGGACTTCCGCGCCGGCGAGGTGAGCGGCGACACCGACTGGCTCTGGGTACGGCTGTTGGACGTCCCGCGGGCGCTGACCGCGCGCGGCTGGTTCACGGACGGCGAGCTCGTCCTCGACGTCGACGACCCGTTCCTGGGCGAGCGCGGCCGCTTCCTGCTGGCCGTCCAGGACGGCAAGGCCGACTGCGTCCCCACCGACCGTGAGCCCGACCTGTCCCTGGACGTGAGCGACCTGGGCTCTGTCTACCTCGGCGGCACCACCCCGAGCACGCTCGTGCGCGCCGGACACATCCGGGCCCACCGACCGGGCGCGGCCGCCCTCGCCGACACCCTCTTCCGCGCCGAGCGCTCCCCGCACTGCCTGCACTGGTTCTGACCGGACAACCCCGGCGCGGCCCCGAGAGGCAGTCGGCCGGCCGCGGCCATGTCGTCGTCGGAGTCAACCGGGGCACGGCGTTGTCCGAAGGCTCGCCTGCCCCGGGGCACTTGTGCGACATCGGTCAGCGACTCGACGCGAGCGTTACGGCCGCGTTCCCGCACGGTGCGGCTGTCCGTCTCGGCCGGGCACCAGCGCGCCCGCCCGCCCGACGAGGTGCGGCTCGAGATCCGTGTCACCGGTGCCGCCCCGGTCGAGCACCCCTCGCAGGGCCGGCGGGTCGGGCTGCGGCGGCGCAGGCCGTTCAGGTCGGCAACGCACCCCGAGCCACTGAGCTTTGTCGTCTCGGGCCCAGGAGAGACCGGTCGCTTTGGCACGTTCGCATCGTCGGCAGGGCAGTAGAGTGAAAAGGGTGACCGCTCTGCCGGACGACCGGCCGCCACTGATCGGCGAAGACGAACGTGACACGGCCGTGCGGCGCCTGCAGGAGGCGTACGCCGAAGGGCACATCTCCCATGAGGACTTGGACGAGCGCCTCCACCAGGCGCTCACCGTCAAGACGCACGGCGAGCTCGTGTCGGCCCTGGCCTCGCTCCCGGAGGAGAACGCGGGTGCCACGTCCACGATCGCCGCCGCTGGGGGACGGATCCGGCGACGCGGCGTCTGGCGGGTGCCTCGGAGCCTGAAGGTCGAGTCCGCATTCGGAAGGGTGCATCTGGACCTGTCCCGGGCGGTCATCGAGCATTCGGTGGTCGACATCGAGCTGCAACTCGGCACCGGCAGGGCCAAGATCACGGTGCCTCGCGACGCGATCGTCGACGTCGAGGATCTGCACACCGGGTGGAAGGACGTGCTCTACAAGCCCCGGCGGCGCTCCCGCCCCGGCGGGCCGAGGATCAGGATCAACGGGGCCATGGGATTCGGACGGTTGAAGATCCGCCACGCGCGGCGTTGAGACACGGTCTGCCGGGCCCGCCGGGTCCGCCCGTCCGGCACTTCTTCGTCCTCGCTCGACCGCTGGTGCTGTGACCGAGCCGCGCGGTCGAACGCCTACTCCTCCTTCGGCGCCGGGACAGCGACTTGGGGCGCAGGCGGATCCCCGTCCTGGCCGTCGGCGTCGAAGATCTCCGCTGCCGTGAGGCCCTCGACGAACGCCCTGAAGTCCGCAGCCAGGGCGAGTTCCGAGTTTCCGTCCGCGTCGAACCATGTCACCGAAGGCTCGCCCTGCCGGCCGCAGACCCGGTAGTCGAGTGCGATCCAGCAATGCCCATCGCCCGAGAGCAGGACGATCGGGGACGGCAGACCCCACTCCTCCACCAGATAAGGCGTGTCCGACAACGACAACCGGTCATCGTGACGGCCGATGCCCATCATCATGTCGAACGGAACATGGTCCTCGCTCCACGAGGTCGGCACATCGGTCGGGAACGCGTCCCATCGCGCCGCCACCTGGCCGCCGTTCCGGCACCGCAGCAACTCCAGGAAGGACGACGGCAGACGGACCCCGAGCTGAACCTCGGTTTCATGGACAGCCGCTTCGGTCAACGGCGGCTGGACCCCATGGCGGCCATCGCCCCAGAACGTCGCCTTGACCTCGTTGAATCGCGCCACCCGCGCATCCTACGGACCGGCGAGCACGCAAACGCAAGCCCCGGCGTGGTGGCGGTCACTGAGGCAGTGGCAGGACCGCCGAGACGGTCTTGCCGCCCGGCCGGACGCGGACCTGCACCTCCGCGGACAGTGACCGCACCAGGTGCCAGCCGAACCCGCCGGGGCGCTCCACGTCCCGCGGCAGCGCACATGGGGCGGCACGGCTGGGATCGTCCACGGACACCGTCACCGTTCCGGGGCGGGCCTCCAGACGGAAGCGGGTCACTTCGCCGGCATGCCGCAGCGCGTTGGTGACCAGTTCCGACACCACCAGAAGCACCGCATCCACCTCGGGCATGCTCGCGGGGGCCACCGCGGCGAGAAACCTCCGCGTCGCGTCCCTTGCCCGTTCCGCCGTCTGCGGGCGGGCCGTGAGGGACTCGCTGTCCGCTTCGGGTGCCTGCATGATCACAAACCCTCCGTCGGAGCTCTTCGGCATTGAATCGCATGCCCCGATACATGCCGGTCATCCCCGGACGCACCGGATGCGTCCGCCGCAGGACCGCAAGCTTGCGCCTGCGCGAAGTCGGAACACGATCTGTCCGGACCGGCCCCCTCGCGGCGCCCCGCCTCGCTACAGTTCCTTCGACGCGAGTGAACGGGGGTGGCGTCGTGGGGACCAGGACGATTCCGGTCGTGCTCCGACTCGACACGGAGGACGACGACCCGGATTACGTCGAGGAGCAGCTCCAGCATCTGATCGCCGAGCTGGGCGAATTGGATCTCGAGACCATCGAGCGGGTGGCGCAGGGCCCGCCTCCGCCGGGCACCCGCTCCACGGAAGCCGTACAGGCCGGGGCACTCCTGCTCGGTCTGGGCGGCAGCGGCGCCCTGCTCCCGGTGCTGGCCGCCCTCGTCCAGGACTGGCTGAACCGCCGCCGCTCCGGCAGCGTGCGCCTGAAGATCGGTGAGGACGAGATCGAGCTGACAGGCGTGTCCGACGAGGCGCAGCAGCGCGCCCTGGAGGAGTTCCTGCGCCGCCACGGGCAGTGACCCGTCGTGGCGAAGCGCGCCCTGATCATCGCCAACAGCGTCTACGACGACGACCACTTCGCCGCCCTGCCGGCGGCCACCGCCGACGCCGACGCCCTGGCCGAAGTGCTCGGCGCCCCCGACATCGGCGGCTTCGAGGTCGAGACCCTCGTCGACGTACCCCAGCGCCTCGCGATGCGCGCGCTGGAATCCTTCTTCACCAAGGCGGCCCGGGACGACCTGCTCCTCCTCCACCTCTCCCTGCACGGGTGGAAGGACACAAGGGGCCGCCTGCACTTCGTCATGCGCGACACCGAGCGCGACTACTTGGGCTCGACCGCCGTCAGCGCGGAACTGGTGGGCGACTGGATCGGCCACAGCCGCTCCCGCCGCATCGTCGTCCTTCTCGACTGCTGCTACAGCGGCGCGTTCAACATGAACGCGTTCCGTCGCGACGCCGGCCCGCCCACGGTCGACGTGGCCGAGCCGTTCGCGGGCAACGGCCGGGTGGTGCTCACCGCCTCCACGGCTCTCCAGTACGCCTACGAGGGCGACCGCGACATCCGTTACAGCCGCACCCCCGCCCAGCCGTCGGTCTTCACATCAGCGGTGGTCCAAGGCCTGCGGGACGGCTCCGCGGACCTCGACGGCGACGGCCTGGTCTCGGTCGACGAGCTCTACGACTACGTCCACGAGCAGGTACGCCAACGCATCTCGGGCCAGACCCCGACCCTCAGCGTGGACAGCGCCCAGGGCACGATCCACCTGGCCCGCAGTCCGCGCCACGGCGACGTCGACCGCCTGGTGGACATGCGGGCGGCGGCCCTTGACCCGCAGCCGTGGAAGCGTATCGGCTCGCTGCACCTCGTCGAGCAGTTGCTGGGCAGCGTCCGCGAACCGACAAGAGACGCCGCCAGAGCGAGTCTGCTGGGTCTGATCGGCGACGCGGATCGTGAAGTCGCCCGCAGGGCAAGGCGGTTGTGGCACGACCGCGGCATGGGCGACATCCCGACGGCCCGCGCACCGCGCCCGGCCGTACCCCGCCCACCCGTGGGAGGCACCGGCTCCGGCCCGGTGGTGGGCATCGATTTCGGTACGACGAACTCGGCGATCGCCGTGCTGGAGGGCGAGGACGTCCGCCTGATCCCGAACACCGAGGGCGCCCTGACCACGCCCAGCATGGTCGCCATCACCGAGACCGGCGACATCCTGGTGGGCACCCCCGCGAAACGCCAGGCGATCGCCAACCCCGATTACACGGTCCGCTCGGCAAAGCTGAAGCTGGGCACGGACTGGAGCATCAGGCGGGGCGCCGTCCGGCTGACGGCGGAGGACGTGGCGGAGCGCATCCTGCGTCAGTTGAGAGAGGACGCGGAGGCCTACATCGGTGGCCCGCTGTACGGAGCGGTGCTCACCGCCCCGGCCAACTTCGACCTCGACCAGCGGGCAGCCCTGGTGGAGGCCGCCGGCAGGGCCGGGATCCGGGCCCTGCGGGTGATCAATGAGCCGACGGCGGCGGCGGTGACGTACGGGCTCAACCGTGAGCGGCTCACGACCGTCCTGATCTTCGACCTGGGCGGAGGCACCCTGGACGTCTCGCTGATCGAGATCGAGGACGGGTGCGTCGAGGTGAAGGCGACCGGGGGCGACAACCGTCTCGGCGGCGACGACTGGGACCGGCGGATCGTCCTGCACCTGGTCCACGGAGTGTGGGAGCGCCACGGAGTCGACCTCAACCCCGACGTCCGCGCGATGCAACGGCTCCAGGAGGCCGCGGAGGCAGCCAAGATCGAATTGTCCTCGGCACGCACCACGACCATCTCCCTGCCCTACCTGGCGTTCGACGGGAGCAGCCCGGTCCATCTCGAGGAGACCCTCACCCGCCAGGAGTTCGAGGCCATGACACAGGACCTGCTGGAACGCTGCCATGGACCGGTCGAACAGGCCTGTTGCGACGCCTGGGTCCGGCTGTCCGAGCTGGATCAGGTGATTCTTACGGGCGGCGCCACCCGGATGCCCGCCATCGGCGAGTGGGTGAGCCGGATCATGAACGGCAGACAGCCGTACCGCGGCCTCATCCCGGAGGGAATCGTCACCGGCGCCGCTCTCCAGAGCGGCATCCTGGCCGGAGCCGTCAAGGACACACTCCTCCTCGACGTCTGCTCGGCCTCGCTCGGGTTGGAGACGGCCGGCGGAATCACGACGAAGCTGATCGAGCGGAACACCACCATCCCGACGCGACGCAGTGAACTCTTCGTCGCCAACGCGCCGAACCGGACGACCATGGTCCTGCACATCGTCGAAGGCGAGCGTGAGCCGGCCTCGGAGAACAGGTCGCTCGCCGTCCTGGAACTCACCGATCTGCCGCCCGCACCATTGATCGAAGTGGTCTTCGACATCGATGCCAACGGGATCCTGCTCGTCGAAGCGATGGAACGTCCCTCCGACACGACCGACGCGGCGGAGGAGTTCACCGGCCGGACGTGGACGACCACCGTCGACCGCTCCACCGCCGCCCGCGCCGCCGCCCTCATCCGCTCTCGGCGTTGGCAGTCGCTTCGCGACCTCGTTCCCTGCGCTGCGCCCTCCGGGGACCAGGAGTCCTGAGTCCAGGCCCCCGGACGGCGGCCTGATCCGCTGCGCAGGCCTGATCAGCGGTGGCACCGGACCGTTGGTCCGATGGTGCCAGATCACCTCACTCGGTGGTGCCACCGTGGCGCCTTCGAAGTGCCATCGTGAGTCGTTCTCCTCCTGATGCGGCACCATGACTCGCCCATTCAGCGGGAAAGGCACAGCTCAGAGGCGTGGGTGCCAAATGGGAGCCAATCTGGCTCGCAATGGCGCCATTCGTGTGCCATCATGGCGTCATGGACCTCACGCCCTACGTCGACAACCTCCGGCACGAACTCGCCGTCGCGGCGGACGCCGGCGGTGACGAAGCCCGCGCCCTCGCCGAGCGGCTGACCGCCCCCCTTGAGTCCGCCACCCGGCTCACCTTGCTCAACGCGCTGTCCGCGGCCATGGGTGAGGTCACCCGGGAGCTGGCGCCCGGATCGGTCGACGTGCGGCTGCGCGGGCTCGACCCCGAGTTCGTGGTGACGCCACCGCCCGCTCCCGAGCCGTTCCAGGAGGCGCGGGCGCCGGTCGCGGCCGCCGCACCCGCGCCGCCGTCACCGGCCGCGGACGCCGACGACGGCACCATGGCGCGGATCAATTTCCGCCTCCCCGCCCACCTCAAGGCCCGCGCCGAGGACGCGGCCACGGCGGAGGGCCTGTCGGTCAACGCCTGGCTGGTGCGGGCCGTGTCCACCGCCCTCGACGGCGCGGAGCGCGTGAGCCCGCCGGGCCGCGGCAAGGAGTCGGGCGGCCGGGGCTTCACCGGCTGGGTGCGCTGAACCGCCGGCCCGGCCCACCCCACTTCACCGGCGGATCGCCGATCCCGCCGACGTGACCCATCACCCGCCTCACCGGCGGGATCACCCACCCCAAGCCAAGAGGACGGGACAGCCATGCCTTCTTTCGACACACCCGAACCGATCTCCGCCGTCCTCGAGTTGGCGGTCGGCACCGCCCGCGTCATCGCGGGCAAGCGCACCGACACGGTCGTGGAGGTCCTGCCGCGCAACGGCTCCGACGACAACGACGTACGCGCCGTGCAGCAGACCCAGGTCACCTTCTCGGGCGGCCGGCTGACGGTCCGGACTCCCAGGAAGCGGTCCCTGTTCGGCAAGCCGGGCGCCATCGACGTGAGCGTCGAGCTGCCCGCCGGATCGGATGTCCGGGGCACCACGGCCATGGGCGGCTTCTTCTGCGAAGGGCGCCTCGGCGAGGCCGTGCTCAAGACGTCGCTCGGTGACCTTCAGGTCGACGAGGTGACCGGAGCCGACCTCAGGACCGACCACGGTGACATCCGCCTGGCCCGCTCGACGGGGGACATCGAAGTCATCGGCGCCGGCCGGATCGAGATCGGCACCGTCGCCGGCACGGCGACCGTCAAGAACGGCAACGGCGCGACCGAGGTCGGCGAGGTCACCGGCGGCCTGAAGACCAGCGCGGCCAACGGCGACGTCTCCGTGGGCATCGCGCACGGCAGCGTCGACGCCAGGTCCGCCAACGGCCGCATCGAGATCGACGTCGCCCACGCCGGGGTCGACGCGGTGTCCGCCAACGGCCGCATCCGTGTCGGCGACATCATCCGCGGCCGTATCGACCTGCGCAGCTCCGTCGGCGACCTCGAAGTGGGCATCCACCAGGGCACCGCCGCCTGGCTCGACGTGCACACCAAGTACGGCACGGTACGCAACTCGCTCGGCTCCTCCGCCGGCCCCGCGGACTCCGACGAGACCGTCGAGGTGCACGCCCGGGCCGGGGTCGGCGACGTCATCATCCGCCGTGCCTGACCGGACGTGACCCCAACTCCCCTATCCCGAAAGGAATGCGGCATGACTGCCACCCAGACGTCCGCGCCGATCACCGCCAACCCTCCGGCGCTCGCGATCACCGCCACCGGACTGCGCAAGTCCTACGGCGACAAGCTCGTGCTCGACGGCATCGACCTGAACATCCCCGAAGGCACCGTCTTCGCTCTGCTCGGGCCCAACGGCGCCGGCAAGACCACCACGGTGGAGATCCTCTCCACGCTCATCGACGCCGACGCGGGCGAGGCCTGGGTCGCGGGCCGCCACCTCACCAGGGCCGCCGACGCGGTGCGCTCCGTGATCGGAGTCACCGGCCAGTTCTCGGCCGTCGACAATCTGCTGACCGCCGAGGAGAACCTCCTCCTCATGGCGGATCTGCATCACCTGGACCGGAGTGAGGGCAGGCGGCGGGCCAAGGACCTGCTGCGCCGCTTCGACCTGTCCGAGGTGGCGGGCAGGACCACCGTCACCTTCTCCGGCGGCATGCGGCGCAAGCTCGACCTGGCGATGACCCTGATCGGCGATCCGCGGATCATCTTCCTCGACGAGCCCACCACCGGACTCGACCCGCGCAGCAGGCGCACCATGTGGGAGATCATCCGCGACCTCGTCGCCGACGACGGCGTGACCATCTTCCTGACCACCCAGTACCTCGAAGAGGCCGACCAACTCGCCGACCGTATCGCGGTACTGGACCACGGCCGGCTGATCGCCGAGGGCACCGCCGACGAGCTGAAGCAGCGCATCCCCGGCGGCCACATCCGGGTGCGGTTCGCCGACGCCCGGAATCTGGACACCGCCGCGGGCATCTTCGGTATCGCGACGCGCGACGAGGACTCCCTCACCCTCCAGATCCCCAGCGACGGCTCCATCCCCAACCTGCGGGCCGTCCTCGACACCCTGGAGGCCACCGACGTCCGGGCCGAATCGCTCACCGTGCACACCCCGGACCTCGACGACGTCTTCCTGACCCTCACCGGTCAGCCCCGCCCCGCCGGCACCGTCGCATCGCCCAAGGAGAACGCCTGATGTCCACCATGTCCTACGCCGCAAGAGACTCCAGGACGATGCTGCGGCGCAACCTCAAGAAGGCGCTGCGCTACCCCTCCCTGACGGTCACCGTCGTCGCGATGCCCCTGGTGATGCTGCTGCTGTTCAACTACGTCTTCGGCAGCGCCCTGGGCAACGGCATCAGCGGACTGCCGACCGGCAGTGGCGACTACATCGACTACCTGGCCCCCGGCATCATCCTGATGGCCGCCACGTCCGGCGCCCTGACCACGGCGATCAGCGTGTGCGTCGACAAGACCGAGGGCATCGTCAACCGCTTCCGCACGATGCCGATCTCCCATGCCTCGTTCCTCACCGGCCATGTCGTGGGCAGTGTCATCCAGACGATGACCAGCATCACGCTCGTCATCGGCGTCGCCCTCCTGATGGGGTTCCGCCCCAGCGCGACGCCCGTCGAGTGGGTCGCCGCCATCGGCCTGCTCACGCTGCTCACACTCGCGCTCACCTGGATCTCCGCCGGCATCGGCCTGATCGCCAAGAACGTGGAGACCGCCAGCAACATCCCGATGCCGCTGACGTTCCTTCCGTTCGTCGGCAGCGCCATCGTGCCGACCGATTCGATGCCCGCCGGCCTGCGCTGGTTCGCCGAGTACCAGCCCTTCACTCCGATCATCGAGACCCTGCGCGGTCTGTGGCTCGGCACCGGGATCGGCTCCAGCGCGGTCGTCGGCCTCGCCTGGTGCGTGGCGCTCTCCCTCGTCGGATACGTGTGGGCGCGCCGCACCTTCAAGGCCGGCGTCAAGCGGTAACCGCCGGTCCTCTTCAGCCACTTCACCGCGCCGCACCACCTGGACCCCGCCCGACGATCGCAGGAGGAGACCCATGTCGTACGACCCGACGGCCGCCGGCGCCACGGCCGGCACCACAGCCGACACCACCGCCGAAGAGCCGCCCACTCTGCCCACCGACCGGCGCACCGGCTGCCCCTTCGACCCGCCCGCCGGACTCACCGCGCTGAGCGACCAGCCGCTGCGCCGGATGCGCTACGCCGACGGACACATCGGCTGGCTGGTCACCGGACACGCCGCCGCCCGCACGATCCTGGCCGATCCGCGCTTCAGCTCTCGCTACGAACTCCTGCACCTGCCGGTCCCGATGGAGGGCGTGTCGGGAGAGTTACCGCCGGCTCCGGTCGGCGACATGATCGGCCTCGACGCCCCCGAGCACACCCGCTACCGGCGCCTGCTCACCGGCCGGTTCACCGTCCGCCGTATGCGGCAACTCACGGAGCGGGTCGAACGGTTCACCACCGAGTGCCTGGACGCCATGGAGCAGGCCGGGCCCACGGCCGACCTGGTGACGGCGTTCGCGCAGCCCGTGCCCGCGCTCATGATCTGCGAACTGCTCGGCGTGCCGTACGCCGACCGGGAGCGCTTCCAGAGCCAGGTGGCGACACTCTTCGACCAGACGGCGGACGCGCAGGCCAAGGGCGAGGCCTACACGGCGCTGCTCCAGTACCTGAACGAACTGGTCCTCGCCAAGCGCGCCGAGCCCACCGACGACCTGCTCAGCGATCTGACCACCTCCGACCTCACCGACGAGGAACTGGCCGGAATCGGCGGGCTGCTGCTCGCCGCCGGGCTCGACACCACCGCGAACATGCTCGGCCTCGGCACCTTCGCCCTGCTGAGCAACCCCGGCCAACTCGAGGCCCTGCGCGCCGACCCCGCCCTCGCCGGACAGACCGTGGAGGAGCTGCTGCGCTACCTCAGCGTCGCCGACCCGCTGCCGCGGGCGGCACTCGAGGACGTCGAGGTGGAGGGCCGGCTGATCAGGGCCGGCGAGACGGTGACCATTTCCGTGCAGGCCGTCAATCGCGACCCCCACAGGTTCCCCGACCCAGACCGGCTCGACATCCGCCGCAAGGCCGCCGGGCACCTGGCGTTCGGCCACGGCGCGCATCAGTGCCTGGGCCAGCAGCTCGCCCGCGTCGAGATGACCGTCGCGTTCCCGGCGCTCTTCGCCCGCTTCCCCACCCTGCGCCTCGCGGTGCCGCCCGAGGAGGTGCCGCTGCGCGACCGCTCCAACATCTACGGCGCGCTCAGCCTGCCGGTCACCTGGGACAAGGAGTAGCCCATGAGCGACCCACGAGAACCGCTGCGCCTCGGCGTCGACCGTGACCGCTGCGCCGGCGCCGGCATGTGCGCCCTGACAGCTCCGGAGGTCTTCGACCAGGACGACGAAGAAGGCCTGGTGGTGCTGCTGCACCCCTCGCCGGCCCCTGAGCACCGGGCAGCGGCCCGGATGGCCGCCGGCCTCTGCCCCGCCGGAGCCATATCCCTCGACTCCACGGACTCCACGGGCTCGTAGCGACCGTGGCACTTCCGGGACCGAGAACCCCGCACCGCGCACCGGTGGGGGGCTCTCGCGTGTGCGGACCCGTCGTCACCCGGCCCAGGCGCCGGTCCCGGCACCCGGCATCACGTCGGTCAGCGGCATTCAGCCCGCTCAGACCGCGCAGCCCTGCGGTCTCATGCCACGCGGTTCGAGATCGCCGCCCGCTGGTTGGCGGGCCGCAGCCATGACCGCGGTCGTCGTCAGACGAATCACGGAGAGGGGCAATACGCCTTCCCAGCCCAAGAGCCTCATGGCGACGGTGCCGGTCGCGTCCGTCCGGATCTCGAGGCCAAGAGTGTCGGTGCTGCTCCATGTCGCTTCGCCGTTGTCCATGGTTAAGGATGACGCCGACGAGCCGAGCTGCTGTGAGGCACGCCGATGGCGCCGACCAGTAGCCGTCGCCGGGGATGGCGCGGCCACTCTGCGCCGGTGCGCCGGGCATCCTCGGTCGTCCTTATTTGCTGGCTTGCCGTTTGGTTCACGCCGGGGCGCTGGGTGATGCTGCTCGGTATGCGGCATGCACTCACTCACTGAGACAGTCCCTTCATCAACTTCAAGGACTTCTTCGACTTCCCGGACGGGCGAGGCCACGGCTACCGATGGGTACACATCAAGCGCTTCCACCTGCCGGCCGACTCACGGACCGACCAGGAGCTCCTGGCCGCGTTGATCGCCCACCCGCAGTTCCGGGACACATACGACGGAGCAGGCATCTGGCTCGAACCGCGCCACGGTCAGTGGTGGGCGCACCGCATCACTCCCGGCACTTATGTGGCAGTCGACGAGTCGAGCGCGACCGGCACGATTCACACATGGGCGACCAGCGGTGTGCTTCCTCCGCCGGATCTGGACGCGAGGCTGCAAGAGGCGGTCCACACCCCGATCCGTCAGGCAACGAGCCGTTACGCACTCGGAGACCTCCCCGAGGACGCACAGCACGACTACGGCCCGATCCACATCGAATTCCATGAGCTCGTGCTCATCGATCGCCGCGTCGGCACCATCGCCCTCCTGGTCGCCGCCGACGACTGAGCAGCCGACGACTGAGAGCGGCAGTGCGGCCGCCCCGCCGGTCCCGTTTCCGGAACCGGCGGGGGAGGCCTGCTGCCGCTCAGGCCCGGGCGCCCTGGAGGATCCGGCCGATGACGTTCGCGGCCTGCTCCGGCCGTGCCTCGAGCCACGCGCCGAGGTCTTCCCGGACGGCCCGGCCGACGCAGGCGCGTGCTGGGGCGTTGTCCAGCCTGGCGCGGGTGGCGCCGCCGTATTCGGGGTGATCCAGCGATACGGACACCATCGCCGTGAGCCCCTCGCCGATCCGGTCGGCACCGAGATCGGGGTCTGCCGCCGTGAGCAGTCCCCGCTGACGCGCGAACGCGTTGACCGCGGCCGCGACCCCGTCGCGGAAACCCTCTGCGTGCGTGCCGCCTTCGGGGGTGGGCCGGCTGTTGGCAAAGGTCCGGATCTGTTCCTCGCGGGAGTCGCACCACCGGAGGGCCACCGCCACCGTCCCCGCCATCCGAGGGTCCTCCCGCTCGAAGCCGACGATGTCAGGATGAAGTGGGACCGCGGCCTCGCCCTCGAGGAAGGCGACGAAGTCCTGTACCCCGCCCGGGAATCGGAACCGGACCGCCCGGGTACTGCCGGGGAGGCGTTCGTCGGTCAGTGAGATGTCCAACTCCCGGTTCAGGAGGGCCAGTTCCCTGAAGATCTCCGCCAGCGCGGCGAACGAGAACTCCGCCGTTCCGAAGATGTCGGCGTCGGGCCGGAAGGCGATGGTGGTCCCGCTCCCGGTCGCGGGTCCCGCGGCGGTGGGCGGAGTGACCGGGACGCCGCGCGCGTACTCCTGGACCCAGCGGACCCCCTCGCGCCGCACCTCGGCCGTCAGGTGGCTCGACAGGGAGTTGGTGACGCACGGCCCCATGCCGATGTGGCCGAGGACGCCGGCGTGGCGGCCGCCCGGCTCCGGTCCGATGCGCGGGCGGGTCAGCAGGGTTTCGAGGCCCGGACCGCCGGTGGTCCCGGCGGCCTCGACGGGGACGCCCGGCCCGTCGTCCGCGACGCGGACGCCGCCGTCGGGCGTGAGGATGACGTCGACGGAGCTCGCGTGGCCGGCGATGATCTCGTTCATCGCCCGGTCGGCGACCTCGAACACGAGCTGACGCAGGCCCCGTTCGCCGGTCGAGCCGACATACATCCCGGGCCGCTTCCGAATGGCTTCGCGCCCCTCCAGCACCTGAATGTGGGTGGCGTCGTACCTGATGGCGTCCTGATTCATGAACTCCCCCTCGGAGTGTCCGGCAGACGCTGCCAGCCTAGGCGGATCCCAGGGAAACGCCAGGTCAGAGCCGGTTCGCCGGGAGCCCGGGTGGGCGGGTGAGCGCCTGCCCGGAGGCGGTCGTCCGAGGGATCGGGAGCCGGGTCCGGAGCCCGGCCCAGGGTCCGCCGGGGCCGGGAACGACCCCGTTCCGGACGGCCCCGAAGTCCCCGATTCAGAAACGTCGTACGCCCGCCCGGAACGCCGTGTCCGAGCATCGGCGTGCTCCACGACGAGCGGGACGCCCGTCACACCGCACACGCCCCACGCTGATGTGACGCCGTCTTCCGTTCGGTTCAGACGTGCGTGAGGAGGCGCTCCAGCGGCGGGGGAACGCGCCCGAGGTCCAGGTGCGCGATCAGGGCCTGCGCGTAGAGCGCCTTGCGGCCGCTGTGCGTGCCCATGAAGCGGCGCAGTTGGTGCTCCACGGGCCGTTCCCGCTGTGCCGGCTGGCCCTGGAAGGTGTGGAAGGGGCGCATCTCGCCCTGGTCCTCGATCACCTGCTGCACACCATCGGCCCCGAGTGCGCGGATCAGCTCGTCCTCCAGATCGGCGACGCACACCTGGAACCCGAGTGTCTCCAGTCCGGCGTGCGTGAGACCCGATCCGAGCCCTACCCGCTCCAGATGGCGCCGGAAATGCCGCTCCTCGCCGATGTCGCAGAGACCCGCCAGCGGGAGGCCGAGCCCCGGAGGACCGCACACGTCGAGAAAACGCCCGATGCTCGTCGCACCTCCGAGCGGTACCACCGCGACGCCCTCCGCGCCGAGGTCGCGGCCGTAACGCGTGGCCAGCGCTTCGAGTGCGACCTGATCACTGCTGCCCTCGACGAGCACGATCGTCCGCACACCGCCGGCCAGCTCCCGCGCCTCCACGGCCGCCGCACCCGCCCCCGCTCCACCGGCCGCCCACGCGACCAGCGCCAGGCGGAACCGCGTCAACTCGTCCACGACACCTCGCTTTCCGACGCCATCGTGGCACGGCCCGGATCGCGTACGCACGCACGTTTTTCCGCGGGCGACGGCCCCATGAATCGGAGGAGATGCGGCTTCGGTGCGGCGCGCTGCTGACAGAGCTTCGATCTTCGTAGTAAACCCCTACGCGTCCCGGTAGTGGTCCCGGACCTCCGGGCGTTGTTGGAACGCGGCCGACTTGTACGTGGCGACGGCGCCGACATTGGAGCTCGGGGTGCAGACGAGCGCGCTCGACGCGCCCAGTTCCTGGAGTGCGGCCGCCGCGGCGACGGTGATCGCCTTGCCGTAGCCGTGACCGCGATGGTCCCGGTGCACGCCCATCGGCTCGAGCAGCCCGGGCTTCCCCGGACCGGCCGACCACACCGTCACCCCCGCCACCGCGTCGCCCCGGTCGTCGTAGGCGACCAGGCACCGGGCGTCCGCGTACGGCAATCCGGCCGCCATCGCGTGCCAGCGCTCGTCCGTGAACCTCGACCCGTCGAACGCCGCCCGTTGAACGGCGGCGAACACATGCGCCCGTTCCGGCCCGACCGCCTCGATCCGCACGCCCGGGTCATTCACCGGCTCCGTGAGGTCGCGGCGCAGCGGCGTCCACGGCTCGTCGGTGTTCCAGCCGTCCTCGAACAGCAGATCCTGGACCAGCGCACCCATCGGCGCCTCGATGTTCGCCCTCCCCTCGGGCAGCACGCCGCGCTCCGGGTCGGTCACGTCCTCGACCAGCTTCTGCGCGAGTTCCTCGTCCCGTTGAGCGTCCGGCGCGATCGTCAGCCGCAGCAGCCCGGGACCGTCCAGCAGCCCGACGGCGAGAATCCGGCCCGCCCGGCTCCACGTCCTGACCGCCGCGGCGGTCGCTTCCGCACCTGAACGCCAGAACCAGCCGAGATCCCCCGGATGCAGTTGCATCGGCGCCCCGTCGTACTGCCACTCCCGCAGCACGCCCACGGCCTCACCCAGCCCGTCGACTTCCGGCTTGCCCAGCACAATCGCCATGCCCCCGATCACACACCATCGCGCCGACGGTCCGCACCCGATTTCCGGCCGCACGGAGTGGTGGGGGGCTCAGGAAGTCGGGAAGGGCGCAACGGGCAAGTCCCTTACGGGCGGGACCGGTTCCGGGACGAACCGCAGAAGGGGAACCGCGGAACGGGAGGGACGGTGACGGGCTTCGCGCCGTCGGCGACGGGGGGACGCATCGTCGTGGCGGCGGCGCTCCTGCTAGGCGGCGTCGGTCCTGTGCGGTCCGGCATCCGACTCCGGCTGCCGCAGGCGCGCGTCGACACGGCCGTCGGTGATGCGGGTCTCGAAGGCGGGCTGCGGTGCCGTCGCGGGGCCACGTACGTTCCAGCCGTCGGCCAGGCGGAACACGCTGCCGTGCCAGGGACAACGGACGCAGCCGTCGCTGATCGTCCCTTCGGAGAGCGGGCCGCCCATGTGACTGCATGTGTCGGCGAGAACGTGCACGGTGTTGCCGCTCTCGCGCACCACGAGGACCGGCACGTCGTCGACGTGCCGGCGGACCGCCATGCCGACGGGGAAGTCGGCGACGGCGCCGATCTCCTGCCACCCGGACTTCACGAGATGGGGCACGGCTTCCGCGTGGTTGGCGCCCGACGCCTGCCGGTAGGCCAGGTGGCCGCCGAGCGCGCCCCCGAGGCCGACCGCGGCCAGGCCCGCGAAGCCGAGGGCCTTGCCCAGTCGGGTGCGACCCTGTGTGCGGGCGGTGAACGACCCCGCGTAGAGCACCACGGCCGTGACGTTCGTCGCCGCGTGCACGAGCCCCACCCGCATCTGTTGGCGCTGCAGATCGGCCCAGTCGACCCAGCCCGCCAACGCCGCCGGGGGGACCGCGGCGAGCCCCACGCCGACCAAGGCGCGTGCTCCGCGGGCCTGCCCGGGAAACAGGTCGAGCACGGCCGCGGAGAGCCAGCTGCCGATCGGCACCTGCACCAGCAGGGGATGGACGGGATGCCCCAGCCACCTGCCGTGCAGGAAGTCCCTTCCACGTCCCAGAGGAAGCCCGTGCACGGCCCGCTGGAGACGGTCGATCACCCGGTCGTTGCGCGGGATCCGCTCCAGGCGGTCCATCGCCGCGAGGAACCGGCCGGGGCCTGCGGATGACGAGAAGAAGCGCTTCCGGAGTTCGGCCCCGTCGCTGCCCGGTGATGTGTCCCATCGGTTCATAGGAGCTGAGTAACCACGGGCGAGCACACGAAACCGCATCCGGGCTGAGCCCCCACGGAAGCCACCGCGCGTTCCACGCCAGGGGTGCCGCCGGGGCGACGGGGCCGGAGCGTGTGGTGCTGCTGTCCTTATGGGCGTGCGGCCGGGGACCGAGAGGACAACGATGAAGCCGTACACCGTCCTCACAGAAAGGAATCGGGTCATGTCCGATCAGGAAGACGGATTCGTGCCTCCGGAGCCGGAAGAGGAGCCCGACTTCGCCGACGAGCACTCTCGCCCCACCTATGCCGATGAGCCCTCGACGGAGGATCCCGACGAGTCGGTTCCGTCGGGGGAGGGCGGTGACGGGGGAATGGACCCCGCCTGAAAGGCCGGGATCCGGTCACGATCGTATAATCAGGCGCATGGCACATCGGCCATCTGAGAAGCCGCGACTGCTGTCGGGTGGCAACCCGCAGATCCCGAAGGGCGACGGCGACGGTCCCGTCCAGGCCTACATCGATGCGATGCCGGGCTGGAAACGCGATGTCGGCCGGCATCTGGACGGCCTCATCGTGCGGACCGTCCCCGGCGTGCGCAAGGCGGTCCGATGGAACTCGCCCTTCTACGGCGTTGAAGGCAACGGGTGGTTCCTCGGTCTCCACTGCTTCACGAAGTACGTGAAGGTGACGTGGCTCAACGGCTCGTCGTTGGATCCGCTCCCTCCGGGCGACTCCAAGCATGAGCGCGTGCGCTACCTCGACATCCACGAGGACGAGGAGTTCGACGAGGAGCTCGTCGAAAGCTGGATCCGTCAGGCCGCCGACCTGCCCGGTGACGAACTCTTCTGAAGGCGACTTCGACAGCGACTCGTCTCGCGGCCCGTCTTGCGACTCCTTTTGCGACTCTGACGGCGGCCCCGACTGCGACTTTCGATTGCCATGGCGATGCCGTAGCCGGCGGCGGGCCGGGCCCCTCATCCGGTCAGCGGTCCACGCTGAAAGGCTCAGTGACCCGCCCGTGCCCGCCTTGCCATGAACCAGGCGGTGATGAGGGACCCGCTCACCACCACGGTCGTCCGGACGGCAGAGCTTCCGGCGCCGGCTCTCACCATGTTGCGAGCCCGGTCGAACGCGCTCAGCGGGACTCCGGCCAGCACGTTCGCGAGGGGACGGCGGGGCACGGCCGGGTGAGGACGCGTGGGGGCGGTGCGCCGCACCGTCTCCCACGTGGTGCCGAGTCGCCTCAGCCGTGCGTTGTCATGGCCGAGGGCCTCCTGCAAGCGGGGCAGGAGCAGTTCCTCCTCGTCGCGGATGTCCTGCCGTATGAGGGAAAAGGCCTGCTCGACCAGGTCGTCGTGGCGGGGGTCGGCCGGGTCGGTGCGCTGGACGGCGGCGACCAGGTCGTTGATTTCCTGGTGCTCCCGTTCGACTCGTGAGGTCAGTTCCTCGCCGTCGTCCGCGAGCCGCCGCAGCGCGGGCCACAGCACGGTCTCCTCGGCGAAGGCGTGGCTGAAGGTCAGCTGGATGATGTCGTGCAGCGTCTGCTGCCGCTCCTCCGGCGGCCGGCCGCTGGATACGTAGCGGTTCATGAGGCGGTCGAGCTTGGCGTGGTCGCGCCGTTGCCGGACCAGGACGCTGGCCTCGCCGCCGAGCTCCTCGACGCTCTGCTGTGTGATGGAGGTGGACATCGGGGCCTCCTCAGCCCATGTGGTGGCCCGGGGCCGGGTTCGTTCGGCGGGCCCCTCCGGGGTTCGTCGCCTACGCCGCCGGTTCCGCGAGTACCCAGGGCGTCTCAAGGGCACTCCTCACCGGTTCGTCCTCCGGTCGTCCGCTTCACCGAACGGGCGGGCCCGTCGTACCCGAGGGGAATTCCTCCACGCCGAGCACCAGCAGCAGCTCCAGCCGCTCGCGGGCCTCGGCGTCCGCCGGGGTGAGCACCAGCAATTGCTGCCCCTGGTCGGGCGTCATCAGGGTCTCGCAGTCCATCAGCAGGCGGCCCACCCGCGGGTGCAGCAGGGTTTTGCGGTCGGCGCGCCGCACGGCCACCTCGTGCTCGGCCCACAGCCGGCGGAAGTCGGCGCTCACGGCCCGCAACCGGTCGACGAGCCCGGCGACCGTGGGATCGCCGGACCGGCGGCCGGCGGCGGCGCGCAGGTCGGCCACGAGCTGCCGGGCCTGGTGCTCGTGCTCCTCGGGCGGGTAGACGGCGCGGGTGGCGGGTTCGGTGAACCAGCGGTGCACGAGGTAACGCCGGTCGCCGGACAATCCGGTGTGGTCGCCCGTGAGCAGGACGGCTGCCCGGTTCTGGGCAAGGACCTCGCCCAGGTCGGACAGCACCAGGGCAGGGGTGTCGCCCAGCAGGTCGAGCATGCGCACCAGGCCGGCGCGGGCCAGGCGGGCCACCGCGTCGGCGGGTGGGGGACGGTGGCCGGCCAGGTGGAACAGGTGGGCGCGCTCGTCGTCGGAGAGGCGCAGCGCCCGGGCCAGCGCGCCGAGCAGCTGGGTCGAGGGCTGACTGCTGCGGCCCTGCTCCAGGCGTACGACGTAGTCCACCGACATGCCGGCGAGCATGGCCACCTCTTCCCGGCGCAGGCCCGTGGTGCGGCGGCGCGGGCCGTCGGGGATGCCGACCTCCGCCGGGCGGATCCCCTCGCGGCGGTGGCGCAGGAAGTCTGCGAGCTGGTCACGTTGCATGGCTCCATGGTCCCGCGCCGCCCGCGAGCCGATCCAGGGAGCGGCGCTCCCATGATGAACGCTCCGCTCCCGTACGCCGCGGCGCACCCGCAAGGTGGGTGACGGATTCGACGACGAAGGAGAACGCGATGCAGACACGAACCCTGGGCAGCACCGGCCCGGCCGTTTCCGCGCTGGGCCTGGGTGCGATGGGCATGTCGGACGTGTACGGCGCGGCCGACCGCGCGGAGAGCGTCGCCACCGTGCACGCCTCGCTCGAGGCCGGCGTCACGCTCATCGACACCGGCGACTTCTACGCCATGGGCCACAACGAGCTGCTGCTCGCCGAGGCCCTGCGCGGCCGGGACCGGGACAGCTACCGACTGTCCGTCAAGTTCGGGATGCTGCGCGGACCGGGCCACGACTTCGGTGGTGCCGACGCCCGTCCCGAGGCGGTGAAGAACTTCCTGGCCTACTCCCTGACCCGGCTGGGCACCGACCACATCGACATCTACCGTCCCGCCAGGCTGGACCCGGCGGTTCCGATCGAGGAGACGGTGGGCGCGATCAAGGAGATGGTCGACGCCGGGTACGTGCGGCACATCGGCCTCTCGGAGGTCGACGCGGCGACGATCCGCAGGGCGCACGCCGTGCACCCGATCACCGACCTCCAGATCGAGTACTCGCTGATCTCCCGCGCGGTGGAGGCCGACGTCCTGCCCACGTTGCGGGAGCTCGGCATCGGTCTGACCGCGTACGGCGTCCTCAGCCGCGGCCTCATCTCCGGGCACTGGTCCGCCGACCGCACCGCCGGGCCCGGTGACTTCCGCGCCTTCAGCCCGCGGTTCTCGAACGGGAACGTGGAACACAACCTCGCCCTCGTGGAGGCCCTGCGCCGGGTCGCGGAGGCGAAGGGGTGCACCGTGGCCCAGCTGGCCATCGCCTGGGTGGCGGCACAGGGCGACGACATCGTGCCGCTGGTCGGCGCCCGCACCCGCGAGCGGCTGGCCGAGGCGCTGCCCGCGATGGACCTGACCCTCGCCGCGGACGACCTCGCCGAGATCGAGAAGGCGGTACCGCAGGGCGCGGCACGCGGCGACCGGTATCCGTCCGCGTTCATGTCCGGTCTCGGCGTGGGGAACTGAGTCCGGCTCTCCGGCGCCGTCGGCGGCGCGGGGGGCGCCGGAGAGCAGGCGCCGGCGGGTTGAGCACCCAGCGCTTCAGGGCCGCGGCGACACGGTATGCGGGATGCGAGGGGGCCGGGGGTTCGGCCAGGGCGTTGACGAGCACGTAACCACGGGTATGGGTCCCGCTCCAGGTCCGCACTGCCTCGTAGGGTGCGGTGACGGTCTCGGCGGGGCCGTCGCCGGCGTCGACGGGGGCAGCGGTCATGGCGGGGCCGTCGCCGGTGTCAACGGCGGCACGGCCGAGTTGACCGTCGACCGTCGACCGTCGGCCCCGGTCGTGTTCCGTGAGGTCATACCTGCGAGGAGGTTCAAGCGATGGGTGCGTCCGAGTTCATGCGCGCGATGCGCATCACGGGGCATGGAGGACCGGAGGTCCTCGAGCTCGCGGAGGTGGCCGTCCCGGTCCCCCGGGCCGGAGAGGTGCTGGTCCGGGTCAGCGCCGTAGCGCTGAACAACACCGACCTGTGGACCCGGGAGGGCGCCTATGGCCGGCCGGGAGATCCGGGGGCGCTGTCGGGCTGGCGAGGTCCCATCGACTTCCCCCGTATCCAGGGCGCCGACGTGGCCGGCCGGGTCGTGGCGGTCGGCGCCGGAGTGGAGGGGAGTCTCGTGGGGCGCCGAGTGGTCGTCGACCCGGCGATCTACGACACCGACGGGCCGGATGCGAACCCGGTGGGCCTGATGGGGAGCGAGCGCGACGGCGGCTACGCGGAGTACGTGACCGCGTCTGCGGAGCGTGTACATGACGTGACGGAGTCCCCGCTCACGGACGACCAGCTCGCGGCGTTGCCGACCGCGTACGGCACGGCACTGGGCATGATCGAGCGAGGTCGGCTGCAGGAGGGGGAGACCGTCCTGGTCTCGGGAGCGTCCGGCGGCGTCGGCGTCGCGCTGGTACAGATCGCCCGTGCGCGCGGCGCGCGGGTGCTCGCCATCAGCAGCGGACCCAAGATCGATGCGGTGCGCGAGGCAGGCGCACACGAAGTCGTCGACCGCGCAGGAGACGTCGCCGGGCAGATCCGCGCCGCCGCCCCGCAGGGCATCGACGTCGCACTCGACGTCGTGGCCGGTGGGCTGGTGAGCGAAGGGCTGCCGCTGCTGCGCGAAGGAGGCCGGTGGGTCATCGCGGGCGCGCTCGGCGGATACGACGTGACCTTTGATGTACGCCGTCTCTACCTGCACAACGCGCAGGTCATCGGCTCCGCGATGCACACGCCCATCCACTTCGACCTCCTCATGGACCTGGCTCGTCAGGCCGAGGTCCAGCCGGTCATCGCCGCGACCTTCCCCCTGGAACAGGCCGCCCAGGCCCAGGAGGAACTCTCCCGGAGGGACCACGTGGGAAAGATCATCATGCACCCGTAGCAGTGCATGGCGACCGCGGCCGTGATGGTGGCCCGGTGAGAAAAGAAAAGGCGGGTGCCGTCGGGTCGTTGGCAGGATGTCCACGCTCAACACCTGATGGGAAGGAACCCGCCGGCCGTGAATCGTGCCATCACCCTGATCCGCTCCGCGTCCCTGTCCGACGTGGCCGAGTACGCCTACGCGGCCACGGCGCCCGCCGATGCCCGCCTGATCTTCCTCGCCGGGGCGTGTCCCTTGAACGACGACGGCTCGACCGCAGCGGTGGGGGACTACGCGGGTCAGGCGTCGAAAGCCGTCGAGAACATGCAGACTGCTCTCGCAGCCTCCGGCGCGTCGCTCCAGGACGTGATCAGCACAAGGGTTCTCGTCGCATCCGCCCGGCGGGAGGATCTGGTGGCCGCCTGGGAGGTGGTCCGGGACGCGTTCGCCGACCATGACGTCCCCAGCACCCTGATGGGAGTCACCGTGCTCGGCTACAAGGACCAGCTCGTCGAGATCGAGGCTGTCGCCGCCGTGCTCGACTCTTGAGGCCTGCCGACACACCCCGCCTGCGCTCGCGGCAAGGGGCGGAAACACGTTGGACGGCCGCCGCCGAGCTGCGAGGATGCCCCTGTTTCCCGAGCGGAGGGCATTTGTTCGTTTTCGTGTGCGCGGGGTGCGGCGCCGAGCTGACCGCCCCGTTGTCCCAGGTCGCCCTGCCGGTCCGCGCCCACCAGCAGTACGGGAACGGGCTTCAGCTCCCGGTGCTCATGGAACCGGGGACGTTCGCCGTGGAACCGGAGCCCTGGGGGCCGCCGTGGCGGAGGTGGGAGGAGATCGGTCCGGACGAGGCGGCGGCGCGTGGCGTCCATGCGCCTGTCCACGCCCTGTCCGACGGTGCGCCCGGTGCGATCGTCATCGCCCCCGGAGATTCCCGTGGCGCGGTGCTGATCCCGGAGAAGCGCGGCGGTGCCTGCTGCGGCCTCGCCGGGGGCGACGGCCCCAACATGGCATGCGAGTCGTGCGGTCTGCCGGTGGCGACCCGGATCGACGACTGCTCGCTCTGGCAGGCCGTGTGGCTCGCCCCGGACGCCGTGTGCCGCCTCCCTGCCGAAGGCGCCGTCTCCGGACCGCTCTCCTGGCCGAAGCTGATGGCGGAGGGGAAGGGCGTGCCCCCGTTCGAGCCGATCACCCTGTGGGGATCGCTGTCCGGGGCGAGCGACAGATGGTCCTGGAGCCCGCAGTGGGAGGCGGCGGCCGGGGTGGCGCTCGCCCACCTCCTGGCGGCTTCGGAAGGCCGCGCGGTGTCCGTCCCTGACGGCCTGACAGCGGAGATGTTCCAACGCGCCCTCGACGCCCTGCTGCCGTCCGGTCCGCCGGCGCGGCGCGCCGTCCTCGCCGGACCGGGGCTGCCCGCCCCCGACGCGGACGCCGACATCCTCCTCGTCCCGTCCCATCCGCAGACCGGGGAGGTCTGGACCCCCGCTGGCACGGTCACCCGGGCGTACTCGGTGCCCTTGCCGTTCGGGGTGTGGCTCCGGCTGGTCTTCCCCGAACAGCAGCCGCCCGTCCCCGCGTCACGTCTCATGCCCGACGACGTCCTTCGCGACGACCCGCCCACGCCGGGTGTCCAAGGCGTGTTCCGGATCGACGTGGCACTGTTCCGGTACACCCTGGCCCGGCTGCCGGCCGTCCGCGGCCCATGGCTGCGCGACATCTTCGAACGCCCCGCACGACACATGCACGCGGGCAACTTCTAGCCGGCCGGCGAAAGGCTCCAAGACCATGCCCCGCGCCGCCCGGTGACCGTTCTGCCGCCATCGAGGAGCGGCGCCGGGCAACTGTGCCTCCCGAAATGGCGAACTGTGCATGAGTGTTTCGAAGTCCCCTTGCTTTGCGGAGAAGTAGCCGACCAGGACCACATCGGCGCCTGCGGCAGGGATTCGAAACTCCTGGCGCAGGTTCGGCTCTGACGACACGCGGCGAGCCGGGCGCCGGTCGCGCCTTCGAGGCTGATGCATGGGCCGCAGGCTAAAGCCTGGCTGCCTGCAGCGATACCGGATTCTCTGACCGAGCCTGGCGCTCCAACGGCAGATCCCGCCACGGAGCCCCAGGCCGGCCTAAGGGCCCTCCCGTAACTATGGGAGGGGTGAGAATCGGCTCAGACTTCCTCGTGGTTTGCTGCTGCGGCCCATCGACGGATGTGTAGATCGGGATGGACTCGGGCAGATGCGAGCGTGCTTTCAAGTAGTTCGTGCAGGGATGGTGGGTATGCCGCGCGGGAGGTGGGCAGGCCCAGCAGGACACGGTGGCGCATCTGCAGGTCGGTGGCTTCGGCGAACACCCGCATGGATGCCTCGAGCCAGGCGGCCTTGATGTCATGTGACTCGTCCAGAGCGGGATCGCGTACCCCGCCGGGTCCGTACGCCGGAGACCGATGTGCACGGACGGGCACGTGGGCGCTGTACCAGGCCCGCACGGCACCAGCTCGCTCAGCATCCGTGCCGCCCCGCAGATAGTCGACCAGTGCCGCCATCACACGGCGGCGGCCGAATGCGTAGACCGCCGGCTCAACGAACCAGCGGCAGAAACTGGGATCCGGGTCGTACACGGCTGCAGCCATCAGTGGGGCGAACAACTCCTCCGGCAGGGTTACGCGTTCGAGCAGGGGCTTACGCACCGCATGGGCGAAGCGGCGGGCCTGGTCGTTCGGCTTCATGGCGACGTCTTCGACGCCCAGCAGTCGAGCTACCTCTGTCGCGCATGTCAGGAATGAACGCGGTTCGATGCCGCTCTGCTCGTCTTTGGCCACGGCAGCATTCTGGACTTGCCATGTCGGCAGGTGCAGCACCGATGGCCGCTGACCTTGCTTGGAAGGACACTTCGCTCGACCTCTTCTGGGTGGAACGATCACGGTCTGGCTGGTGTGATCACGGCGTCGGAGCCGTGGACGGCCACGCTCTCCGGGCTGAGCCCTCGCGCCTTCGGGAAGCTGGTGACAGTTCCGCGGCGCCAAGGCGCGGACACGGTCCGCAGGGGCCGACCGTGGAGTCTTTCCCTGGAGGACCGGGCTCTGCTAGTCACGACCTACTGGTGCACGAACCTCACCATGCGCCGGCTCGCGCCGCTGTTCGGGGTGTCCAAGTCGGCGGCGGACCGCATCATCGACCACCTCGGACCGATGCTCGCCTTACGTTCCAGCAAGCGGTTCGCCGAGATCATTTACCGGACAGCCCTTAGGCCTGTCCGGCAAACGATCAGCGATCGGGTGCGTGCTCGGTCCAATTGCCTTGCCGTGCCGGCGCCGGCCCAGTGATTCTGGGCAGGTGCCAGGACAGGGGAAGAGAAGGCGGCGGCAAGAGGACGCGCGGCAGCGGCTTGCCGCTCGCACCGCGCCGGACGCCGGACAGTGGGAAGTGGTCGTCGAGACTCGGGACCAGGCGGAGATGCGTGAGCGGTTGCGCTGTCTTCGGGAGGCAGGAGTCGACGGGTCGATGATCCGGATCGACACGCTGTGCGGGCGCCTGACGCTGCCGACCACCTACCGGCTGAGCCGTTTCGTGACGGGCCCCGCGCGGGAGTCCGAGCACGAGCACTCTGATCATTGATTTCGTGGCAGGTCGAGGCGCGTTGACGGAGGCGACGTGGGAGCGAACAGAGCCCTTGCTGCCGCGCGTTGATGGTCGTGGTCGGCCGTGGCGGGATCACCCTGGAATCGTCGTGGCAGCTCTGATCCTGTGGCCCCGCGAACCCGCCGGGATCATTTGTCAGACAGGCCCCTGGGAGCGGCCTCGGGTGGCTTGTCCGTGCGCAGCATGTGCAGGACGGCCCGCTCGGCGGGTCCGCGGGTGGCGGGGATGCCGAACGCGCCCTCGTCGCCGAGGCGCGGCAGGGCGGCGGCGATGGTGACGCCCTCTTCGTACAGCTCGATCACTCGAGGGTTGATGTAGGAGCTGCGGCAGATCGCGGGAGTGTTGCCGAGGTATCCGGAGACCTCGCGGACCGCGCGGGCGATGGCGCGGCGGCGCGCGGTCTCGCTGCGCGCGACGGACTGCGAGACGGCGAGCGCGACGGCGGCCATGACCGTGGCGTGCCAGGTGCGGAAGTCCTTCGCGGTGATCTCCAGGCCGGCGAGCTCCTGGAGGTACGCGTTGACGTCGGCGCTGCTCACGTTGTGCCAGGCGGGCCGCTCCCAGTACGCGAGGAGGCGGTCGCCGCCGCCGCGGCGGCGCAGCAGCGCGGTGAGGCTGCGGCAGGCGGCGGGGTCGGCCACGGTCTGGACGATCTCCTTGCCGTGTTTGCCGGTGTAGGTGAAGAGGACGGCGCCGCCCTGGCAGCTGGAGTGTTCACGGAGCAGCGTGGTCAGGCCGTAGCTGTTGTTCAGCTCGGTGTACTGGTCGCTGCCTATACGGAAGAAGCCGAGGTCGAGGAGACGAACGGCGGTGGCGAGGACCCGTTTGCGGGTCAGGCCGCGGTCGCCGAGGTGTCCCTCGACGGTCTCACGTACGGCGGGCAGGGCCTCGGCGGCGTCGAGGACGTGGTCGTGCTTGGCCTGCTCCTGCTCGGCGCGGAACTGCGGGTGGTACAGGTACTGGCGGCGGCCGGCGGCGTCGGTGCCGACGGCCTGGAGGTGGCCGTTGGGCCGGCTGCAGATCCATACGTCGCTCCAGGCGGGCGGGACCACGAGCGCACGGATACGGGCCAGTTCGGCGGGGTCGCGCAGCGGCTGCCCCTGTGCGTCGAAGTAGCGGAAGCCGCGCCCGTGGCGCCTCCGGGTGTAACCGGGGTCGGTGGGCCGGCTGTGGTGAAGACGCAACCCCGCCTCCTCGGACGCGATCGGCCGTGGATGTGAACGGCTGATCCTCCTGATCGACGTCGCCGCAGCGCGTCTTTGCCCGAACGGCGCTGCCGCACACCACGCTTCTGTCCGGATGCGCCGTTCACAAACTCGCCCCGACCGGACTCGAAGGCTCACCGATGGCCTCGGCGTTCGAGGTAGATGGACGTGAACACGGCGACCTTGGCGCGCAACGCCCAGGGGTCGAAGGGCTTGCTCATGTAGTCGACGGCGCCTGCGGCGTAGCCGCGGGCGGAGTGCTCCGGATCGACGCCCATCGCGGTCAGGAAGATGATGGGGACGTCGCGGGTCCTCGGCCGGCGCTTGATGTGGGCGCACGTCTCGTAACCGTCCATCTCCGGCATCTGCACGTCCATGATGATGACGGCGAAGTCGTCGTGGTCGAGCAGCGCCTTGAGCGCCTCGCGGCCTGAAGAGACGGTGACGAGCTCCTGGTCCAGGGTCGCCAGCACCGCGGTCATGGCGAGCAGGTTGTCCGCCTGGTCGTCGACGATGAGGATCTTGGGCATGTCCTGCGGCTGCGAGACAGCGGGCAGAGCCGCCGGCCGCTCCACGGCCTCCAGTTGACGTTCGAGGAGATCGCACCGTGCCTCGGCGGCGGCACGCTGTTCCCGCGCCGCACGCAGTTCGTTGTCCAGGCGGGACACCTCCATCTCGAGGTCGTTGCGCTCCTGGAGGAGTTCGGTGACGTCGGAGTGTGCGGCAGCGAGCTTGTCCGCCCGCTCCCGTTCCGCGCTCCGGTCGGCCTCCAGTTGGTTGAGGCGTACCTCCAGGTCGGCGATGCGGTGGGTGCGGTCAAGAAGCGCGTCGCCCAGGACGTCGCCGCGGACGCTGGAGCGCCGGGAGACCCGGTCGGCGTCGGCCAGTTGCTGCTCGAGGAGCTCGACCGCGTGCTTGGGCGAGGAGGCGGCGTCGACCGCCGAGCCGTACAGGCCGCGAACGAACTCGATGGCCTCGGTGGTGACGGCGGTTCCATGGTGCTCGGCAAGGTCCGTGAACAGGTCCATGATCACCTGCCACGGGGGTAAACGGGTTCCGTTCAGGTAGCGCGAGAACGTCCCGGGATCGCGCCGGCGCCGAGCCGCATAGCGTCGTACGGAGACCTCCATCCCTTCGAACAGCTCCCGCAGCGCTTGCGCGAGAGCGCGGGACGCCTCGGTGAGATCGTTGCCGAGAGGTCGCAGCTCACCCACGGTCTTCCGCCTCTCCGGCGCCGGCACCCGCCGCCTCGCGGCAGCCGGCGGTCTCGGCGGCGATGAGGCGGTCGAAGAAGGCCACCGACAGCCCGGCGGTCGCGAGGCCCGCGAGGACGCTGCGGGGCGTTCCTTCGCCGGCGAGCGCGGTCAGAACTCCCGCGGTCACGCCCCCGATCACGGCGAGCAGGAACACCAGGGTCGCTCTCTGAGACAACAGAGGCCGGTCCACCAAAGATCTCCGTCCGTCCGACCCGTGCGTGGGCAACGGGACTTGTCACGCTTCCGGCGGATTGCCGGAGCGGGGAATCACAGAATGGCGGTCGGCGGGGCCGATGCGCTCCGCGACCGGAGAAGTAGTGCAACAGCGATCACTGTTGGCACCGGATCTCTCGGCGGACGGTGTCGGTTCCCGCTGGTCGGAGCGGGCATGCGCGTAACCGTTGCCCGGTGTTGCCCTGCAACGATGCTGACGCGTTGCCGCGAGCACAGTGGACGATCCGGCTTGCGAGCCGTTCGTCCGGAGCTGTCGGCTCGCCACTGCCGCCACTGCCGCCACTGCCGCCACTGCCGCCGCCGCTGCCGCCGTCCGGGCCGGGCGACCGGGCACCCGTGGACCGTCGGCATCCGTGTTCGACGTCGCCCGCTCACCCGTGGGCAGATCCCTAGAACGTCACCAGAGAGGTCGCCGACACGGCGGCAGCCCGAGCCGGTCCGCCCCAGCCCGGTTCGCCCGAGCCGGTCCGCCCCAGCCCGGTGCGCCCGAGCCCGTCCGCCGGAGCGGGTCCGCCGGAGCGGGTCCGCCGGAGCGGGTCCGCCGGAGCGGGTCCGCCCGAGCCTCGGTCCGAGCCGGTCCGCCCGAGCCTCGGTCCGAGCCGGTCCGCCCGAGCCGCGGTCCGAGCCGGTCCGCCCGAGCCCGGTCCGAGCCGGTCCGAGCCCGGTCCGCCCGAGGCGGCCGCACAGGCCACCACGCAGGCGTCGGCCCGCACCCCCGCGGGCACGCCTACGGGCCCAGCGGGACGCCGGCTCGCCACGGTGGGCTCACGGTCCGACGGCCGGCACAGGGTTCACGCTGCCCGGCACGGGAACCCGCGACGGTGTCCGCCTCCCTCGCGACAGGAGCAGAGCCTCGTTGACCAGTCACACGTCTCAGGCAGGCACGAAGCTGCCCGTCGGCGTCAGGTTCGCCGCGCGGGCGGCACGCGGCATCGCGCGCCGTCGCCACGCGCCGGCTCTGCACCCGTTCGGTGTCAGCTGCAACGGCGTCCTCGAGATCCATCCGGCCGGTCTTCCCTGGGGCGAGCCGTGGCTGGACGACCCGGGCGTCTACCAGGTTCGGCTGCGGTGGTCACGCGCCGCGGGGCTGCCCGGGCGGCTGCCGGACGCACTGGGCCTCGCTGTCCGCGTGTACGACGCCGGGGGCCCCGATCGCCCCCTCGATCTGCTGCTGACCAGCAGCGGCAGCGGGCCGCGGACCAGACATGTGCCCAGGCCCCGGCTCGACGCACTCGCCGGCCCCTACTCCACGCTGCTCTCCTACCGGATCGGCGACCGTGCGGGCACGCTGGCGGCACATCCGGTGGTGACCTCACCCTTCGCGCCCAGCGACCTCTCAGGTCTGCGCGGAACTCTTCAGGCGGCCCCGGTCACGTTCCACCTGTGCGCGGCGCAGCCCGGGCAGGCGTGGCGCGCCCTGGGCACGCTCACCACAGGGCCGCCCCACGACCTTCCGCCCGAGGACACCGTCTCGTACGACCCCTTCACGAACCGCCTGCCGCAGCTGCACCCGACCGCCAGGCTCGTCACGCTGCGGGAGGCCGCTTACGCCGCCTCCAGGGCGGGAAGACGCGCCGACCGCCCAGAGCCGTGACGTCGCCCGACGCCTCCGGATGGGTTACAGAGGAAGACAGGAAGAGATCGAGCCGGTCGGGCACAGTGCGACCCCGAAAGAGCGGCGCCGAAGGGACCGGCCCGCGGAGAACGGAGGCGGTGATGATGACCGAAGGCAGCATGGCGGACGACGTCTATCAGCCGACGGGCAGCAACGAAGAGCAGGAGGACGCCGCACCACTGGACCTCCAGAACACAGTGGGCGAGCGTAGCTACGACGACATCCTCGACGAGGGCTATTCGCCGCCGGAGAGGCCGCTCGGGGTGGAAAAGGCAGGCACCACCGCGGCCGAGCAGCACGACGGCGAGACCCTCGACCAGCGGCTGGCCCAAGAGCTGCCCGACGCCGGAGCGGACGAGTCGGACGGCATCGGCGACCTGCCCGGTGGCGAGGGTGAACCGATCGATCCCGAGGCAGGGACCGAACGGGCGGGACGGCTCGTCGCGCCGGACGAGGGCGCCCACCCGGACACCGACAAGGAACTCTTCGCCTCCGACGTGGGCGTCGACGCGGGCGCGGCGGGCGCCGAGGAGGCCGCCATGCATGTCGTACGCGACAACGACCTCGAAGGGCCGGAGCGAGACCTGGACAGGGGAGGCACGTGAACGGGGCCGAAGACCGTGACGCGGAGAGCCGCGGCGAGCGGCCTTCATGACCCTGACGAGGCGCTGCGCCCGGACCGAGGAAGGTGCGCCGGTCATGCCGGCCGGACCGAAGGCAGCGGGAGTGTACGAACGTACCTTTCGGAGTGTACGGTCGTACGCATGGCGACGGACCACTTTGCTGACGACCCCCGCACCAATCTGGAGCGCATGCTCGCCGGCGACCTCTACATCGCCGACGACCCGGCGATCGCCCGCAGGCAACAGCAGGCCGTGCGGCTCGCCGCCCGCTATCAGGCCGCCCACCTGGAGGACCCGGTGAAGGCCCGGCCGATCCTCGGAGAACTGCTCGCCTTTGTGGGCGAGGACGTCGAGGTGCGCCCGCCGCTGTACGTCGACTACGGCAGCAACATCACCATCGGGGCCCGCACCTTCGTCAACTACAACCTGACCGCGCTCGACGTCGCCCGGATCACCATCGGCGAGGACTGCCAGATCGGCCCGAATGTCCAACTCCTCACCCCCACCCACCCTTTGGATCCCCAGCCGCGCCGCGACAAGCTGGAGGCCGCCCTGCCCGTCACCCTCGGGGACAACGTCTGGCTCGGCGGAGGCGTCATCGTCTGCCCCGGCGTGACCATCGGCGACAACAGCGTCATCGGCGCCGGGTCCGTGGTCACCAAGGACATCCCCGCCGATGTCGTAGCCGTCGGCAACCCCGCCCGGCCGATCCGCCACCTCTGAGACCCGGCACCCATGGCCACCGGACACACCGACCCGCAGCGACGCGAACGGATCATCGCCGTCACCCTCGACCACATCGCCGACGAGGGCATCGCAGGCGTGTCCCACCGCAAGATCGCCACCCGTGCCGGCGTACCCCTCGGCTCGATGACCTACCACTTCACCGGCATCGACGACCTGCTCCGCGAAGCGTTCACCCGCTTCGCCGACCACTTCGTCGCCGTCTTCGAGCACCACCTGGGCCGTGCCGGCAGCCCGGAACAGGCGTGTGAAGCCGTCACCGCACTCGTCCACGAGCTCTCCGAGGGACCGCGACGCGACCTGGTACTCACCCAGGAGCTCTACACACTCGCCGCCCGGCGCCCGGAGTACCGCGAACTCACCCAGGCATGGATGCTCCGGAGCCGTCACCTCCTGGAACGGCACTTCGACCCCGACACCGCCCGCCAACTCGACGCGCTCATCGAAGGACTCACCCTCCACCGGGCCCTCGACCGGGCGCCGCACGACCGCGCGCTCACCCGCGAAGCGGTCAGGCGCATCACCACCACCGAGCGGCAGCGGCCACAGAGCAGCCTGTGGGGGCCCGGCCCCTGACACCGGGCCCCCACAGGCACGAGGGCCGGTGGCACACTGGCCGATGGTCGTTCGAAGGAGCCATGCCGTGCCGGTGATCCGTAACCTCCGCCGTGCGGTACGCGGCGCCAAGCGCAGGACCGTGGACCTGAGCCACCCGTCCCGCTCCCCGCTGGGCAACGCGGTGGTCAACTGCGTGGTGTACGAGCACGGCGTACGGCAGTCCGGGACCTGCCCGGTGGACGAGGCGATGCAACGGGTCGGAAAGTCGGGGGAGGGCTTCGTCTGGCTGGGTCTGCACGAACCTTCGGAGGAGGAGTTCGCAAGGATCGCCGAGCTGTTCGAGCTCCACCCGCTGGCCGTCGAGGACGCCGTGCACGCCCACCAGCGCCCCAAACTCGAGGCGTACGGCGAAACGCTCTTCGCCGTCTTCAAGACCTGCCGTTACGTCGAGCACCAGGAGCTCACCGCCACCAGCGAAGTGGTGGACACCGGCGAGCTCATGGTCTTCACCGGCCACCAATTCGTGATCACCGTCCGGCACGGCCGTCATGGGTCGCTCGGGCCGCTCCGGGAAGGGCTGGAGAAGACCCCGGAGCTGTTGGCCAAAGGTCCGTCCTCGGTGCTGCACGCCATAGCCGACCACGTCGTCGACGAATTCCTCGCCGTCGCCGATGCGGTGCAGGACGACATCGACCATGTCGAGACCGCCGTCTTCAGCGAGCATGCGGCCCGGGCCCAGGGTGAAGCGGGCCGGATCTACCAGCTCAAGCGGGAGCTCCTGGAACTCAGGCGCGCCGTGACCCCGTTGGACCGCCCCCTGCAGGCGCTCGCCACCCGCTCCTTGCCGTCGGTCGATGCGGACATACGGACGTACTTCCGGGACGTGGCCGACCACCAGGCGCGGGTGACCGAGCAGATCACCGCCTACGACGCCTTGCTGGACTCGATCCTTCAGGCACATCTCGCGCAAGTGACCGTCGCCCAGAACGAGGACATGCGCAAGATCACCGCCTGGGCGGCGATCGTCGCCGTACCGACCATGGTCTGCGGCGTGTACGGCATGAACTTCGACCACATGCCCGAACTGCGATGGAGATACGGGTACCCCCTGACCCTGACCGTCATCACCCTGGCCTGCTTCGTCATCCACCGGGGCTTCCGCCGCAACGGCTGGCTGTAGCCGAGCCCGCCGGGTTCACGGGACGGCCGGGGCTGCGCGCCCGCACGAGCGGTGCGGCCGTGCTTTCAGGATCCGAGTTCGGTCCTGGAGGGACCGGGCTCGGGACGCATGCCGAACAAGAACCGCGTCACCCGGGTCCTGCGCACCGCGTACTCGTACACGACGAGGATCACCGCCAGTGAACCCGTCACGATCACCGCGTACTTGACAAGGATCGGCGCGGGCCATCCGACCACCGCGTAGGCGAAGGCGACCACGACCGGCTGGTGCAACACGTACAACGGGAGTGCGGCGAGCGTGAGATACCCCCACACCCGTCCGCCCCCGCCCGAGGACCGACCACGTTCACGCGGCCTGTCCAGCAGTCCCACGATCGCCACGACCCAGCACCACCCCGCCGCCCCGAACAGCGCCCTGGTGGCCAGCGCGAGCGGGCTCCACGCGGTGAACGGGTCGTCCCCCGCCACGAACCCGGGCGCGGACGCGCCGAACAGGACGAGCCCGAGCAGGCCGACCGGCACGGCGAGGCGGCGCAGGGCGGCGCGGAACCGGGCGTCGTCGGCCACCGCGTAGCCGCAGAGGAAGAACAGCAGGTACGTCCAGCGGTTCCAGCCCGCGTAGTCCTCCTCCATGCCCAGCAGCGCGTTGAGCAGAGCCGGCGCCAGCGCGGGCAGCAGGAGCAGTCCGGGCCGGCGGGCCACCGCCGCCGCCGCGTGCTCGCCGGCAACAGCGACCACGCCCGCGACCGGCACGAGGAGCAGGCAGAAGGCGAGGAGGAGTACGACGAACCACAGGTGGCCGGTCTCGAAGTAGCGGCCGTCGAGGACGAAGGGGAAGTCACCGGGTTCCAGGCGGACGGTGAGGAAACGGGGCCAGAAACGCCAGTACGACTCGTCGTAGCCGGGGTCCGCCGCCCGCAGCCGCAGCCACTGCGGGACGGGATTGAGGGCGAGCGACGCGAGGACCAGCGGGACACCCAGGCGCAGCAGGCGTTCCCGGGCGAACCTGCCGGGGCCGCGGCGGCGCATCGAATGCCGGGTGCCGAGGCCGGCGACGAGGAACAGCATCGGCATCGCCCACACCACACCGAACCCCGCCAGCACGGTGACGGCGTCGGCCGTCTCCGCGTTCTTGACGTAGAAGTCGTCGTCCGGCGCGAAGACGAGGGCGGCGTGGAAGAAGACCAGGCCGAGAACGATCAGGGCGCGCAGTACGTCCAGTTCGCGGCGCCGAGCAGCGGGCGCCGGTGGCTCGGTCGCCGTCTCCGTGTCCATGTCCCTCCTGCCCCCGGCCCAGTATGGGAGAGGACGTGCACGGAGGACAGCGTTCCCCCGGCAGCGGCCGGTCCCCGGTCATCGTTCGAGGACGGGACGGAAGGCGTCCCGTACGTCGGACCTGGCGGTGGGGACGAACTCCCGGTCCGCAGCCGTGAACAACGCGCGGTGGCCGGCCGCGGTTCGGATCAGTGCGGCGCCGCAGGGGTCCGCTACTTCTGAGGGTGCTGCTTCGACGTGTCCTTGAAGCGCCCCAGCGCCTTGATCAGCGCGCTTCGTGGGGAGCCTGCCGGCCTGGCGGCCGTGTCCTCCGGGGTCGGACGCGGCACGCCGTCGGGGCCGGTCGCCTCGGCCAGCGCGGCCTGCGCGAGTTCGGCTGCTTCGCGGTACAGGTCCCGAGACCTGGTCATGGCCTCGAGCGCCTCCGCGTACTTGGTGACGAGCCGACGGGTGTGGGCCAACTCCTCCTCCATGGTGAGCAGATGCCACCGATGGCGCAGGCTGTCGAGGGCCTTTTCCGCGTCGGCGGTCACCGTCCGCGGCAGCTCTGCGAAGGCGGTGACCTTGTCCACGAGTTCCGCCGGCTCCGAGCCGTCCAGGAAGACACTGCGGACGGCGAAGCGTTCCGCGTCGTACTCCGGGCCCGCTGACGCCGTGGGCAGGATCACCGCCCCGCCCCGAGGCACCCGAACGTGTAGGTCCCTCATCGCCCAATTGACGATCTGGAACTGTTCCGGCGAGGCCCGGTGCTCCACCACCCGGTGCCGCAGGCTCGGCGGTAGGAAGGGGGTCAGAGGCAGCCGGCCACGCGCGTCGGGGGTCATCGCCTCGTGGACGACGATGTGGATGTTCCAGCTGACGCGACTGCAGTCCTTGAGGAGACGGCGCATCTCCTTGTCGTCGTCCGGCAGCCGGTTGGTGGTCCGCAGCCGCAGACCGGGGACGGCGTCGTGGTCCCAGTCGATGCGGTCGCTGTCGGGCCAGAACATCGTCGCGGGGGAGGGCCACCGCTGGTCCCAGGTCCGTTCCGCCTTCGCGGCCAGCACCCATCCGACGGCCTCGCCGTCACGTTGTCTGCCGTGGGAGTCGAAGCACGTCAGCTGGGCGCGTACGGTCACATCGCCGTCCACGCGCCAGCGGGCCTCGAAAAGGCGGCGGGCGGAGGGGTCCGGCGGGGCGCTCTCGTCGGTGTCGAGCGCGGGGGGCAGGCCGCCCACGCCTCCCGCACCGGCATCGGCAGGGGCGAGGTCGAGGAAGTCGTCGATGACACCGGCGGCCTTGAGCGCGATGAGGTTGCGCCGGACGTCCTGCTCGGGCGTCGGCCCGAGGTGGCGCCCGTGCCCCAGCCATGTCGTGTCGGGGACGGTGGTCGAGGAGGTACTGGTCTTCGGCATGGAGTCGTTCTGTCGGGGGTCGCGGGCAGTTCCAGTATGGTCCGCACGGCCGACGGGAAACACACGAGGGTGAGGCCCGGAATCCGGTTCCTGAAGTGGTTCGTCCGCGCCGCCCGCCCCCGAACGGCGTAGTCCCCGATGCGTTTCGCTCGGAACGGTCCATGCATGAACAGATGCGTGACCTCAGCACTGTCCGAGACGAACTGTCGTGGAAGGCGGATGCCGGATACATCGCCGGCCGCCTTCTTCCGTTCCTGGTGATCGCTCTGTCCGTCGTGGCCGACGCGCTCACTTCCGACCGTGAACCCTTCGACCGTGTGCTCTTCGCGGCCCCGGCACTGGCAGCAGTGACCTGGGGAAGCCGTGTCACCGCCGGTGTCGGACTGCTGTCCATGGTGGCCTCCGCCGGCCTGGCCGAACTGCGGTCGGAGGATGTTCCCGGCCTGCTGATCAACGAGACGGTCCTGCTGGCCGTGACGGTCGCCGCCGCATGGTCGAGCCGTCTCCGGCAGAACCGTGAGGCGGAGCTCCGTCAGGTGCACTCCGTGGCCGAAGCCGTGCAGACGGCCCTTCAGCGACCGATGCCGTCACATCTGGGACCCGTCGAGCTCCACCTTCTCTACGAGGCGTCAGCCGCAGGAGCACATGTCGGCGGGGACTTCTACAAAGCTCTCCAGGTACGGGGCGCAGTACGGATCATGCTGGGCGACGTCCAGGGAAAGGGCCTTGGTGCGCTGGAGACGGCGTCCATCCTCCTCGGCTCGTTCCGCGAGGCCGCCTATACGGCCCCGGACCTCCCCGCCGTGGCCGAGCGTCTGGAATTCAGCATGGCCCGCTACACGGAACGGACCCAGGACTCGGACGTGGCGGGCCGGTTCGCGACCGTGCTGCTCGCCGAGATCCCCGACGACGAACCGGTCGTCCGGCTCGTCAGCTGCGGGCATCCGGCACCCCTCCTCCAGCACCGGGGTGTTCTGGCGACCGCCGACCTGCCCTCTCCGTCGCTTCCCGTCAATCTCTCCGGACTCGGGCTCGGGAGCGACGACTACGACGTCCAGGAACTGCCCTTCGAGCAGGGCGACCGGCTCTTGATGTTCACGGACGGTGTGAGCGAGACCCGTGATCAGACGGGGGCCTTCTACCCCTTGGAGGAGCGGATGCGTGCGTGGACCAAGGAGCCCGCGGACCGGATGACCACGCTTCTGCGCGAGGACCTCGTCCGCTACAGCGGCCACGGCTTCGACGACGACACCGCGGCGGTACTCGTCGTCCGCCGCTGACCACTCACTGACGGCCAGGGCCTGCGCGAGCAGGCATCGCGCGGCCCGGCGTCAGTCGGACAGCGGGTGGGGCGCGAGTCAAGGCCGACATCATCTGCGCCACGACCGGGACGGTGAAGTGGCGGGGCGAATGCTGAGCCGTACCGGCGCAACCGTCTGATCCTCCGGTCCGTCCGCGGGCCGCGACGGAAGCCGCGTCGCCCCGGCCGCCGGACAGGCAGCCGCCGGGGCGGCAGCAGTGGTCCCCGCTTCCGGAAGGAACGGTTCTCCCAACGCTCACTTCCCGTTGGGAAAAGGGCGCGGTGTTCGCTCCTAGGGTGACCGGTGCCGCTCCCCAGACCGTTGCATTCGAGAGGACTCCCATGACAGGCACGTCCGCAGGAAGACCGACCGGTCCCGGTTTCGAACGACGCACCCTCCTGCGCGGGGCCGCGGTTGCCGCGGCGGCTTCCCTTCCCTTCCAGGCACTGGCCGCGCGGACGGCGGCAGCCGCGCCGGTCAAGCTCGGGCTCGATGGCGGCTACGGCCCGCTCGGCCCGGTCAAGGACCAGGCGACGGGCCTGGAACTGCTCCAGCTGCCCCGGGGCTTCGAGTACATCTCGTACGGCTGGACCAACGACCTCATGGACGACGGCGTGCGCACCCCCGGCGCCCACGACGGCATGGCGGCCTTCCGCTACGGCGACAAGGTCCACATCGTCCGCAACCATGAGCTCGGCGCCGGGCCCGCCTTCACCGCCCCGGCCTACAACCCCGCCGCCGGCGGCGGGACGACCACCATGGTCTTCGACCCGGATGCCGGCCAGTGGCTGGAGTCCTACGGCAGCCTCGGCGGTACGATCCGCAACTGCGCGGGCGGCCCCACCCCGTGGAACACCTGGCTCACCTGCGAGGAGACCTTCTCCACGACGGCCGGCAAGCGCCACGGGTACATCTTCGAGGTGGCCTCGGAAGGCAAGGGCAACCCGGAGCCCTACAAGGCCATGGGCCGGTTCAACCACGAGGCCGTCGCCGTCGACCCGGCTACCGGCTACGTCTACGAGACCGAGGACCGCGGCGACGCGTCCCTGTACCGCTTCGTCCCGGCGGTGCCGGGCGACCTGTCCAAGGGCGGCCGGCTCGAGGCCCTGCGCATCGGAACGACGACCTACGACACCCGGTCCGACGGTGAGAAGGCGTACGGCACGGTCTCCTGGGTGCCGGTGGACGACGTCGACCCGGCGACGGACACGGTGCGGCTCCAGGCGCAGGCGAACGGTGCCGCGGTGTTCAGCCGACTCGAGGGCGCCTGGTACGGCAACGACCGCGTCTACGTCATCACGACGGACGGTGGACCCGCCCGCCAGGGCCAGGTGTTCGAACTCGACCCGGCCACCGACGAGTTCCGGGTGCTCTTCGCCTCCCCGGGCTCGGAGGTGCTCAACGCGCCGGACAACATGTGCGTCAGCCCCCGGGGCGGTCTGGTGCTGTGCGAGGACGGTGGCGGCACCGAGTACGTCCACGGGCTGACCCCGGACGGCGAGATCTTCCGCTTCGCCGCCAACGACGTGGACCTGCGCGACGGGACGGCGGGCAAGAACGTCCCGGCGGCCGACCACAGGGGTTCGGAGTGGGCCGGCTCGGTGTTCGAACCGAAGAACGGGAACTGGCTGTTCGTGAACATCCAGACCCCGGGTATCACGTTCGCGATCACCGGCCCCTGGCGCCGGGGCGCGCTCTGATCCGTCAGCAGGACCGCGGTGCCGTGCTGTCGTCGTGCCGTGCTCCCGCCGCGGCGCGCACGCGTCCGGAGGGGTGCGGCTCCGGCTGAACCGGCGCGCCGCGATCCGGGCGCGGGACCGGTCCGGCGGCAGGCACGGTCCTGACGGCGGGGCGGCCGGCGCCAACCGCCCGCGCGAAGTCGGCGGGGGCCCGGGGCCGGCTTCCGTCGTCCGCGCCGGCACCGACCTGCCCGGTCGGTGCCGGCGGGCCTTCCGTTGCAGCAGGCCGCTGGAGTCGGGCAGCCTGGCGCGTCCTTCGCCGTGCACCTCCTTCGGTCACGCACTACGCCGCGTTCACCCGAATGGCGTGCTCACCTGTGAGAGTGGGTGGCCGGGGCGCAGGGTGGTTCCATGTGGTCCCGTCGGATCGTCCTGGGTGCCGGGGCCGTGGCGCTGGCTCTGCTCGTGCTGCGGGACGCCCCGTACCGGCCCGCCCCGCCCGAGCCCGTCGCCGTCGGTCCCGTGGTCCCGCGGCCCCCGATCGTGAGCCGGAAGGCGTGGCGGGCGGACGAGGGGATGGTCAGGGAGCGTGCGACCTACACGGGTGCGGTGAGCGCGGTCTTCCTCCACCACACCGGTCATCTGAACGGTTACGACTGCGCCGACGTCCCGCGCATGCTGCGGGAGATGCAGCGGGACCACGTCGAGAGCGACGGCTGGGACGACATCGGCTACAACTTCGTGGTGGACCGCTGCGGAACCATCTACGAGGGCCGCGCCGGCGGTGTCGGACGTCCCGTGCAAGGGGCGCACACCAAGGGCTTCAACGCCGACAGCATCGGCATCGCGGCGCTCGGTACCTTCGGTCCCGGCACGACGGTCCCGCCGGCGATCGAGGCGGGGATCGTGAAAGTGGCCGCCTGGAAGCTCCGGTCGGGGGCCGACCCCCGCGGCACGGTTCGGCTCGTCTCGACGAACGACGAGAGCACCTACAAGAAGGGCGAGGTGGCCCGACTCCACGTCATCTCCGGCCATCGCGACGCCTTCCGCACCGACTGCCCCGGTGACGTGCTGTACGAGCGGCTGCCGGTGATCAGGGAGGCCGTGGCCCGGCTCCGGAAGAGTGCGGAGTCCGTTCGGTAGACGTTCCGTACGCACCACGGTCCAGGGCGCCGACGGGTGCCGCCCTTGCGTCCTTCCCCGCCGCGTCCGCCGGTGCCGATCGGTGCGCCGACCGGTGGAAGCGCTGGAGCGCATGTCCCCGCACGTCTCCCCACGAGCCGCTCGGTGGAGGGCCCGCCTTGCCGTTCCTATCGAATATCGATAGATTTCCATCGTCATTCGACCGGTGTCCGGCGGTGCCCAGCCGACCTGCGCCCCGCCGCATTGCCGACGGCCGACGGCCGCCCGCGTACCGGTGAGAACCGATGACGGACCCTCATGAGGAGCAGAGCATGACGACAGCCGACTACCCCTACCGCCTCCCGGCCACGGACAGTGCCGACGTACTGGTGGTCGGGGCCGGGCTGGCCGGGCTGCACACCGCCACGCTCCTCGCCCGTCAGGGCCATGACGTGCTCGTGGTCGAACGGCGGGCCGGTCTCGCCGGCGCCATCCGCACCACGGGAATCTTCGTGCGGAAGACGCTCGACGACTTTCCGCTGCCTCCCGAATGCCTCGGGCCGCCGATCCGGCGCGTGGTGCTCTACCCGCCGAACCTCCGCCGCCCCGTCGACCTGGTCAGCTCCCGCGACGAGTACCGGGTGGGCGACATGGCGCCGCTCTATGAAGCGTCGGCCGCCTCCGCCGCGGCTGCCGGCGTACGGATAGCGCTGAGCACCCGTTACGCCGGCCGGCACGGCGACACCTTCCACCTGGCCGGTCGGGACGGGCCGACGACGGTCCGGGCACGGTTCGTCGTCGGCGCCGACGGTGCACGCTCGAGAGTCGCCCGCGACCTCGGCCTCGACCGCAACCACCACCTGCTCGTCGGCGCGGAGGAGGTCTTCGAACTGCCCGGGAGCGACGAGCCACCGACGTTCCACTGCGTTCTCGACCCCACGCTCGCCCCCGGTTACCTGGCCTGGGTCGTCAACGACGGGCAGCACGCCCATGTCGGCGTCGCCGGCTATGCCGACCGCTATCCGGAGGGCCTTCGCCGGGCGGTGGAGCAGTTCAGCGCATCAGCGCCCGGACTGGCGGGAGTCGACCGTCCGGAGGCGGTGGAGCGGCGCGGGGGCCTCATTCCGGTCGGTGGCCTGCTGCGCCGGATCAGCTGCCCCGACGGTCTTCTCGTGGGGGACGCGGCGGGTGCGGTCTCTCCCCTCACCGCCGGTGGCCTGGATCCCTGCCTTCGGCAGTCCGAGCTCGCGGCCGAGGTGCTCGACGACGCGCTGCGGGCCGGGAAGCCGGACGCGATGAGCGCCTACGACGGGGCCGCTCTGCGCCCGCACTTCAGGGGACGGCTCATGCTGCGCAGGGGACTGGCCCAGGTGCGGACGCCGGCTGCCGCGGCGGCGGCGTTCGCCGTGCTGCGCACACCGTTCGGCCGGGCCGCGGCCGGCCGGGTCCTGTTCGGCGACAGGTCCTTCCCCGACGCGGTACGCGGGTGAGTCCGTCCCCCTGACGCCTTTCTGCCCCCGGCACGCGGATGTCCGGGCCGGCCGGTTCGGCCGGCCCGGACATCACGGTCGGGCCATGGGGATCGCGTCGGACGTCAGATCCCGGGGATCACCTCAGGCGATGTCGAACCGGTCGAGGTTCATGACCTTGTCCCACGCCGCGACGAAGTCGTTCACGAACTTCTCCTTCGCGTCGTCGCTCGCGTACACCTCGGCGAGCGCGCGCAGCTCGGAGTTCGAGCCGAAGACGAGGTCGGCACGGCTGCCGGTCCACTTCACCTCGGCCGTGGCGGCGTCGCGGCCCTCGAAGGTCGTCTGGTCCTCGGACGTCGCCTTCCACGTCGTGCCCAGGTCGAGCAGGTTGACGAAGAAGTCGTTCGTCAGCGACCCGGGCGTCGTGGTGAGGACGCCGAGCTGCGACTGCTGGTGGTTCGCGCCCAGCACGCGCAGGCCACCGACGAGGACGGTCATCTCGGGGGCGCTGAGGCTGAGCAGGTTCGCCCTGTCGAGCAGCAGGTACTCGGCCGGCAGGCGATTGCCCTTGCCGAGGTAGTTGCGGAACCCGTCGGCGGTCGGCTCGAGCGCGGCGAACGACTCCGCGTCGGTCTGGTCCTGCGAGGCGTCCACCCGGCCGGGCGTGAAGGGCACCTGGACGTCGAAGCCGGCGTCCTTGGCGGCCCGTTCGACGGCCGCGACGCCACCGAGCACGATCAGGTCGGCGAGGGAGACCTTCTTGGCGCCGGAGTTGAACTCCTGCTGGATGCCCTCGAGGGTGCGCAGCACCGTGGCGAGCTGGTCGGGGTCGTTGACCTCCCACGTGCGCTGCGGCTCCAGGCGGATGCGGGCGCCGTTGGCGCCGCCGCGCTTGTCGCTGGCACGGAACGTCGAGGCCGACGCCCACGCGGTGGACACCAGCTCGGAGACGGACAGTCCCGAGTCGAGGAGCTTGGCCTTGAGGGCCGCGATGTCCTCGGCGTCGACGACCTCGCCCTCGGCCTCCGGCAGCGGGTCCTGCCACAGCAGGGTCTCCTCCGGGACCTCCGGGCCGAGGTACAGCGACTTCGGGCCCATGTCACGGTGGGTCAGCTTGTACCAGGCGCGGGCGAAGGCGTCCGCGAACTGGTCGGGATTCTCCAGGAAGCGACGCGAGATCTGCTCGTAGACCGGGTCGAACCGCAGCGCGAGGTCCGTCGTCAGCATCTGCGGGGCGTGGGTCTTCGACGCGTCGTGCGCGTCGGGGACCGTGCCTGCCCCGGCACCGTCCTTCGGCCGCCACTGGTGGGCGCCGGCGGGGCTCTTGGTCAGCTCCCACTCGTAGCCGAAGAGGATCTCGAAGAAGCTGTTGTCCCAGGTGGTCGGGGTGTTCGTCCACGTCACCTCGAGACCGCTGGTGATCGTGTCGCCGCCCTTGCCGGTGCCGTAGGCGTTCTTCCAGCCGAGGCCCTGCTCCTCCAGAGAGGCGGCCTCGGGGTCGTCGCCGACGTTGTCCGCCGGGCCCGCGCCGTGGGTCTTGCCGAAGGTGTGGCCGCCCGCGATCAGGGCGACCGTCTCCTCGTCGTTCATCGCCATCCGGCGGAACGTCTCACGGATGTCGCGGGCAGCGGCGAGCGGGTCCGGGTTGCCGTTGGGGCCCTCCGGGTTGACGTAGATGAGGCCCATCTGCACCGCGCCGAGGGGGTTCTCCAGCTCACGGTCGCCGGTGTAGCGCCGGTCGTCGAGCCAGGTGGTCTCGGGGCCCCAGTACACGTCCTCCTCGGGCTCCCAGACGTCCTCACGGCCGCCGCCGAAGCCGAAGGTCTCGAAGCCCATCTGCTCCAGTGCGACGTTGCCCGTGAGGATCATGAGGTCGGCCCAGGAGATGGACTGGCCGTACTTCTTCTTGACCGGCCACAGCAGTCGGCGGGCCTTGTCGAGGTTGGCGTTGTCCGGCCAGCTGTTGAGGGGCGCGAAGCGCTGCTGACCGGCCCCGGCGCCGCCGCGGCCGTCGCTGATCCGGTAGGTGCCCGCGCTGTGCCAGGCCATGCGGATCATCAGCGGGCCGTAGTTCCCGAAGTCGGCGGGCCACCAGTCCTGCGAGGTGGTCAGCACCTCGGCGATGTCCTGCTTCACGGCCGCGAGGTCGAGGTTCTTGAACGCCTCGGCGTAGTCGAACTCCTCACCGAGCGGGTTCGCCACGGCCGGGTTCTTGGCGAGGATCTTCAAGTTGAGCCGCTCGGACCACCACTGGCGGTTCCCGCCGCCCTGGGTCGGGTGCGGAGCGCGCCCGTGCGCTACCGGGCAGCCGCCGCCTCGGCCCTCCGTCTTGGGGTCTGTGACGATTGCATCCGGGTTCTCGGACATGGGAATCCTTTCGGGCGGAGCGGGATCGTGGTGCTCATGAAGCCTGCGGCGGAAGGTCGGGGCACATGGGTCCCTGTGAAGGGGCCGGACTGCCGGGACGGCACGGCAGCGGCACGACGTGAAAGGCCCGTCAGCCGCCGCCCGGCAGCGCGGTGCGGCTGCTCGGCGGTGGTCCCGTCATGTCTCAGTCTCCTGCCGTAACCGGAGGTGCCGGCTCCCTTGGCCTATGCCGGAACCGATCCTACGATGGACGCTGTCCAGGTCAAGAAGTTCGCGCGTTTCATATCCCATCGGGTTCCGGACACCTGCCGGTAAACTTCGGGTATTCCGCCAAGCCTGAATAGGTGAACCGATATGAGTGACCTGCTGGAACGGCTGCGAGGACGCGGCTGGCGGGTGACCTCCCAGCGGCGTGTCGTCGCGGAGGTCCTCGACGGCGACCACGTACATCTCACCGCCGACGAGGTCCACGCCCGCGCGGCACAGCGACTGCCCGAGATCTCACGGGCGACCGTGTACAACACGCTGGGCGAACTGGTCTCCCTCGGTGAGGTCCTGGAGGTCTCCACCGACGGGCGCGCCAAGCGCTACGACCCCAACGCGCACCGCCCGCACCAGCACCTGGTCTGCTCCCGTTGCGGCACCATCCGCGACGTCCACCCCACCGGTGATCCGCTGGCGGACCTCCCGGCGGAGGAGCGGTTCGGCTTCACGGTGTCCGAGGTCGAGGTCACCTACCGGGGCGTGTGCCCCTCCTGCACCTGACGTCGGACCGTCGACAGACGGACCCCGGGCCGGCTTCCCATGAACAGCCTGCGCGCGCCACCGTGTGGGGCGGTGGCGCGCGCGGGCGCCGTACGCGGTCCGGCCGGGAAGTCGTCCATGGGTGCGCGAGTTCCGCCCGCACGGCCGGTGCGCGGTCGGTCGCCGACCGCGGGCGGGGTGTCAACGACCGGGCTGCCGCTCCACCATGACCTCCAGGGGCGCCCGGAAGGACAACAGGCCCAGCATGGGCGGTCGTTCTCCTTCCCGCGCCGGCCGGATCTCCGGCAGACGGCGTGCCACCGCCCGCAGGGCGATCGCCGCCTCCGTGCGGGCGAGGGACGCGCCGGGACAGCGGTGGCGTCCGGCGCCGAACGCCAGATGGTGACGGACGTTCGCCCGCTGCGGGCACATCCGCTCCGGCTCCGCGAACACGGCCGGGTCGGAGCCGCTGCCCATCAGCATGAGCAACAGCTGTGCGCCCGCCGGGAGTCGCGTGCCCCCCAGTTCCACCGGCCGCGCGGTGACCCGGCGCCAGGTGGTCACCGGCGGCTCGCGGCGCAGCACCTCTTCCACCCAGGCCTCGGCCAGGCCGGCTACCGGCACCAGCCGCGGCCACAGCCCTGGTTCGCCCAGCGCCCGGCGCAGTACGGTGGCGATCAGCTGGCCGGTGGTGGACTGGCCGGCGATGAAGATGAAGAAGCAGGCGCTGACCGCGGTCGCTGTGTCCAGCGGTTCGCCTTCGGGCAGGAGGTGGCGGGACAGCGCGCCGATGAAGGACTCCGGCAGGACGTCCGGCGACGACGTGGCACTGCGTACGGTGTCGGTCAGCCATCGGTGGAACTCACCGACCAGCTCGGCCAGTTCCAGCTGCCGCTCCGCCGAGGGCCTGCCCCAGAACAGCTCCAGCGACGCGTCGCTCCAGCGGATCAGCGTGTCCGGCGTGACACCCCGGACGCCGAGCAGTTCCATGAGCACCCGGCACGGCAGGACCTGGGCGTAGGAGGCGAACAGGTCCTCATGACCGTCGGCGTCGATCCTGGCCCGCGCCGCGTCCAGCAACTCCTCGGCGCAGCGCTCGATCACGGGGACGGCGGCCGCGACCCGCCGGGCGTTGAAGAACCGGTTGACCAGCCGGCGCAGCCCGGCGTGGCTGCCGGTGCCGTTGTTGGCCAGCGCGGGAGGCAGGGTGAAGCCGGCCTTCGCGAGCGTCCGCAGCGCGGCGACCGGCAGGGGGGCGACTGCGTGCTGGGCGTTGTCGGGCAGGAAGACCGACCCGTCGGACAGCACGCGCCGCACGTCCTGGTGGCGGCTGACCAGCCACAGTCCCGTCGCCTCGTCGCGGTGCACGGGCGCCTCGGCGCGCAGGAGGTCCAGCCACGGGTAGGGGTCGCGTACGAAGTCCTCACCGAACAGATCGAGTCCGTCGCCCGGCACTGGAGCACCCTGGGTCCGTGCCGGTGGCGCTGCGGCTCTTCGACCAGGCACGCCGTCCGCCTCGGGGTCCGCGGTCGCGGTTCCCGAGGTCGATGCGTCACCGGCCGGAAAAGTCACGCGCGGACGCTAACACGCACCGTGACCGTCCTCGACGGCCTGTGCGCGGGATCACTCGGCCGGGCATACGGTCCGCCCGCCCCTGCCGCCGCCACTCCGTGCCCGGACCCGCCGTCAACGTGGCCCGGTCGCTCAAAGAGGCACCGACCCTAAGATCGACCCGGCCCTGAGGGCCGGGAGGGGGAGGGCACGGTGGACGAGGACGGTTCGTTGCGTGAGGTCGTCTGGGGGCGGGATCTGCCTCTGCGCTTCGCGCTCGTCAGCGAGGAGTGGGACGGGGAGCAGACGGTGTGGGCGCGATGCGTCGACGTCGAGGGGCTGTTCATGGACCGGGCCGCGTTCCGCGAGCGGCTGACCCTCCTCGGCTGCGCCCCCACAGGCAGGCTCCTCAAGGCCGTCGAGCGGTGCGCGAGGAACGCGCCTGTTCCCTTCGGCGAGCTGCACTTCACGGTGCACGACGTGGACGCTGAGGATCCTTACACCTACGACTACTACGCGCTCGACGACGTCCTCGTCATCGGCAGCCGGCCGAGCGCTCAGGACCCGACGCTGCTCGACCTGGTCGTCGAGTGCGTGGTCACAGACGGGCCGCCCGGCTACCGCAAAGAGCCCGCGAGGACGGACGTCGCCCTCCTGAACGGCACCAGCGGCGGCACGCTCGGGCACTGCCGCAGTGTGGAGGGCGTGTACGGTGCCCGGCCGGACCCGGCCCGTCGCCCCGTACGCCTCATCGGGTGCGAGCCCGCGCCGAACCTGGTGCGCCGGTTGGTCCACCCCGGCGGCGGGGGCGACCACATGAAGCTCTGGCTCCTCGACCGTACGGGCCGGCCGACCGCGGTCGAGGAGCACATCACGGCGGATGTCGACGAGTGCCGCCCCTCGGCGCTGGGCGGTGCGCTGATCGACGTGACGCTCAAGAGGGGACTCCTCCGGCGCATTCCCTTCCCGCCCGCGGCCCGGCCCGTGTGGGACGCCTGGCACGAGGGCCCACCCCGGGAACGCAACGCCTGGGCACGGTTCCCGACCGAGGGGCGCAGCGAGTGGCTGCGGTTCACGAAGGTGTGCCTGGGCCCAGAGGATCCCGGCACGGTGTGCGAGATGGACGGGCGGTACGCCACCGACGTCCCGGGCCTGCACTGCGCGATCGGCGAGGCGGTCGGCGGCCCGGGACACCGGTGGCACCAGTGCTGGAACGCGCTGCGCGGCTGCCAGTGCGGCGGCGAGGCGCCTCCCGCGCCCTTCACGCTCGTCTGGCACACCGCGGACGTGGCCCGGCAGGCCCTCGCGGGCGTCAGCGTGGACATGGACGGTGAGGTGGGCTACTTCGACGCGGTGGTGCCGTTCCTGGAGCGGATGGGCGTCACCGTGGTGCTGCGCTAGGCCGTGGACGGTCCGTGGCCGTTGCCCGTCTGCAGCAGGAGGAGCGCGATGTCGTCCGTGTTCTGCCGGGTGGGGCGGACCTCTTCCAGCAGGGTGTCGATGGCCTGGTCCAGGTCCCGGTCGTCGGCACGGTCGAGCCAGTGCGCGAGTCGTGCGACGGAGTCGTCCAGGTCGACGCCCGGCGACTCCACGAGGCCGTCGGTGTAGAGGGTCAGCATCAGACCCGCGGTGAGAGGGATCTCGGTGACGGGATAGGTGGCGTCGGGGTCGACGCCCAGGAGCGGGCCGGGGGAGACGTCGAGGGGGACGGTGTGCCGGCCCGGCAGGCGCAGGAGCGGCGGGGGATGGCCGGCGGTGGCGACGCACAGGCGTCCGCGGGCGAAGTCGAGGTGGGCGTAGAGGCAGCTGGTGAACAGGCCGGGGTCGAGGTCGGTGAGGAGCCGGTTGGTCCGCGAGAGGACCTGGTCGGGCGAGGTGCCGAGGGTGGCGTGGGCGTGGACACCGGTGCGGACCTGCCCCATCAGCGCGGCGGCGGCGACGTTGTGCCCCTGAACGTCACCGATCACGGCCGCCGCGGCGGTGTCGCCGAGGCGCAGCAGGTCGTAGAAGTCGCCGCCGATGTCCATGCCGCGGGTCGCGGGCCGATAGCGGGCCGCGACCCGCAGGCCGTCGACCGCGGGAAGGGTGTGCGGCAGCAGGGACTGCTGGAGACCGTGGGCGAGCTGCTGCTTGGTGTCGTACAGGCGAGCGCGGTCGAGGGCCTGCGCGACGAGCCCGGCGAGCGAGGTCAGGACGGCGCGTTCCTCGGCCGTGAACGCGTGAGGGTGGTCGTAGGACAGGACGCAGCAGCCGACGGGCCGGCCGGAGATGATCAGCGGCAGGAAGGCCCAGGCCTGTTTGCCACTGACCATCGGGGCCTCGGGGTAGATCCGCCGCATCTCCTCCGGGTCGGTGAAGAACGAGGGGATGCCGGTGGTGAGTGTCTGGCCGGCCGGGGTGAAGGAGGTGTCCAGCGGCAGGCCGTCGAGGCGTTCGACGACGTGGGGCGGATAGCCGCGATGGCCGGTGATCCGCAGCCGCCCGGCTTCGGCCGCGGACAGCACCAGGCCCTGGGCGCCGAAGGCAGGCATGATCTGGTCGGCGATGAGGTCCACGACGTCCTGGACGCCCACGACCTCCGTCAGGGCCGCGGCCAGATGCACGAGCTGGTACAGCCGGCCGGCACGGGCCCGTGATTCGGTGTGCGGGGACCGCGGGGGCGACGCGGAGGACGGTGAGCGCGCGTCGGCGGGGAAGACGCGCACGCTGATGCCGCTCGCGTCCGGGTAGAGCTGGAAGTCCAGCCACCGGTCCGGTGGGCGGCACGCGGTGAAGGCGACGGGTTCGCGGCTGATCACCGCGGCACGGTAGCGGTCCTCGTACGTGGGATCGTCGAGCCAGGGCAGCGACTGCCACGGCAGCGTGCCCAGCAGCTGACCGGCGTCGCGGCCCAGCAACTCGGCGGCCCCGGAGCTCAGGTAGGTGATGCGCCCTTCCAGGTCCAGCGAGCAGGAACCGCCGGGCAGACGCTCCGCGAAGTCGGCGGCGGCCAGCGCCGGTGTCGCGACCGGCCGGCCGGCCGCGACGGGCAGGATGCGGGGCCCGCTGCCGTGGACCGGGATCCCGGATTCGGCGGCCTCCTCGAGCAGCCTGGCCAGATTCCGGCACGCCGAAGTGATGTGGCCCCGTTCCCGCCGGGTCATCCGCGGGGGCCGGGTGGCGGGCCACGTCAGCAGGAGCGAGCCCCATCGCCGGACGCCGTTGACGGGTGCGGCGGCCAGCGCGAGCGGGTAGGGGAGTGCGACGGCCGTGCGGGGATAGGAGCGGGCCATCTCCTCCTGGCTGCCCACCCAGATCAAGCGGTCCTCGCGGACCGCGTCCGCCACCGGGGCCGGCGCGGCCACCGGCACTCTCATCCACGGAGCGGCGAACTCGGCCGGCGCACCGCACAGCACCTCGAGATGCAGCACCTGCCGGTCCGGTGGGAGCAGATAGAGAGCACCGATCGCGGCACCAGTGCGCCGCACCGTCTCCGCGAGCGCGGCATCCACGGCGCCGACGTCGACGGCCGGGTCACCCGTGCTGGTCACGAGGCACCTCCAGCGTCGTCTACTACGGGACGTTACGCCGACCCGGAGGGGGTGGCACATTCGCCTGCGCACGGGGCCGCGGGTCACGTGCGCCAGGGCCGATCGGGGGCCATGGCCGGGCGCCGCCGACGGGTGGCGCCATGCCGCACGGCCCTGTCCGCGCCGGTGGGCGCCGACGGCGGTCGACCGGGGGCCGACCCCGGACCGGCTCGGGCCGGGGTCGGGTCGGCCCGCGGGTCCGTCAGGCGTCGAAACGGCGGCGGGAGGCCTCGATGTCACCGAGGTACTGCTTGGTCCAGCCGCACATGCCGTCGACCGTCGCCCGCAGCGCCCGGCCAGGCTCGGTGAGCGTGTACTCGACACGTGGCGGCACCGTGGGGTGCACGTCGCGCTCGACCAGGCCGTTGCGCTCCAGCATGCGCAGGTTCTGGGTGAGCATCTTGTGGCTGATGCCCTCGACCTCGTTCCGCAACTCGCTGAAGCGCAGCGTGCGTTCACCGAGAGACTCGATGATCAGGAACGCCCACTTGTTGGCGACGTCCGAGAAGATCTCCCGGGCCAACGAGTCCGCGCGCGTCAGGTCCGCGTCCTCGGAGGAGCCCTTGAACTGCTTGGTCACCATAAGGTTCCCCAGTCACTGAAAAGTGCGTTCTTCCAGGTCAGCGCTCACTCTCCTACAGTTCCTGAGTAACCACAAGAGACCGGGAGCTCGGTCCGGTGGAACAGGGCCCACGGGCTCTCATGACATGGAGGCGTACAGCATGGCCATCACACTGGTGAACCCCGGCGGACTGCCGGAGATCGACGCCTATCGGCAGGTGTCGATCGCGACCGGCTCGAGGCTGGTCTTCATCGCGGGGCAGGTCGCCTGGGACGCCGACGGTGCGACGGTCGGCGAAGGCGACCTCGCCGCTCAGGTCGAGCAGTGCTACCTCAACATCGCCACCGCCCTGGCCGAGGTCGGTGGCTCCTTCGACGACGTGGCGAAACTGACCGTCCACGTCGTCGACTGGACCCCCGACAAGATGCCCCTGTTCCTGGAGGGGGTCGCCCGGGCAGCGGCGAAGCTGGGCGTCACGCCGGTGGCTCCGGGGACATTGCTGGGCGTCGCGGCACTGGACGTACCCGACCATCTGGTCGAGGTCGAAGCCACCGCGGTCCTCGACTGAGCGTTCCCCGTCCCGGGGCCGTGCACCGACGCACGGCCCCGGCCGGGACGCCCGTCCACCGCGGGGCCGAGGGGGTCGCCGCCACGGGTCCGCGTACGTACCTGGTGCGTGACATCCGCAACCGGGAGGAAAACAGGCGCGTCTCCGACCGTGCCGGCCGCGCCCGCGGCCCGGTGTGCGGAACGTACGGGGGGACCTGCGGTGAACGGAAACAGCGGCTGGACAAGACGGGGATCGTGGATGATCGCCCCGCTGATCCTGGCGTCAGTGGCAGTGGGGTGCCAGGACACGGACGGCAACGACAACGGCAAGGGCCCCGGTGCCAAGTCGCCCGACCGGAGCCGGACTTCGCAGTCGCCCGGCGGCGGTGCCGGTCACGATGACGGGAAGGAATCCGCCAGGCCCTCGCCCCGCTCCTCGGACAGGCCGGCCGGTGGGCTGACGTGCGACCAGCTCCGCAACGCGGAACTGCAGAACTCCGAGCTGCGGCTCCCCGACGCCCCGGCGGGATCCATCTCGTTCACCGACGGGCGGTGGGAGGGCGACGGCATCGTCATCGAGCTCCAGCCGCAGTGCGACATCGGCGACATGACCGGCGACGCGGCGCCGGACGCCGTGGCGCCCATCAAGGTGACGACGGAGGGTACGGGCCGGTTCTACGCGCTGGTCACCTGGCGCAACGACGCGGGCACGCCGGTCCCCGCCGCAGCGGCCTCGCTCGGGGACAGGACCCCCGTGGAGTCCGTCGAGATCTCCACAGCGCCTCCGAAGCAGGCCACCGTCGTCTACCTCACCCGCGGTGACGCCGACCCGGCCGCCGTGGTGACGATCCGGCGGACCGCCGTCTACCGGGTGGCGGGTCCCGTCATGGCGGAGCTCCACCACAGCGATGCCCCGTACACCCCGTGAGCCCTCCGTGAGGACCGACGCCGACTGCCCCTGTACGGGACCGGGTTCGGCCATCACGGACGGGGTCAGCGCGGGATCCGTATGGCCAGCAGCGCGACGTCGTCCTCGTTCTGAGGCGGGCGGGACCGCTCGAGCAGATGGTCGGTGAAGGGCTCCAGAGGCCGGTGGGCCAGGGAGGCGGCGTTCCGGCGCAGCCGCTCCAGGCCCTCGTCCAGGGAATGGCCGGAGGCCTCGATCAGGCCGTCGGTGTAGAGCACCACGGTCGACCCCGGCGGCAGTGTCACGGTCGCGTCGACGCGGCCCTTCGGGGCCTCGTGGGCCGCGATGCCCAGGAGGACGCCGTGGCCGTCGGTGAGGAATTCGGCCACGCCGTCGTGCGTGACCAGCAGGGGCGGCGGGTGGCCGGCGTTGGTCCAGGTCATCTCGCACCGGCCGTCGTCGGAGACCGTCATCCGGGCGTACACCAGGGTGGCCATGGAGGCTTCGGCGATGTGCAGGGAGGCGTCGTCGAGCCACTCGACGATCTTGCTCGGCGGTTCCTGCTGCGCCCAGGCGTAGGCGCGGAGCATGTTGCGCAGCTGCGCCATGCCGGCAGCGGCGTCCAGGTCGTGACCGACGACGTCACCGATGGCCAGGGCTGTGGTGCCGTCGCTCAGGGTGAAGGCGTCGTACCAGTCGCCGCCGACCTGGGAGGCGTTCGGTGCGGGCTGGTAGCGGGCGGTCATCTCCAGCCCCGGCACGCTCGGCAGCTGGGGCAGCAGATGGCGCTGCATGGTCTCGGCGACCTTGCGCTGCCGCTGGTAGAGGCCGGCGTTGGCCAGGGCCAGGCCCGCCCGGCGCGCGATGTCCTCGAGCAGCGCGATGTCCGCCGCGGTGAACGGCTCCGGCTGCTCGGAGCGGCCCAGGGTGACGGCCCCGAGGATCTCCCGTACGCCGCGGATGGGGGCGATGGCCGCCGAGTGCATGCCGGTCACGTCGAAGAGGCGGCGCTGCTCCACCGCGATGCCCGAGTCCGGCGGGCCCTGGTAGGTCTCCGGCCCGGTCAGCGCGGACGACACGCCGCGCAGGGCCCGGGACAGGGGCATGGGGGATCCCTCCGGTACCGGCGGCATCGGCCCCTGGAGTTCCTCCTTGTGCACCAGCGCCTCGTCCTCCACGTGCACGACGGCACGGCGCCACACCTCGTCGCGCTCGGTGATCAGGTCGATGACGGCCCAGTCCGCGAGGCGGGGCAGCACCAGGTTCACGAGTCTTCGCAGCGCCTCGTCGACGTCCAGCGTGGAGGTGAGACTCGTGGTCGTCTCCGCCAGCAGCGCCAGCCGCTCGAGCTCCGAGAGGGATGCGGCGGGCCGGTCGGCGAGTGCGGTGGGAGGGCCCGCGGCATCGCGGGGATGGAAGATCACAAGGGTGGCCGTGGTCCGCTCATCGAGGTCGCAGGGCGTGGCCAGCCAGGACACCGGCAGCATCGACCCGTCTCCACGTTCGATCCACTCGTTCGCCCCTTGTGCCGCCCTTCCGGCGAAGATGGCCTGCCGTACCGGGCACTGTGCCCGCGCGATGGGCTCCCCGTGGCGGTTGCGGTGCAGCATGTCGTGCGCGTCCCGACCGAGGAGTTCCGCCCCGGTCCGGGCCAGGAGCTGTTCGGCCCGTACGTTGACGCCGATGATGCAACCCTCTTCGTCCGTCAGATAGGCACCGGACCGCAGGGCGTCCAACGCCCCGGTCAGTGTCTCCAGAGCCTTGTCCGGAGACCGGTCGCCGACCGGATCCACCGTCTTGGGTTCCGTCATGTGGTTGCCTCCCCTGCCCGAAGGGCCCATCCTGCCGTCCGCGTCCGTCCTTGCCGTTCTCCACATGCCCCGTCGGACGGATGTGACGCTCGCTGGTCCGCCGTGCCGCCGAGCCTTGCGCCGGGTTGGGCGGGTTCGCCCCGACAAGGTGCACGCCCGTCTTCTCCGGCCGGAGAAGACGGCCTGTCCACGGTATTCGACGCCGAGCCTCCCGAGTCGGCGGCGAGGGCCGGGGCCGGTTCCGGAGGCCCGGCCCGTCGCCGCCGGGGGAGGACGTGGAACCGCCGTCGATGTGTACCGGCGGCCGCCCTCGGGCAACGGCGGGTGGAGGGCCGACCGGCGGCGTCAGCATCGTGACGGCGAGGACGACCCGGCCGAGGTGCGCCGAACGCACGGGGCCGGGCGTACCCGACGCGTGAGCCGGCCCGCGGCACCGCCATGGCGAGGGGGTGCGCGCGGGAGCATGCTGGAGGTGAGCCGGCGCCGGCTCCGCGGGGCGGTCGTACGGCGAAGGGCGAATGAAGGTCCCCATGGACGAAGACGTGAGCGGCCGACCGGGCCCCGGAGGGGACGGTCCCCCCGGACTGCCGTGGTGGATCCTCGAGCAGCTGCCCGTGCCCGTGGTGTTCTTCGACCGCCGGGCCCGGCTCGTGTCCGCCAACGACGCCACCCTCGAGTCCGTGGCCATGAAGTCGGAGCAGCTCCTCGGGCTGCGGCCGGGCGAAGTGGAACCGGGTGTGGTGATCAGGGGCGCGGAGGGCCTCGAAGCCGCCGTCGAAGAGGTGATCGCGAGCGGCGAGGGCCGCAGCTACGAAACCCTCATCCGCCCCGACGTCGGCCGCGAGGGCGTGTGGACGGCGGTCATCTCCCCGGTCAAGGACGGCTCCGGGCATGTGCACGGCTGCTCGGTGGTGACCCTCGACACCACCGAGCAGTACCGCGCCCGCGCACGCATGACCGTCCTGAACGAGGCCAGCCTGCGCATCGGGAGCACGCTGGACGTGGGCCGTACCGCCGAGGAACTGGCCGAGATGGCCACGGGGACCTTCGCCGACCTCGTCACCGTGGACCTGCTCGCCCCCGTACTCGCGGGCGACGAACCCGGCGCCCCGGAGCCCGGAACCACCATCGTCTTCCACCGGGTCGCCCAGCACTCGGTCCTGGAGGGCTGCCCCGAGTCCGTGCTGCCCGTCGGCGCGCAGCACACCTTCGCGCGGGAGTCGGCCATGGGGCACGTGCTCGTCCAGGGCGAGGCCGCGCGTTTCACCGTCGACGAGGAGGCACTGCGGCTGTGGGAGCCGGCCGACCCCGAACGCGTGCGCAGCATCCGCGAACACGGCATCCACTCCTCGGTGGTCGCTCCGCTCACCGCGCGTCAGATCACCCTGGGGGTCGCCGTGTTCTCCCGGCACCGCACACCCGACCCCTTCGACGACGACGACGTCCTGCTCGCCGGGGAACTCGCCGCGCGGGCGGCCGTGGCCGTGGACAACGCCCGCCGCTACACCCGTGAACACGCCACCGCCCTCGCGCTGCAGCGCAGCCTGTTGCCCCGGCGGACGGCCCGGCAGCAGGCCGTCGAGGTCGCCTCCCGCTATGTGCCCAACACCGCGGGAGCCGGCATCGGCGGTGACTGGTTCGACGTCATCGCCCTGTCGGGCGCCCGGGTCGCCCTCGTCGTCGGCGACGTGGTCGGGCACGGCGTCCAGGCGTCGGCCACCATGGGCCGGCTCCGTACCGCCGTGCGCACGCTCGCCGACGTGGACCTCGCACCCGACGAACTGCTCACCCAGCTCGACGACCTCGTGCTGAAACTGGACCGGGAGGAGTCGGTGGACCCCGCGGGCGGCTCCTCCGTCGCCGGCGCGACCTGCCTGTACGCCGTGTACGACCCCGTCTCCGGGCGGTGCACCATGGCCCGGGCGGGGCACCCCGAGCCGGTGCTCGTCCGTCCCGACGGCAGCGCCGCCCACGTCCCGCTGCCCGGCGGCCCGCCGCTCGGGGTGGGCGGAGTGCCGTTCGAGGCGGCGGAGTTCGACCTGCCGGAGCGCAGCATCCTCGCGCTGTACACCGACGGTCTGATCGAGGCGCCCGGACGGGACATCGACGCGGCGCTCGCCGTGCTGCGCGACACGCTCACCTGTCCCACCGGATCGCTGGAGGACACCTGCGACGCCGTGATGACGGCCCTGCTGCCCGAGCGGCCCGGCGACGACATCGCGCTCCTCCTCGCCCGCGCGGGCCGCCTCGACGCGGACCATCATGTGTCCTGGGACCTGCCCGCGGACCCGTCCGTCGTCTCGCGGGCGCGCAAGCACGTCGCCGCAGAGCTCGAGCGATGGGGCCTGGACGACGTCGTGTTCACCACGGAAGTGGTCGTCAGCGAGCTGGTCACCAACGCCATCCGCTACGGCGGCGCCCCCATCCGGTTGCGCCTCATCCGCGACACCTCCCTCATCTGCGAGGTGTCCGACGGCAGCAGCACCGCCCCCCATCTGCGCCGCGCCCGCACCTTCGACGAGGGTGGCCGCGGACTGCTGCTCGTCGCGAGCCTCACCGAATGCTGGGGCACCCGGTACGGCCCCACGGGCAAGACGATCTGGGCGGAGCAGGCCCTGCCGGGCGCGTGACGCCCCGTCACCCACACGAACGCCGGACGGGTTCCGTCCGACGTCGATGTCGGATTCCTGCCGGACAGCGGCGATCGGGCGGTGTTTGACTGCCCGCATGCTCACCACCCGGCCGGACCAGGCCCGCCGCTTCCGCTCCCTGCACACCTCGTCGCGACCCTTGGCACTGGCCAACGCCTGGGACGTCGCGAGCGCCCGAGTCATCGAGGCGGCCGGCGCCGCCGCGATCGCCACCACCAGCGCCGGCGTCGCCTGGTCGCTGGGCTCGCCGGACGGTGACGCCCTCACCCGCGAGCGGGCACTGGAACTGATCTCCCGGATCGCCGCCGCCGTCGCGGTCCCGGTCACAGCCGACATCGAGGGCGGGTACGGGCGGGACGCGGCCGATGTCGCGGAGACCGTCACCGGCGTGCTCGCGGCGGGTGCCGTCGGCGTCAACATCGAGGACGGCACCCGGCCGCCGGGCGAACTCGCGGCCCGGCTGGCCGCCGCCCGGCAGGCCGCCGACCGGGCCGGCGCGGACCTCTTCCTCAACGCCCGTACCGACACCTACCTCTTCGGCCTCGGCGACCCGGAAACCCGGCTCGCGGAGACCCTGGAACGGGCACGCAGGTACGTCGACGCCGGCGCGGACGGCATCTTCGTCCCCGGAGTCACCGACACCGCCACGATCGCGGCGCTGGCCCGGGACATCTCCGTACCGTTGAACGTCATGGCCGGCCCGGGCGCCCCGAAAGTCGCCGAGCTCGGCGGCCTCGGCGTGGCCCGCGTCAGCCTCGGCTCGGGCGTGGCACAGGCCGCGTACGCCGCCGCCCGCCGCGCCACGCGGGAACTCCTCGACACCGGCGGCTACGACTCCCTCGCCGACGGCATCGCCTTCCCCGAGCTCAACGGGCTGCTCTCCGGGCCCCGCTGACCGGCCCGCCGCAAGCGTGGTGGTACGGGGAGGTGGCCGCGCCGGCAGCTTCCTCGCAGGTAAATCGGTACGCAACACGGTCTCCCGCGCGTGACAATCACGGTCCACGAACGGGAGGACCCCATGAGCCAGGCGTACGCGACCCTCCAAGAGCTGCTGCCGCCCGACGAACTGGCGGCAGCACTCGAGGCCGGCCACGTCACCCGCAAGCGCCACCCCGAACTGCCGCTCTCCCTCTACACGTACACGAGGACGTGTCAGTACGAGCGCGTGTGGAACCGGGTCACCACGCGCTGCCGCGGCCTGGTCGCCGACGACGCCACCGGTGAGATCGTCGCCCTTCCGCTGCCCAAGTTCTTCAACGTCGGCGAGCACGAGGCGGGTCAGCCGTACGCGCCCGCTCTCCCGGACGAGCCGTTCGAGGTCTACGACAAGGTCGACGGCAGCCTCGCGGTGGTCTTCCACTACGCCGGCCGGTGGCGGGTGGCGTCCAAGGGCTCCTTCATCAGCGCCCAGGCGGTCTGGGCACAGCGCCTGCTGGACGGCCGTGACACCTCCGCGCTGATACCCGGCGTGACCTACCTCGCCGAGATCCTTTACCCGCAGAACCGGATAGTCGTCGACTACGGAGACCGCCGGGACCTGGTGCTCCTCGCCGCGTTCGCCAAGGACGGCACGGAGATCGCCCTGACGGAGACCGCGGCCGCCTGGCAGGGCATCGGCTCCGTCGTCACCGCCTGGCCCGCCGTGCCGCTGGCCGAACTGCTCGCCCTGGCCGAAGCCAATCAGCTGCCCGGCGGCCGGACGGCCACCGGCACCGAAGCGGAGGGCTTCGTGCTGCGCTTCGCCTCCGGCGTACGGGCGAAGGCCAAACTGTCCGAGTACGTACGGCTCCACAAGGTACTCACCGGCGTCACCGAGCGGGACATCTGGCGCAGCCACGGCATCCAGCGTTTCGCCGGCCTGCCCGCCAAGCAGGTGGCGCAGACGCTGGGCTGCTCTGTGGCGGACCTCGCGGAGTCCGACGGGAAGCCGCTCGACTCGCTGCTGGAGCAGGTGCCCGACGAGTTCGACGCGTGGGTGCGCGAGGTGATCGCCCGGATCGACAAGGACGTGGCCGACCGCGAGCGCGCGATCGACGAGGCGTACCGGTCACTGGTCCCGCTCGCCGCCGACCGGGGCGCGTTCGCCCGCGCCGCGAAGTCGCTGCCCGACACCGCCGTCCGTTCCGCCATGTTCCTGCGCCTTGACGGACGCCCGACCGAACTCCTGACCTACCGATCCGTGCGGCCCGCGACGGCCGACCCGTTCCAGACCGACGAGGAGAACTGACCGTGCCCGTGGTACACGTGATGACGGGGCTCCCTGCCTCGGGAAAGACCACAGCGGCGCGCACGCTGCAGGCGGAGTCGGCGGGCCGGATCCGACGGGTGAATCTGGACGACCTGCGGGTCATGCTCGACATTCCGGCGCCCGGGACGGGCCGTTCGCACGCGCACGAGCAGACCGTGCTGGCCATCCAGGACGCGGCGGTGCGGGAGGCGGTCGACGGCGGGTTCGACGTCGTCGTGGACAACACACACCTGACACCGCACATCCCGAAGCGTCTGAAGGCGGCGGTGGCCGGTCAGGCCGAGTTCAGGGTGCACGACTTCACCGGTGTACCGGTCGACGAATGCATACGGCGCGACGCCGGACGGGACCGGCGGGTCGGCGAGGAGATCATCCGGATTCTCGCGGACAAGCACGCCAAGGCCAGGAGGGGCGGCTGGCGCCTCACCGAGGAGTGGCTGAACGACGAGATCCCGGTCGAGCCCTATGCCGCCGACCCGGCGCTGCCCGCGGCGGTGATGTGCGACATCGACGGCACACTCGCCCTCAGAGGTGACCGGGGCCCTTACGACTTCACCCGCTGCGAGGAGGACCTGCTCAACGTGTCGGTGCGCGGCGCGCTGTGGTCGTTCCGGCGTGCGGACGGCGACGTGATCGTCCTGCTCTCCGGCCGGGGCGAGGAGCACCGGGAGCGGACGGAGGCGTGGCTGCGCCGCCACGAGGTCCCCTACGACGAACTCTGGATGCGCGCGGCCGGTGACGGCCGGCGTGACGACGTCGTGAAGGCGGAGCTCTTCGACCGTCATGTCCGTCACCGCTTCGCGGTGCGCGTCTCGCTCGACGACCGCGATCGTGTCGTCGCCGTCTGGCGCCGCATGGGCCTGCCCACATGGCAGGTCAACTACGGCAACTTCTGACCACCGACCGCTGCGGACACCTCCGGACCGATCGGTATCCGTGCGACAGGAATTGGCGTAGCCGGTGAAAACGGACCTGATTCGATCTCCGTGTAACGCTTCGTCCATGCGTGGCGCAGTTTCCGGCAGGGGCGCAAATAGCGACCTCTGATGCGGTCAGGGCCGGGATTTCCCCGCTGTGGTATTCCCTCTGTGTGCCGACCGTGCTTCCGTGCCGTCGAGGCTGCCTACGCGCCAGATTGGGAATCCAGTGAGCAATACCGAACCCCTGCCGGACCACCGGCAGTACGACCCCACCCAGGGCAGCGGTCACCGTGCTGCGCACGGCGGAGACGGGTCCGGCACACGTCGGGCGGCCCTGATCACCCACACGATCGCCGACATCGCCGCGGCGTTCCTCGGGCTGTGGGTCCTGCTCTACCTGCTCGAGGCCAACCGGTCCAACATCTTCGTCGAGTTCGTGCAAGGTATGGCGGATCTGCTGGCGTGGTGGTCACAGGACATTTTCACAATGGACACGGAAGGCCTCCGCGTTCTCCTCAATTACGGGCTGCCCGCGGTGATTTATCTGCTGATCGGGCACGGTGTCGCCTCACGGCTGCGGCGTCTCTGAAAGAATTCACGGGCCGTTCAGGTCTGTGAAGAAACGGCAATTGTGCGGCGGACGGTGTGAAAGCATTTCCGCACCGAGCCCGGGGCCGGGCCCGGGGCCGTTCGTCCGCCCGGGGGCGGCGTGCCGTTGGACGCCGCCCCCGCCGCGGCCCCCTCCGTGCCCGTGCCCGGCCCGGCGCGGCACGCCTCGCGGGGGCGCCGCGCCCGCGGACGTCCGGGCCGTGCGGGCCCCGTGTCCGGGACGTGGCAGCATCGGGTGCATGGTGGAACGGATCATCGCCGCGTGTGACGGGGCGTCGAAGGGTAATCCCGGGCCGGCGGCCTGGGCATGGGTCGTCGCCGGTACGGACGGCCAGGTGGCCTCCTGGGAGGCGGGCCCGCTGGGGAGGGCCACGAACAACGTGGCGGAGCTGACCGCGCTGCGCGAGTTGCTCCAGGCGACCGACCCGGTCGTTCCGCTCGAGGTGCGCATGGACTCGCAGTACGCGATGAAGGCGGTCACGACATGGCTGCCGGGCTGGCGCCGCAAGGGCTGGAAGACGGCCGCCGGAACGCCGGTGGCCAACCGGGACCTGGTGGTCGCGATAGACACGCTGCTGACCGGCCGGGACGTCACCTTCGTGTACACCCCGGCGCATCAGGTCGACGGGGACGCCCTGAACGCGGCCGCCGACGCCGCCGCGAGTCACACCGCCCGCTCCCAGGAGCCGGCCGGCTCCGCTGCCGGCTCCGTCCTGCCGCCGCCCGAGCCGGCGTCACGGCCCGCGACAGCGGGGCGCGGCCGGCGGCCCGCGGACCGGCGCTCACCGGCCGCGGGCTCCTCCCGAGGTTCGGTCGCTGCGAAGTTCCCCGGCCGGTGCCGCTGCGGTCGGCCCTACGCCAAGGGAGAGACGATCGCGAAGAACCCCGACGGCTGGGGCCACCCGGCCTGCGCCACGGAAAGCGGCTGAACCCCGGCGGCCCGCCCCAGCGGCGCGCCGTCGGTCGCGGTCGCACGACGCCGAAGAGGTCTCACCGGCGTCCGTGTCGTCCACTGCGTCGCCGCGCCGGCGCCGTCACGGTAATGGGCCTGCACCGGGTGCTGTGCCCTGTGTGCTGTGCCCTGTGCCGTCGTCCGGGGAGAGAGCGCTCGCCGTGCGTGAGGCAGGCGTTCCCCGGCGGCGCGAGCAGCTGTACCCGTCTTCCCGGCCGGGGAGACCGGGCCCCACCGGCCGCGGTCCACGGGCCGTGGGCGATCGGCGGCTCAGTAGGTGACGTGGATGCGGCGCGCCGGACCGTCCACCCGGATCCGTCCTCCGACGGGGATGACGAGTTGCGGGTCGGTGTGGCCGAGGTCGACGTCGAACACCGCCATCGTGTCGGGGGCGTACCGGTCGAGGGCCCGCAGGACGGCCTCGCGCTGGTCCCGGCGGAAGCGCGCCCGGGCCCGCGGTTCGAGCGGGTTCTCGAACGACCAGCTCTTCGCCCGGCCCATCAGCAGCGCGGGGAACTGCCGCAGCAGCCCGCGTTCGCCCATGCTCCGCAGGATCCAGAAGACGTCCTGGGCACGCGGCATGTCCTCCGAGGTCTCCAGAAAGAGCACGCTGCCGGCGTAGGAGTCGACCGGGTGCACCACGCGGTCGGCCATCATCAGCCAGGACAGGATCTCCAGATTGCCGCCCCAGCCGGCTCCTTCGACCACCCGGTCACCGTTGTGCCAGAACCAGCCTTCGGCGGGCTCGGTCCCCGGTTCGGTCTCGAAGGTGCGCGGGTCGTCCCAGGGCCGGTCGACGTCGCTGTACGTGCTCGAGGGCGTGAGCTCGTACTCGCCCGACGTGAACAGCGCCGCCCGGAGAGAGTCCGCCGTCAGCGGGTGCATCGCGCCGGGCCGTCCGAGCTCGACCATCACCGAACCGCCGTGGTAGCCGACCATGCCCAGGTTCCGCAGGAACAGCAGCAGGTTGGTGTTGTCGCTGTAGCCGAAGAAGGGCTTCGGGTTGGCGCGGAGAAGGTCTCCGTCGAGGTGAGGGAGGACGGTGATCTGGTCGTCGCCGCCGATGCTCGCGATGACCGCCTTGATGTCGGGGTCGGCGAAGGCGGCGTGGATGTCGGCGGCTCTCTCCTGCGGCGTCGCGCCCGTCTTCCGGGTCGTCGGGTATTCCACCGGCTTCAGCCCGAAGTCCTCCTGGAGCCTGCGCAGACCCAACTCGTAGGGCAGGGGCAGGTGTCCGGGCAGACCGGAGGAAGGGGACAGCACCGCGACCGGATCTCCGGGGCGGGGCTTGGCGGGGTACAGGGGAGCCGTCATCTCGTGATCGTAGGACCGGGCGAACCCGCTGCCGAAACGATTTGCTGGGCGGTGTCCAGCACGCTCGCCCCCCGCTCGCGGACGGTACGCGGTATCGGGAGCGGGCACCCGGGCGGGGACGGGCACCGATGGCGGACCGGCACGCGGTTGCCGACCGGCCGCGGTCGGGGGAGCGGCGACGGCGGGACGCGCGTCGGCCACCGGATCACGGGCGCCGGGCCCCATGGTTGTGGTGGTCGCCGCCCGGCGCCGCCGAGCGCGCCGGCGCGGGAGGCTGGAAGGTGGCCGCAGACAGCGATCCGAAGGAGGAAGCCACCATGACCGGGCACGTGACCGTCGGTCTGGACAACTCGCCCGAGAGTCTCGCGGCGGCGCACTGGGCGGCCCGGGAGGCCGTGCTGCGCGGTGCGGACCTGCTTCTGTTGCACGTGGAGGAGTGGCCGCTGCCGGTGGCCGTGGCCATGCCGACCGTCACGCGTGACGACCACCGCGACTGGGCGGACAGGCTGCTGGAAGGCGCGGTGGACGAGCTGCGGCTCGCCCACCCGGGCCTTCGGGTCTCCGGGCGCCGGATGTCGGGGCGGCCCGCGGGCGCACTCGCCGTCGAGGCCGCCGACGCGGAGCTGCTGGTCCTCGGATCACGGGGGCTGGGGACCGTGATGGGCGCTCTCATGGGCTCGGTCGGTCTGGCGACCGTCGCCGCCACGACGGCACCGGTCGTCGTCGTACGCGCCGACGGCTGCGAACACGGGCACGGCCCCGAGAAGGAGGTCGTGGTCGGGGTGGATCTCCACCGGCCGGCCGGTCCGGTCCTCGCCTTCGCCTTCGAGGAGGCGGCCCGGCGCGGATGCGCCCTGCGCGCCGTGCACGGCTGGAAGCTGCCCCTGGTGTTCGCCCACTCCGACGAGGCCCGGGCCGACGCCGGGCGCGAGGCGGCGACGGCCCTCGGCGCGGCACTGCTCCCCTGGAGGCAGGAGCACCCGTCGGTGGCGGTGGTGGAACGGCCCGTGATGGGCGCCGGTGCACAAGTGCTGGTCGACGAGGCCGCCGACGCGGGCCTCGTGGTGGTCGGCAGGCATGTCCGCCGCGCGCCTCTGGTCCCGCACATCGGCCACGTCGCGCATGCCGCGATGCACCACTGCAGGGCACCTGTCGCGGTGGTCGCGCACGAGTGACGGCGACGCGGGCCGCGTTCCGCGGAGTGGTCACGCCGACATGGGCACCGCCGCCGGGGCGCCCGCGGTGCCGCCCGAGCCGTCGGCGTGCGTACGGGATTCCGGGCGGGCCGGCGCCTTCGGATCGTGAGGGCCTGCGGATCGTGAGGGTCTTAGGATCGTGTCGGCGTGGCGCGGCCCGGGTCGCGGAGTCCGGGACGGTCAGGACCGGTCGTCGGCGAGCTGCTGGGGGAGCTGGACCAGCAGCAACCGGGCGTCTGCCCGCACGTTGCACTCGCTTATGGTCCGGCGGACCTCCAGCGTGAGGCCGCTCCTCGTCAGGAGGCGCAGAGCCACCGTCACTTCGCCGAGCCCCCGCCGTGGGCCGTCCTGTTGCTCGAGCTGCCGGTAGAGAGTGTTCGGCCAGCGGTCGGGGTCGGTGTCCTGCCAGAGCCGGGGTCCGTCGGTACTGAAGCGGCAGTGCTGTCCGCCGTGCGGTTCCTGGAGCAGCGAGTGACTGACCGGCACGGTGCTGAACAACGGCACGAGCCTGGCCCGTAGATCGTCGTTCTCGACCAGGCGTTGCTGCTGCCAGTGCCGATTGCCCGCGACCTCCATCCGCAGCGCGGCGAGCACGTACGGGTGCCCGCCGGGCGCCATGACGGGGTACTCGTCCTGCCACTGGGGCCAGGACGCCGGCAGGTGTGCCGCCGGCAGCGCGCCGGGCCGGTGCGTGCTGCCCGGCAGGGGCACCACATGGTCGTTGTCCACGGCGGGATTATCACCCGAGTGCGGGGTCCGCGTCGTCGCGATGTCCATTTCAGGGCAACCTCGTTCCGACGCGCACCGGACGGCTGTGCATACGAACGGATCGCCGCGCGCCTGTGACGCGGCGCGTCCGGGCGTGCCTTCCGGCGAGCCCGGAAGGGCCAAGAGGGTCAGGGGGGCAGGAGGTCAGGAAGACGGAAGGGAGGCCTCAGGCGCGGCTGTTCACGCCCACCGACCAGGAGCCGGTGTTCGACCTCCAGCCCTGAAGCGTGGCGGCAAGAGTCGTCGCTTCTCCGGTTCACTCGGGTGCGAGGATGAGGGTGGTGCCGGGCGCGATCGCCCGAGCGACGCGACACCAGGAGATCCCGTGCACGACGACCACCGGACTGCCGAACGTCATGAGCGGGCGTTCCCCACCCCCAACAGCCTCACCGGAGTCGGTGTCGTCGTCCTCGACGAGAGCGGAGGGCGGGTGCTGCTCGGACTCGGCCACGACGGACGATGGGAGCTGCCCGGCGGGAAGGTCGACCCCGGCGAGGGGTTCGAGCAGGCCGCGGCGCGGGAGTTGGCGGAGGAGACGGGCCTGCTGGCGGAGCCGGCCGCGGTACGCATCGGGGCGGTACTGGTGGACGGGGAGCGGGGGCTCACGCGGGTGACGGGCGCAGCCCTCGTCGCGCGGACGGCCGGCACACCGCGGGTGCGGGAGCCGGACAAGATCGTGCGGTGGGAGTGGTTCCCGCCGGAGGCCGTGCCGGAGCCGCTGTTCGCGCCGTCCGCCGCGGTGCTGCGGAGCTGGCGCATAGGGCCGTCGGCCGCGGCCGACGACGGGTTCCGCCGCTATCCCCTCTTCTGCGAGCCGGGAGACGGCGCCCCGGAGTGCGTGCCGTAGGCGGATCTCGAGCTCGATGCCAACCAGCTCGAAGTTGATCACGTCCCAGGCCCGGCCGGCTCCCGTGGCCGTCCCATGCGCGCACACGAACGGATCGGCTCTAGGCTCGGCGTCATGCAGCATCCGCCCGTGTCCCCGCCGTTGACCGCGTCCGAGCTGGCCATGGCCGAGGACGAGCTCGGGGTCTCCTTCCCGGCTGCGTACCGCGCGTGTCTGATGGAGGAGAAGCCCGCCGAGCGGGTCGTCCGACCCCGTCGGAGGGAGTGGGGATGGGATTGGGGCGCTGACCGTTCGACACCGGCGCGGCTGCTGACCCTGCCGTTCCCGCACCCCGACTCGTACGTGAAGGCGGACGCCGCGCTGGCGGCGCGTGAACCCCGGCCGGAGGACTTCGCCGACGAGCAGGCACACGAGGAGGCCTGGCGGGCGTGGGACGAGGAGTGCGAGGACTTCGAGGACCGCAAGACCGCCGGAGCCGTGGTTCTGCAGGACAACGGCTGCGGCTTCTATACGTTGTTGGCGGTCACCGGTCCTCTCGCCGGCACGGTCTGGTGGGACGGCCGTGCCACCTGCGATCTGATCGTCCCGCTGTCCCTCGATCACGCGGGCGGCGCCCGTCCGGTGACGTTCAGCGAGTGGCTTCGCCACGGCTCATGGGACTTGCTGCCGCCGGGCTGGGGCCCGACCGACGTGAGGGCCGCGGCCGTTCGCGAGAACGGGCCGCCGGCCCCGTAGGCCGCCGGTAGCCGGTGCCGCCGGTACGGGCATCCGGGCGGCACGACGTCCGGACCGTCAGTGGGGGGCGCTGCGAAGACTGAGGCAGAGCTGATCTCCCTGGGGCTGGACCGCGACCACCCGGACCTGAAGCCGCTGGTGCTGGCCGCGTAGGCCGCGCGGGCCCGCCCCCCACCAGGCGGGCCCGCCGCCCCGGCCGCGCCCCCTTCAACATCGGCGGGAGGCGCAGACAAGCCTCCCCCGCCGCCGCTCCCCGAACTTCCGGAGTCGCGCGCATGTCCACCCACGCCCCGGCGCCCGTCGACTCACTCGACCACGTCAACCGTCCAATCAAGGGGGAATTCCGTCACGACGCCGCGGTGATCGGGGGCGGAGGTGGAGGCGGCGGGACTGGTGGCCGTGGCGGAATCCGCGGTCCGGCCCGTACCGCGGTGGGAGGTGGCGGGGGCTCCGCAGGAGGCCGGCTCGGCTGCCGGGGTGGCTGTGTCGGGGCCGGAGGCGGCGGACCTGGTGGCGGCGGCGGAGGCGGCTCGATCTCAGACAGCAGCGGTCCGCCCGCGCGCAGACGGGCAATGGTCAGCTCGCGGCGGCCGTGTGCTCGCGGGTCGTCGTCGCGTTCGTACACGAGCTGGACGCCACTGGGCCATTGCCTGTAGACAGCAAAGAACCGGTAGCCGAGTGCGCGAGCTATCTCGTCGGCCCGGCGCTGCTCCAAGGTGGTGATGTTGCCGAGCAACAGCTTGACGCGGGCACGACCGTCGAAGCGTGCACGTATCTCGTCGTCCTCCACTTGACTCCCATTTCACGGAAGATGGTCAGTGTTCCTCGGGGACTGAGACAGCAGGTCTGCTCAGGCCGGCGTTCCCGTCCCTGCGCTGCTCGCTAGTCGGGCAGCGAGGCCGCCAGCTTCTCCAGTGCCGCCATCTGCTCCTGCATGCCGACCTCCATTCCGGACTGGATGATCGCGTCGCGGACGGTGCGGTCCGGAACCTCGGTGAGCATCCACAGCGACGTGCGGCCGTCCTTCTCGGTGAAGACGGCGGTGTTCACCGCGGCGTTCTTCTCCGCCTCCTTCGGGGTCATCCCAGGCACCCCCTCGAAGACCTCGGTCCACACGATCCGCTCCTCGGGGACGATCTCGCGGTACTCGCCGTGGAAGGCGACCTCGACGCCGCCGTCGGCCGTCATGACGTACCGCCACGTGCCGCCGACCCGGAAGTCCATCTCGACCGTGTCCATTGTGCCGCGCTCGCCGCACCACCAGCGCTTGACCAGTTCGGGCGTGGTCCACGCCCGGTAGACCAGCCGCCGGGGCGCGTCGAAGTCGCGGGTGATGAGGATCTGGTCGTCCGCCGGCAGGGTCAGGGTCGCGGTGCGGTTGCTGGTCATGGCCTGTTCTCCGTTCGCTCGTCGCGGTGTTCTTGCCGCTTGAGGTCCTCGATGACGGCGTCCAGCCGGTCGAACCGCTCCGACCAGAACCGCTCATATCTCCCGACCCACTCGTGGATCGGCTTCAGTGCCTCGGCGTTGAGCCGGTAGAGCCGGTGCCGGCCGTCCTCCCGGACGTCCACGGCGCCGACGTCCCGCAGGACGCGCAGGTGCTTGGAGACCTGCGGCTGCGTCAGCCCCAGGTCCTCGACGAGGGCGGTTACGGAACGCTCGCCGTCGGCGAGGACGTCGAGTATCCGCCGGCGCTGCGGCTCCGCTACGGCGTTGAACGCGTCTGCTGTCGTCGCGGCCCGTGCCATACCCCCATCGTATGCCGATATGGGAATACGTCAACCACTGCCCATCACCCTGGCCCACCGGCCCACCGGCCCACCGGCCCACCGGCCCACCGGCCCACCGCCCCGCCCGGCCCGGCCCGCTCGTGCGTCCATCTCGACCCGGTGGCCGCACAAGCGCCACGCCGCGATCAGCCCGCTCAGGCCGCACCGAAGATCGCAGCGAGTTGGACATCCAGTGCGGCGACTGCGTCCTTCTCTGCGTACTGCCGTGACAGCAGCTGCATGCCGAGGCCGTCGACGAGCGCCATCAGGCCGATCGCCGCGAGTTCGGGGGTCGGTGCTGTCCGCTCCGGCCGCCCGCAGTTGCTCCGCGATGAACGTACGCATCCCTGCAGAGTCCTCGCGCAGTCATGGCCGGCACAGGTCGCGCCGTTCCTTACATCGCCGCGCACGTGCCCGATGAGATCGACGGCATGCGTGTTTCAAAGAGAACGTCGCGCACCGCCTGAGCGATCGCTTTCGTCGCGCTTGGCTCGGTGTGAGATGAGGTACGCGCCGGCCAGGATCAGTGCGCAGCCACTGAGCTGAAGTGGCGAGGGGTGTTCATCGAGTACCAGTGCGCCGAGAGCCAGCGCACCGACCGGCGTCAACATGAGCAGGGCCGCTCCTACTTCACTGGGCAGGTGCGGGGAAGCGAGAGCGACGAGCAACCACCCGGCGACCTGGCCACCGAAGGCGACCAGGAGCAGCCAGCCGAACTGCGCCCAGCCCGGCGTCAAGGTCATGCCCTCCCAGAGGTAACCCGCGCCAAGGGAAGCCGCAGCCGCACTCGTCACCACGTATTGGTACGACTGCACGATGTGACCCTGGCTTCCACCCCGCCGCAGCAGGAACAGGAAGCCCGAGTAGCACGCGGCCGCCAGGAGCGCGTGGATTGTCCCCGCGACCGGGTCGGTACCAGCGGCTTTCCGTTCGAGGACGCCCCCGGTGAGCACGATACCGATGACCATGACGGGAAGGAGCGCCAGAAAACGTCGGCTGATCGGCTCCCGGTCCACCATCAGGGCGAGCAGCGGGACGATCACCACCTGGGCGTTGACCAGTACGGTCGACAGGCCCGCACCCACCTCGCCGATGGCTTGGGTCCACCACAGCGCGTCGCCAGCGAACAGCAGGCCGGCCGCCGATGCGTACAGTCGTTGACGGTTTGTCGGCGGACCCTCGCGACGCCGTTCGAAGATCACCAAGGGCATGAGCAGCAGCGCCGCCAGGGCACACCGGTAGAAGGACGCTGTTCCCGGCGACGCGCCGGAGAGGCCGATCAGGATCGCCGATGTGGAGACGCCGAGGGCCCCGATCCCCATGGACCACGGCGACAAGAGGATCGACGGCCAGGACGCGGACCGCTGATTTTGCTCCATCTGATCCAGCTTCACCCACCGACAGCCACGAGCGCGCGATTGAAGTGCTGTGGCGCGTCAGGAAATGGCGCCATGCGCGCGGCGGACTCATCCTGGACGCCGTTCGCTGCGGACTCTTGTGCAGCCCCTCGTGCGTAAGAACCACCAACAGAATGAATCCGTCTCCCACTTGGCGTGCGACAGGGCGGGCTCTGAGGATGAGCAGGTCATTACCCTGCACGGGTGCTTTCATACGATGAGTTGACCCAGCCGGAACGTGAACTGTGGGACGCCTTCCCCGAGGGGCGTCTTGTGGGTCTGCGTACGGGCGTGTCGGAGGCGGACGGACCCGCCGCGGGTGCCCAGTGGGGCTCCGAACGCTCTGTTCGCGCAGCTGTCGTGGCGGCGCTGCTGCTCGGCGCGAATGCCGAGCGGTCCGGCGTCGTCGCCGCCTTGCGGCTCGCCGGTGCGCGGATCACCGGCCGCCTCGACCTGTCCGGAGCGGAGATCTGTCACACGTTCTGGTTCGAGGACTGCCGGCTGGAGGAGGCGGTGAGCCTGTACGGGGCCGCGACCCGGACGATCGGGATCGCGAACAGCTGGGTTCCTGGGATCGACGCCGGGCTTGCCCGGATCGACGGCGCCCTCGACCTGAGGCGGTCGACCCTTGCAGGCGGCTCTCTCACACTCATCAACGCCCGGGTGGCCGGGGAGTTGATCCTGACCGACGCCAGGATCTCGGGCCCCGGAGAGTGGGCGGTGCTCGCGGGCGGGCTCGTCATGGAAGGCGGCGTCTTCGGCAAGCGACTCACCACGCAGGGCGGGCTGCGGCTGCCTGGCGCACACCTGCCCAAGGGCCTGTTCCTCCAGGGCGCCCGGCTGGAGAACCCCGACGGTGTCGCACTCGCCGCAGGCCATGTGGCCGCCTCGACCGTGGACTGCTCCCAGGGATTCACCGCGCAGGGGACCGTGCGGCTGCGAAGTGCTCGCATAGAGGACCTGCTGACCTTCGAGGGGGCACATCTGAATGGCGACGGCACCGCCCTGGTGTGCACAGCGATGCACGTGGGGGACTTCGACTTCAGGGCCGCCTCACCGCCCTCGGGCACGGTGGACCTCCGCTCCGCGCATGCCACTTGGTGCCAGGACAGCGAGCGGGCCTGGCCGGAGGAAGTACTGCTGGAAGGGTTCACGTACGGCTCCATCCGTTTCGGGGAGACAGCGTCCACGGAAGGCGGGGCGGCAGGGGAGGACGGAACGCCTCTGGGAGACACGATGCCCGCGGGGGACGAGGTCGCCGGTCGCCTGGCATGGATCCGCCGGAATCCCGGCTACGCACCGCAGCCGTACGAGCAACTGGCAGGCTGGTACCGGCAGATCGGCCACGACGGCGACGCGCGCCGGGTACTCCTTGCGAAGCAGCGCCACCGCCGCAGCACGCTGCATCCTGCGGGACGCATATGGGGTCATCTACTGGACGCCACCGTTGGTTACGGCTACCGACCGTGGTTGGCCGGCGTGTGGCTCATCGCGCTGGCCCTGGTCGGCACGCTGGTATTCGGGGCCCACTCTCCTACCCCGGTGAAGCCCGGAGAAGGCGCCCCGTTCCAGTCCTTCGTCTACACCCTCGACCTGCTGATTCCCATCGGTGGCCTTGGTCAGCGCACCGCCTGGTACTGGACGGACAGCGGCCCCCAGTGGCTGGCCTACGTGCTGATCGCCGCAGGCTGGGTACTCACCACAGCAGTCGTCGCGGGGGTGACCCGAACCCTGAACAGAAACCAGCGGGCGGACGGCGGAACCCGCCCAGCACGGGGCCGTGGGGTGGCGGAGTCGGTCGGCCGGGCCGCACGCCCGGGCCCGTCGGGCAGGCCGGTGCGGCGCGATCCGTGGAACCTGACGACGGCACGTCCGGCGGCGGCGAGCGACCTCGGGCGCCCGGTGCGGGAGATGGGCGGCGCCGCGCGGATGCGGCGAACAACCTGGCTCTCACTGGATAGCTCCTGCCGCCTGGGGGACCTGAGAGGTCCACGGGAGACGGCTCCCCACCTTGCGGTCTCGGAGGAGATTCAGTCGAGGCAGAACTCGTTGCCCTCGATGTCCTGCATCGTGATGCACGACTCGTTGTCGCCGTCGGCGCGCTGCGTCAGCACGTGTTTCGCGCCGAGAGCCACCAGCCGTGCGCATTCGGCCTCGAGTGTGGCCAGGCGCTCGTCACCCACGAGCCCGGCGCCGGCCCGCACACAGAGATGCACCCGGTTCTTGACGACTTTGCCTTCGGGAACTCGCTGGAAGAGCAGGCGTGGACCCGCACCCGAGGGATCAGCGCACGCGAAGTAGATCTCATCCTCAGGCGGCAGCGAGCGGTGGTACTCCTCCCACGTGGCAAAGCCCTCCGGGACCGTCGGTACGACGTACCCCAGCACCTCGCACCAGAATGCGGCGAGGCGCGCAGGTTCCGCGCAGTCGAAGGTCACTTGGAACTGTTTGATCGTTGACATTGGCGCACGATAACAGGGGTCCTGCTCCCCGGGTGGGTGGGTCCGCACGTTGTCGGGAGGAGGCCCTGCTGTCCGCTGCTGTGTCGTGCGGTCGCAGGGATCAACCGGTCATGGAGCAGCCACGCATCGCGGCACCGCGCCCCGACGTCCGGTGCCCCGGTCGCCGCGGACCTCGCGGCGACCGGGGCGACCGGGTCGACCGGGGCGCCGGAGGTGTCACACGCTCGGGTCGCGATGCGTGGGACGGCCGTCGAGGACGGTGAGCAGCACGGGCACGTCCGGCAGGTCGGTGGCGGCCGTGGTGAGCGGGTCGGCGGCGAAGGCCGTCAGGTCGGCGCGGTGGCCCACGGCGAGCCGGCCGGCCTCCCGCGTCTCGCCCGCGGCCCGGGCGGCGTTGACGGTCATTCCCTGGAGTGCCTCCAGCGGTGTGAGCGCCTGCTGGGGCCCGTGCGGGGGCTGGGTGAGGTCCCGGCCGGGCCGGCGGTGGCGGGCGCCTGCCATGACACCCAGCGGAGGGTAGGGGGCGATGGGCCAGTCGGAGCCGAGCACGACGGTGGCGCCGGAGTCCCACAGGTCGCGGCAGCGCCAGGCGCGCGAGGCACGTTCCTCGCCGAGGCGGCGTGACCAGTTGTCGGTGTGGTCGGCCCGGGTGAAGTCGCAGCAATGGGTGGGCTGCATGGAGGCCGCGACGCCGAGCGCGGCGAAGCGGCTCAGCGTGTCGTCGGGCACGGTCTCGATGTGTTCGATCCGGTGCCGCACCTCGGGCCCGCCCTCGGCCTGCGCCTTCTCGACGGCGTCGAGGGCGTGCCGGACGGCCGCGTCGCCGATGGCGTGGGTGGCGGTGGGCACCCCGGCCCGGTGGAGTCGGCCGATGACACGGGTGTACTCGGCGGGGTCCGGCCAGAAGGCGTGGGTGGACTCGCCGTGGCAGTCGGGACGTTCCAGCCACGCGGTGCCGTTGTCGATGGTGCCGTCCATGAAGAGCTTCACGCCCTCGGTCCGCCACAACGCGCCCCCGGTGCCCTGCTGTTCGATCAGGGTCTGCAGCGCGTCGGCGTCGATGCCGGGCTGGCACCAGGGCGCGACCCGTAGCCGCAGAGGCAGTTCCCCGGCGGCGTCGAGGTCGGCGTAGAGCTCCAGGCTGTCGCCGTTCGCGTCCATGGCGTGGCCGCCGGTGAGGCCGGCGGCCGCCATGGCACGCAGGGCGGCGGCGAGCCGGTCGCGGCGCTCGGCCCGGGTGGGCTGCGGGGCGGCGCGCTCGACGAGTTCGCAGGCGGCGTCCTCGAGCAGGAGACCGGTGGGCCGGCCCGCCTCGTCGCAGACGACCTCGGCCGAGGCCTGGTCGAAGCGGCGCGGCCCGTCGACACCGGCGAGTTCCATGGCCCGTCGGCTGGCGAGCATGGAATGGGCGTCGAAGAGCAGGAGGAGGGCGGGAACGCCGTCGAGCACGGCGTCGAAAGGGGCGGTCGATACGGGCCGGTCCGCGAAGACATTGGGGTCGAGGCCCCAGGCGTGCAGCCACGCCCCGGGCGCGAGGCCCGCCGTCTCGCGGGCCAGCGCCCGGCGCACGGCGTCGAGGTCGGCGCAGCCCGACAGGTCGAGACCGTGGGTGAGTTCGGCGCCGCTCACGGGATGGAGGTGCCCGTCGACGAGACCGGGGGTCAGCACGGCGCCCTTGAGGTCGATCACCGTCGTCGAGGGGTCGGCGAGCGCGCGGATCTCCCGGTCGTCCCCGATGGCGGTTATCCGGCCGCCGGCCGCGGCGAGAGCGGTCCCGGGCAGGAACGAGCCGGAGGCCGGGTCGAGGAGACGGGCCGAGAGCAGGACGAGTGAGGTGCGCACAAGGAGCTCCTTGGAGACGGTCAGTTCGAGGTGGCGGCGGCGGTCAACGTGCCGTCGGGCAGGCCGAGTTCACGCTCCGCGGTGGTGACGGCCATGTGCACGACGGCGGGCGGTCGGTCGCCGGTGGCGCTGTTGGCGTGGACGCCGAGCCCGTCGATGACGACGAGGATCTGAACGGCCGTCACCGCCGGGTCGTCGGTGCGGAACTCGCCCTGCTCGACCCCGTCACGGATGAGGCCGCCGAGCCGGTCGCGCCACTCGGCCTCCTGCACGGCGACACGGTCGCGCAGGGCGGGCCGGTAGCGGCTGAGGTGCCGGGCGTTGAGCCACAGCCGGCTGATGTCGTCGTACGCCGGTCCCGTCGCGCGGGCGAAGAACCGGGCCAGGTGCTGCGTGGGGGTGGCGCCGGCCCGGTCGGCCGGGAGGAGGCCGTCGAGTTCGGAACCGGCGGCGCTGCCGTAAGCCTCGGCCACCAGGTCCTCCACCGCGGGGAAGTAGTGACTGATCAGTCCCGGGCGCACGTCGAGCTCCTCCGCGATGCGCCGGAGCGTGATGCACTCCAGCCCCTCCGTCAGAGCGACCATCGCGGCCGCCGCAACGATTTCCGCACGTCTGGCGGCCGGAGACTTGCGGATTCGTTTGTGTTGAACGCTTGACGACATGGAATCGATGCTATTGAGTTTGCGACCAACAAACAAGCAGGTGGGTAAACCAGCACCCGGAGGGGCCCATGGCGTCCACGATTCCCGACCCGCGTCCCGGCACGCACGCCACACCCGATGCGGCCTCGCAGCCTCCGGAGGACCGCGCGGTCCGCATCGAGGCACACGGCATCGACCACATCCCCGACCACGAGCGCCGCGGCCGGCCACGGCAGCTCTTCTCCGTCTGGGCGGCGGCGAACGTCAACTACCTCAGCCTGGTCATCGGCGGCGCCCTGGTGCTCATGGGCCTGAGCCTGTGGCAGGCCCTCGCCGTGATCGTGGTGGGCAACCTGTTCTGGGTGCTCACCGGGCTGCTCTCCGTCTCCGGCCCGGCCGCCGGCGCGCCCAGCGAGGTGATCACACGGGCGATGTACGGGATCCGGGGCAACCGCGTGAACAACGCGATCGTGGGCTGGATGATCTCCGTCTGCTACTTCGCCCTCAACCTGGCCGCCGCCGCGACCGCCGCCTTCGCCCTCGTGGAGAAGACCGGCATCATGGCGAACACCGGCGTCAAGGTCGCCGTCGTCGTGGTCGTCGCCGCTCTCACCCTGGTCATCGGCGTCTACGGCCACGGCATGATCATGAAGCTCTACCTCCCGATCACGCTGGCCCTCACCGCCGCGTTCGCCGTCGTGGCCGTCGCCGTCGTCCGGCACACCGACTTCGGCTACACGCCGGCCGAGCCGCTGACCGGCGTCGACCTGTGGGCGGTCCTGGCCGCCGGTGTCACCCTCGTCGGCTCCGGCCCGCTCTCCTACACCACGAGTGCCGACTTCTCCCGCTACCTGCCCCGCGCGACGTCCGCGAAGGCGATCATCGGCTGGACCGCTCTGGGCGGCTTCGTACCGAGCGTCGTCGTCTGCTCACTCGGAGCCTTCGCCGCGACCGCTGTCGACATGACCGACCCGCAGACCGGACTCGAGACGATCCTTCCCGGCTGGTTCCACCCGGTCTTCCTGCTCTCCCTGATCGTCGGCACGATCGCCATCAACGCCCTGACCGCCTACAGCGCCGGCCTCGCCCTCCAGGCCGTCGGCATCCGCATCCGCCGCTCCCGCAGCGTGCTCGTCGACGGGATCGCCGCCGTCTCGCTCACGCTGTACGGGCTCCTCGTCTCCAACTTCCTCGACACCGTCAGCAACGTCCTCCAGCTGACCGTCGTCCTCCTCGGTCCCGCCATGGCCGTCTACGCCACCGACATCCTGATACGCCGCAACCGCTACGACGGCCCCGTCCTCATGGACGAGACCACCGGCAGCCCCTTCTGGTACACCGCCGGCGTCAACCCTGCGGGCGCCCTCGCCCTCGTCTCCGGCGTCGTCGCGGCGGCCCTCAGCGTGAACACGCTCTACACCGGGCCCGTGGCGCGTGCCCTGGGCGGGGTGGACCTCGCCCTGCCCGCCGGCATGGTCGTCGCCGCATGCGTCTACGCGCTCATGATGCGGAACTCCGACAACGTGCTCGCCGCGCGGAGCCGGGCCGCGTGAACGAGCCGTGCCCCCTGCCGCACACCCGGTCCGCACCGGCGGCGCGCCCTACAACACCACGATCCCCAGGGGCCGTACGCCCACCGGCAGACGCGTCACGTGCCCCGTGGCGGTGTCGACGATACTGAGGCCGTTCCAGTAACCGTCGCGCGTGAAACCGCCGGAGACGTACGCGGTGCGGCCGTCGGCCGACACGGCGACGTCCTCGTGCGGGCCGTCCAGCGGGATCACGCGCTCCTTGCCGCCGGGCGTACGCACGGTCAGGGACGGGCCGTTGTCCTCCGACGGGTCGATCGGGCCGGTGCCCACCACGTACAGGGTGCCGTCGTCGGCCACCGCGGCCCCGTGCTGGTGGGTGCCGGCGGTCATCCGCTCGACGCGGACCCGGCCGGTGTCCGGGTCGACCACCGCGAGCCGCTCGCCCTCGAAGGGGAGCAGGAGGGCGCCGTCGGAAGGGCGCACGGCGGTGTAGTGCGGCTTGAGCCAGGAGCCGAGGCCGCCCTCGGTGCCGTAGGGGGCCACTTCGACCCGGCGGGTGCTCCGGTCGCCGGTGTCGACGACGGTGACGTCGAAGGAGTCGTGGTTCGTCGCGTACACCTGGCGGCCGTCGCGGGAGACATCGACGTCGAAGGGCCGGCGGCCGACCGGGACGGTCGCCACCACCTGGCGCCGCCCTGTGTCGACCACCTCCAACACGCCGTTCCCGCCAGGGACGTTCACGCCGACGTAGACGTGTCTCCCGTCCGGGGAGAGCGCGATGCCCATGCCGCCGCCCCGGTACTCGCCGGTGGTCACCGGCCCGCTGTCCGTCCTGTACGGGATCAGGGCGGTGCGCTTCCTGGTCGCGGTGTCCACGGCGGCCACGCCCTCCGCCGTCGCCACCCACGCCGTGCCGTCCTCGCCGAGTGCGATCCCGTACGGGGCCGTGCCCACCTTCACCGATCCCGGACGGGCGTCCTCACCTCGCTGTGACGGATCGACGAAGGTCACGGTGTCCGCTCCGAAGTCGGCGACCAGCAGGGCGTCTTCCGGTGTACGCGCCGCGTCGCCGGCGGAACTGTCCGGCGTCCCCGCACCCGCGGGGGAGGAGGGAACGGAGGCGGAGGACCGAGGCGCGGAGGGGGAGGGGGCGGCCGGGCCGCCGCCGGACGCGCACCCGGCGAGTACCGACGCGGCGGCCAGCAGGGCAAGGCCGGTCGGGGACAGTGACTTCTTGGGCACGACCGAACTCCTTCACGAAGTGGCAGCGGGCGATTCGACGTCCGGCGCCGTGCGGTGCCGGACGGCAGCGACGCGGTCCCGGATGGCACGTGTGGGCGCTGTGCGCTGTGTCTCCAGTCTGGTCCCGTGGGCGTCCCGTGATCATCGACGGACCGGCTCGACACGGTGCACGGGACGGCTGACAGCGGGGTCGTCCGATCGGTTGAGCAGCCCCCTCCTGACATGTGCGAGGGCGGTCCGCGCTGCGGGGAGCGCGGTGACCGGAACGCCCGGTGACCCGCCGGGCCGGGTGTCCTCAGGAAGGACGGGCCGTGACCGAGCCGTCCCGCTCGGCCCGCATACGGACGCCCAGGCCGTGACTGATCCGGTCCAGCACATCGTGCACGACACGGCAGTCGGACGCGGAGGCGTGCGTCAGCCGCAGCCGCCGGGCCTGCAGGGGAACCATCCTGACCTCGTGCAGGGCGCCGGTGGCGGGATCGACCGAGGCGATGTGGAGCAGACGCAGGTCGTCACGGTACCGCTCGTAGCCGCCGATGCCCTCGTAGTCGTTGATCAGATCCCCGCAGCCGTAGAGGACGAGCCTGGCGCGGTACACCTCCACGGGCCGCGGATGGTGGGACGAGTGCCCGTGCACGACGTCCGCGCCGCCGTCGATCAGCGCGTGGGCGAAACGGACCTGGTCGCGGGAGACGTGGTAACCCCAGTTGGAGCCCATGTGGAGGGACACGACCGTCACGTCGCCCGGCCGCTTCACCTCGCGCAGCCCGGCCGTCACCTCCGCCGCGACGGCGGGCGACGGGTCGGCCGCGAAGTGGACCCCGCTGCGCCGCGCGGTGGCCGCCCACTCCGGCGGGACACCGCTGGACTCCAGGCCGAGCGAGACGACGAGCACCCGTCGGCCCTCGGGGAGCGGGAGGCTCACGCATCGCCGGGCGGCCGCCAGGTCCCGCCCCGCACCGACCGTGGGCAGGCCCGCATCCGCCAGAACCGCGAGTGTCTCCTCCAGCCCTCGGCGGCCGTAGTCCAGAACATGGTTGTTGGCGAGGACGCAGGCATCGGGACGGGCCGCCGTCAGGCAGGGCAGATTCGCCGGGTTCATCCGGTAAAGGACCTCCTTGTCGGCAGCCGCGTCGTCGCTCCGCGTCACAGAGGTCTCGAGATTCAGCAGCCGCACGTCGGGCCCGGCCTCGTCGAGCACGGGCAGCGCGTCGCCCCAGGGCCAGGAGAACGGCACCGGGACGGGGAGCGTGCCGTTCACCGCCTCGGCCATGTCGACGTAGGCGCGCGCGTCCCGGACGTACGGCTCGCGCAGGGCCGGGTCCCCGGGGTGCGGAAGGATCTGGTCCACGCCGCGGCCGAGCATCACGTCACCGCTGAGGAACAGGGTGACGAGGCCACTGCCCATGACTCCACGGTAGTCCGCCGGGCCACGGTCCTGTCATGGCCGCTCGGCCCGTGACCGACGGTCGCCGAACCTGGTCGGGGCACGGACCGGTTACGGTCGGGCGGATGCCGAAGCTGAAGGAGAACCGATGAGGCGGGTACTGGTCACGGGAGCGTCGCGAGGGATCGGCCGCGCAGTGGCGATGGCGTTCGCGGAACAGGGCGACACCGTGGCGGTCCATTACGCGGCCCGGCGCGACGACGCCGAGGAGACACTGCGGCGCCTGCCCGGCCACGGCCACACTCTTCTCGCGGGCGACATCAGCGATCCGTCCGTGGCACGACGCATCGTCGACGATGCCGTGGCCGCGTTGGGAGGGGTCGACGTACTGGTCAACAACGCCGCCGTCGCGCCCTCCGCCGAGAACCGGCACTCCGTGGCCGACGTCTCCTACGAGGACTGGCAGCAGTCCTGGCACCGCATGATCGACGTCAATCTGCTCGGCGCGGCGAACCTGACGTACGGCGTCGCCCGGCACCTCATCGACAGGGGCGGGACGGGCAGCATCGTCAACGTCGGCTCCCGCGGGGCGTTCCGGGGAGAGCCCGACTTTCCCGCGTACGGCGCGAGCAAGGCCGCGCTGCACGCGTTCGGGCAGTCGATGGCCGTCGCGCTGGCGCCGCACGGGATCTCCGTGACCTCCGTGGCGCCGGGCTTCGTCGCGACGGAACGGCAGGCCGCGAAGTTGGCGGGTCGGGACGGGGAGACGCTGCGTGGCGAGAGCCCGTTCGGGCGGGTCGGGACGGCGGAGGAGGTGGCGGAGGCCGTGCTCTACCTCGCCTCACCCGGTGCCGTATGGTCGTCCGGCGCGGTGCTCGACCTCAACGGCGCGTCTCACCTGCGCACATGAGGGTGCGGCGCGCCGGGACACGCCGGCCCGACAGGCGGCGAGCAGGCCTGCCAGGATGCCCGCCGGGTCGTGCGGCACGCGGGCGCCGTCGGTGACGACGCGGCGCGTTCCTGGATCGACGGATCCGTCGCCGCCCACGCGGGGGCCGCTGCCGCCTCACCCAGGGCCACCGAGCGCCGCCGGCCTGATCAACGACCACGTCCGGGGCGCCGGAAGTCGGCCAACGTCGCAGGTCCGACCGCTGCTTGTAGAAATCTATGACGAGCCTGCCGACGCTTTCATGTCTTTTACTCCTGGCTGGTTCCACTCGGGTCCCTGTGTACTCCTCAACAAGTCAGAGCATCCGGGGATCCCACCCACGAAAGAGGAATGACCATGACTGCACACGCCCAGGAAACAAGCATCCAGGAGATCGAGCGAATCTGGATGGAACGGGCGATCAGATCGGCCCGCGAGAGCGTGACGAACGGCGGTGGCCCGTTCGGCGCCCTGGTCGTCAAGGACGGCGAGGTGGTCGCGGTCGGGAACAACCAGGTCACCGCGACCCTGGACCCGACGGCGCACGCCGAGGTGAGCGTGATGCGCGCCGCCTGCAAGCAACTGGACACCTTCTCGCTCGAGGGCTGCGTCCTGGTCACCTCGTGCGAGCCGTGTCCGATGTGTCTTTCCTCCGCGCTGTGGGCGCGTGTCGACCGGATCGTCTACGCCGCCGATCGCCACGATGCCGCGGTGGCCGGCTTCGACGACCGCAGGTTCTACGACCTGTTCGACAAGAAGCCCGCGTCGATGTGGCCCATGCCGGTCGAGCGGCTGGACGTGGCGAACCGTACGGCGCCGTTCGACGAGTGGCTGGCCAAGTCCGACCGCGTCGACTACTGACAAGGGGTTCTCCTGGAGATCCGGCGCAAGCACACGATGCACCAGTGGGCGTCCGGGGCCCTCGGCGCCTTCCGGTCCGACGGCGCGTGCGGACCCCGGACTGCCACGCGGGGGATCGGCGGCGGTGGACAGCGGGAACGAACGGGTCGGCGGCCCCCGGTCAGGCGGGCTGCGCGACCCACCCCGCGCCGGGCAGGCCGGCACGGGACCCGACCGGCCTCGGAAGCCCGTAGTGGTCGCGCAGCGTGCGGCCGGTGTATTCGGTACGGAACAGGCCGCGAGCCTGGAGGATCGGCACGACCTGGTCGACGAAGTGGTCGAGGCCGCCGGGAAGGTACGGCGGCATGATGTTGAACCCGTCGGCCGCTCCCTCGGTGAACCACTCCTGGAGGTGGTCGGCGATCTGCTCCGCGGTGCCGGCGACCACCAGGTGACCGCGACCGCCGCCGAGCCGGGCGATCAGCTCCCGCAGGGTGAGCCCTTCCCGCCGGGCCAGCTCGGCGACGAGCCTGAAGCGGCTCTTGTTGCCGTTGATGTCCCTCTCGTCCGGGAGTTCGGGCAGCGGCCCGTCCAGCGGCAGGCCCGTCAGATCGGTCCCCAGCATCCCGGAGAGCTGGGCCACGCCGTACTCGGGCACCTGGAGGTCGGTGAGCTGCTGTGCCAGGGCCCGGGCCGCCGCCTCCGTCGAACCGATCACGGGGCAGACGCCGGGGAGGATCCTCACGTCGTCCGCCGCGCGACCGTGGCGGGCCGTCCGGCTCTTGAGGTCCTTGTAGAACGCCTGCGCGTCGGCCAGGGTCTGCTGCGCGGTGAACACCGCTTCCGCGTACCGGGCGGCGAACTCCTTGCCGTCCTCCGACGACCCCGCCTGCACCAGCAGCGGGTGCCCTTGGGGGGAGCGGGGCACGTTCAGCGGACCGCGCACCTGGAAGTGCGTTCCCCGGTGGTCGATCGGCCGGACCTTGTCGGTGTCGGCGTAGACGCCGTTCGAGCGGTCGAGGACGATCGCGTCGTCCTCCCAGCTGTCCCACAGCTTCACGGCGACGTCGACGAACTCCCGTGCCCGCTCGTAGCGGAGGCCGTGCTCGAGGTGTTCGTCGCGGCCGAAGTTCCGGGCCTCTTCGACGTTTCCGGAGGTCACGATGTTCCATCCGGCCCGGCCGCCGCTCAGGTGGTCGAGGGAGGCGAAGGCACGGGCCGTGGTGAATGGTTCGTTGAACGTGGTCGAGACGGTGGCGATGAGCCCGATGCGCTCGGTGACGGCGGCCAGCGCCGACAGGAGCGTGAGCGGCTCGAAGCCGCCCAGGGCGTTGTGCCGGACGTTGCGCGGCAGGGTCAGGCCGTCGGCGAGGAACACCGAGTCGAGCAGGCCCCGTTCGGCGGTCCTTGCCAGCTGCTGGAAGTACGTCAGGTCGGTCACGCGCCCCGGTTCGGTGAGGGGATGCCGCCAGGCGGCGTCGTGGTGGCCGGCGTTCATCAGGAAGGCGTTGAGGTGCAGCCGACGGGTGGGCGAGGAAGGCATGGCGAAGTCCTTGGCGGTGAGGGAATGGAGGACAGGGAGGGGCGAAGCGGCGGGCAGCCGGCACAGGAGCCGGGAACGGGATCAGGCAGCGGAGGCGGCCGGTTCAGCCGTTCGCGGGGACCCGCCAGGAGCTGAGTCGCCGCTCCAGGGCGACCAGGAGCTGATTGAAGGCCACGCCGATCGCGGAGATCGTGATGATCCCGGCGTACATCTGCGGGATGGCGAAGTTGTACTGGGAGGTGTTGATCAGATGGCCGAGTCCCGCCTTGGCGCCGATCATCTCCGCCGCGACCAGCACCAGGACGGACACCGCCCCGGCGAGCCTGATCCCGGTGAAGACCGCCGGCACGGACGCCGGGAGGATCACCTTCTGGAACAGCCGCAGCGGGGACAGGTCCAGCGACCGGGCGAGCCTCAGCAGCGTCGGGTCCACGGAGCGCACCGCGCTGATCGTGCTCAGCAGCACCGGCCAGGTGCAGGCGTACACGACGATCGAGATCTTGGACGTCTCCCCGATGCCCAGCAGCAGCACGAACACCGGCAGCAGCGCGAGGGCGGCGGTGTTCCGGAACACTTCCAGCAGCGGGCCGAGGAGGTCCGCCACCGGCCGGTACCAGCCGATCAGCAGCCCGAGGGGAACGGCGAACGCCACCGCGATCCCGAATCCGCTGAGCGAGCGGGTGAGGCTGGCGCCCGCGTTGGCGGACAGCTGTCCGCCGGCGGCGAGCTGCCACCACGCCTGGGCGACCTCACTGAACGGAGGCAGGAACGTCCGGTCGACCAGCCCGAACCGGGGAGCCGTCTCCCACAGCAGGACCAGCGCCACGACGGCCACCGATGTGGTGCCGGCCTTGACGAGGGCGTACGCCGACCGCCGGACGGCCGAGCGGAACCGTTCGGGGCGCGGCGGGGGAGCGGCCAGGACGGCCACCGGCTGCGGAGCGGCACCCTGGGGGCGCGCCACGGGATGCGGGGCCAGGCCGGTGCCGGCCTCGGTCACGGGACTCATACGACGACTCCTTCTCGTTCCTCCTGCTGGGCCCTGGACACCTCGTCGCGCAGCAGGGACCAGATCCGGTGCCGGTACCGGGCGAACTCGGGACTGGAGCGCGGATCGTCGCTGCCGGCGCGGGCGGGCAGGTCGATCGGTACGACTTCCTTGATCCGGCCGGGCCGGGAGGTCATGACGGCCACGCGCTGTCCCAGGTGGACGGCCTCGTCGATGCCGTGCGTGATGAACACGACCGTCTTCCCCGTGCGCTGCCAGATGCGCAGCAGCTCGTCCTGGAGAGACTCACGGGTCTGGGCGTCCAGCGCCGCGAACGGCTCGTCCATCAGCAGTACGTCCGGGTCGTACGCGAGGCTCCGCGCGATGGCGACCCGCTGCCGCATACCGCCCGACAGCTCGTGGGGATGACGGCCCTCGAACCCGCTCAGTCCCACCAGGTCCAGGAACTCCCGGGCGCGGGCGGCGCGTTCACGCCGCGGTACGCCGGTGGCCTCCAGACCGAATTCGACGTTGCCCTGGGCAGTGCGCCAGGGCAGCAGCGCGTACTGCTGGAAGACGAGGCCCCGGTCCAGACCGGGTCCGGTGACCGGTGAACCGTCGAGCAGGATGCTGCCCGAAGTGGGCCGGGAGAGGCCCCCGAGCAGGTCGAGCAGGGACGACTTGCCGCAGCCGCTGGGGCCGACGACGACGAGGAACTCGCCGGCTCCCACGGTGAGGTCGATACCGTCCAGGGCGGTGACCGCGGACCGCTCGCCGTTCCGGCCCTTGACGGGGAACTCCTTGCGTACGCCGTCGAGGACGATCTTGGCCGTGTGCGCGTTCACGGAATCAGCCACGGTGCCGCTCACCTCCCGCTCGCTGTCGCTGTCGCTGTCGCCGTCGTCCCGCTCGCCGTCGCCTTCGGAGCTGAAGGCGAAGGCGACGCGGACGCCGCGGCGTTGTAGTCGTTGCTGTAGAGGGCGTCGAGCCGGACCCGGCCCCGGTCGATGTCGCCGCGCTCGGCCAGCCAGTCGATCCAGAGCCGGAATTCGTCGCCGTCGATGCGACCGCCGGGCCGGGCGACGCCGAACGACTTCCAGTAGCGCAGCGTGGCGACGTCCTCGTTCCGTCCACGCTTCTTGACGATCTCCGTCATGCGCGCGACGACCTCGTCGCGGGGGGTGGTGCGCGACCAGTCGATCGCGCGCCCCACGCCGGTGACGAACGTCCGTACCGTGTCGGGGTTCTGTTCGACGAACCGCTCCGTCATGACGTACGTCCCGGCGCTGAAGGAACCGAGGAGCTGGTGATCGGTGAAGATCGGCCGCAGGCCGCCGCTCGCGAGCGCCTTGTCCCGGAGCACACCGCTCAGCACGGCTACGTCGATCTGTTTCTGGCGCAGGGACTGCTCGGTGTTGACCGGCGGCACGACGAGCGACTCGACCCTGTCGGCCTCCGTGGCGGAGAGTCCGCCGCGCTGGAGGTATATGTCCAGCATGGCCTCCGAGTGCGCGCCGAGAGTGTTCATGCCGACCCTCTTGCCGATGAGGTCGCGGGCGGAGCGGATCGGGCTGTCGGCGAGTACGTAGTAGCCGCTGTAGGCATCCTTGTCGGCGCCGTAGTAGCTGATGACGGCCTTGACCGGGGTGCCGTTGGCGGCGAGCTTGACCACCGCGCCGTTGAACGCGCCGCCGAAGTCGGTCTGGCCCGTGGCCGCAGACTGGATGTCCTGAGGGCCGCTGATGGTGTCGCCGACCCACTCCAGCTTCACGTCCTCCAGATGTCCGAGATCCTGGGCGAGTTCCGCGGGCGTGACCTGGCCGGTCCACCCCTGGTAGCGGAGTGTTCTGGTGCCGCCCTTGCCGGAGCCTCCACCGCCCACGGCCGTGCCGCAGCCGACCGCGACCGCCGAGAGACCGAGCAGGGCGAGGAACCGGCGTCGGTCCGCCGGGCGCAACGTACTCATGGGAACTTCCTGTTCAGGGAGAGAGGGAGAGGGGGAGAGCGGGCAGGAGCACGTACGGAGCTCAGGTGCCGGCGGTGACGGTGAGCGCCTCCCGGCCGGTGAGCGCACGGGTGAATCCGTCCACGGCCTCGAGGAGCCGCAACTCTGCTGCCGGGTCGACCCGGCACGCGTCCGCGCCGAGGCGCTCGATCGCCGAATCCAGCAGGAACGCACCGGGCACCACATGGCGGGCGCCCAGCGCCGACAGCACCGGGCGCAGCGCGTAGTCCATGGCGAGCATGTGCGCGAGGCTGCCGCCGGTGACGAGCGGCAGCACCGTCTTCCCGGCCAGCCCGGCCTGCGGCAGCAGGTCGAGGAACACCTTCACCAGGCCGCTGTACGAGGCCTTGTACACGGGCGTGGCCACGACGACGCCCTCGGCGCGGGCCACAGCCTCCAGCGCCTGCCCCAGCACGGGGTGCGCGACCGACCCCCTGAGGAGTTCCTGCGCGGGGAGGTCGCGTACGGCGATGTGGTCGGCGCCGTCCCCGCCGACCGTGAGCCGGTGCAGCACGTGGTGGACCACGCGGGCGGTCCGGGAATCGGCGGACGGGCTTCCGGAAATGGCGACGACGGACGGCACAGCAGCCCCCTGGACGAAATACGGCAGCCCGGCGGAATCGCAGCGAGGGAATGCCGAAGAATGACGGAAAAGGCAGGAAGGAAGAACGGGCGCCGGAGGAAGGCGAACTCATCCGGCGCCGGGGCCGGGGCCGGGGTCGGGGCCGGGCCGAGCGCGGACGACGCGGGGGGCCAGGGAAGGGGACAGCGCCCTGCGGACCAGGCGTAGGAGCGACCCGCCGGACGGGGCCTAGCAGCCGCGGCGGTGGAACAGACAGAGGGCGCTGGCGTGCCGTCGAAGATCGACGTGCCGCCGCGCGGTGAAGTTCGCTGACTGGCTCACGCCCATGAGGCTTGCAGCGCGAATCGGCCACGTCAATGCGGGAAACGGGCCCGTCTCACATGCCGAATATCTCGCCATGCGCCTGAAGTCCGCCGTTCACAAATCGCATTCTCAGCCGCCGGGAGGCGGTGAATCACCTGCGGGCCGTCGCAGGGGCGAGGCCGCGCAAACCGGGCTGGCCCCTACAGAGCGGACCGGGGTACACAGCGGACCGGCCCCCTACAAAGCGGACTGGCCCCGTACACAGCGGACCGGCCGGCGCGCAGTGCGCGCCGGCCGGTTACGAGGCACCCGTGGGCAGCGGGCCACAGGTCTACGGGGAAGCAGCCCCGCGTGGCGAAGCGGCGTCGCGGCCGCGCGTCGACATCGACGGGCGCGTCAGGCCGCGGGCGCCGGACGCCACGCGAGGGGCATCACGCGTCGCTCGGCGCGATCCGGCCGCGCCAGCCGCCGGACTCGCCGCCCTGGCTCTCGATGTAGTCCTTGAACCTCCGCATGTCCCCCTTGACGCGCCGGTCGATGGTGCCCGTGACGTCGGCGACCTTCTCAGCAGGACCGGACGGTTCGACGTCCATGACCAGCTCCACCCGCGTGTGCGTGTCGTCCAGACGCTCGAAGCGGACGGTGCCCTTCTGCTGTGTGTCGCCACTGATGGTCCGCCAGGCGATCCGCTCGTCGGGGAACTGGTCGACGATCTCCGTGTCGAACTCGCGACGCACGCCGCCGATCTTGGTCGTCCAGTGGTTGTGGCGGTCGTCGATCTGCCGGATCTCCTCGACGCCCTCCATGAAGCGGGGGAACTCCTCGAACATGGTCCACTGGTTGTACGCGGTCCGCACCGGAACCTCGACCTCGACGGCTTCCTTCACGGTGCTCATCAGTGCCTCCTTCTGTTCTGCGGCGATCCCTCTTTCAGCACGACGACGGGCCCGGGTCGTGCCCGGACCGTCCGTGCTGAGGTCCGGGTACCCAGATACGCCCGCGCCTCACGTCGCTCTTCGCCGCGCCCTGGGGCCAGGGCCCCGCTTCGCCACGCGGGGCAGCCGGAGCACGGAACGTGGCCCCGGCTCCGGCGGTGTGTCGGTACGACGTACGCCTCGGCCGGGACCACGATCGGTCTCCTGGAAACCGCTCCCGCGGTGATCAGTCCCGCGTCGTCGGGACGGTCACCGTGTCCTCCTCTCCGACGCCGCGGCGGGCGCACCGTTGATCACGAACTGCGAGCCCGGTTCGATCACCACATCGCCCTCGGCCGAGTTCGTGATGGTCACGTCCGTCAGGGTCGCGCTGCCACGGGCGCCCCCATGGGCCAGAATGCCCGAGCCGTTGCCGGACCCGTCGATGATGACGTTCTGGATCTGCACGCCCGGCACGGCGCCCCCGCCCGACTTGAACTGGATGCCGTCGTACGTGGAATCGCGGATCTCGGTGTCCCGGACGGTGACACCGGGGATGTCCTGCCCCGCCGCGAAGAGCGTGATCGCACCGAACTCCTGCGCCTCGCCCCAGAAGGCCCCGCCGGTGCGGTGCAGCGCGTTGCCGGCGATCAGGGTCCGGCCCGAGAAGGGCAGCGGATCGTGGTCGGTCGCCAGCATGATGCCGGGGTAGTTCATCGTGTCGGAGATCAGGTTGTTCTCGATGGTGTTTCCGTAGCCGCCGTAGATCGCGATGCCGTTGGCGCGCCAGGGCAGCTGGACGGTGTTGTTGCGGAAGTGGTTGTCGTGGCCGATGTCGGTGGCGGGATCCTTGACGTACCGGCTGGCCCACACCGCGAGGGCGTCGTCACCGGTGTTGCGGAACGAGGAGTTGAACACCGTCGAGTTGCGTGTGCCGTTGGCGAAGTTGATGCCGTCGGCATACGTGTTCCTGATGCGCATCCCGGTGAACTCGAGGCCGTCTCCCGGCCCCCACAGCTCGGGGATGTTGGAGTAGTCGCGGCCGACCCAGACACCGACGTTGGCGTGCTCGATCCACACGTTGGAGATCTTGGTGTCCTGGCCGAACCGGCCGTTGAGGCCGACACCGCCCTCGGCGTTGCCGTCCCCGCCCCGGATGGTGCCCGAGCCGAAGATCGCTATGTCGGAGATCTTGGTGTTGTCGTCGATGTCGAAGCCGAAGTTGCCCTCGTGCGGGTGGTTGATGCCGCCCGCCTCGTGGGGCGGGGTCAGGGTGTAGAGCTGGGAGTGCCACATGCCCGCGCCGCGGATGGTGACGTCCCTGATGCCGACCTGGTTGTGGGTGCCCCGGTCGAGCGGGTCGTCGGTGAGGATCTTCTGCTCCTGGCGCCACTGCCCCGCCGGGATCCACACGCAGCCGATGTCACCTTCCTGGTCGGCGGTCACCGCACGCTGGATGGCGTCCGTGTCGTCGATCCCGTCGTTGGGCACCGCTCCGTAGGAGGTGATCGAGGTGCACTCGGACGGTCGGCTCGCCGCCGGGGCCACCTGCTCCAGGTCGATCAGGTCGATGATGTAGAAGGCCGCGGAGTCGCCCGCGTCGCGCTGCAGCCGGAACCTCGTTCCGGGCGGATAGGTCTGCGACAGCAGTGCGTGGGACTCGTCGAACAGCCGCCTGGCATCGGCCTGGGGGGTGTTCGTCAGCCCTTCGGGACTGTCGGTGTTGCCGTACAGCCAGCTGTGCTTGGACGTGAGGGTCAGCTTCCGCACGAAGGTGTCGTCGGCGTAGAGGCTGATGGTGGCGTCCGCTCCTCCACCGCCGGGAGCGTCGGGGACGGAGTTGCGCACGACGATCGAGTTGGACGCGTTGGTGGAGGTGAACTCGACGAACTGGCCGGTGGAGTTCAGCCGGACCGACTCGCGGCCGGAGGACTCGGTGGCGAAGTTCGTGTGCCCGAAGGTGCGCTTCCGGTCGGCGGTGAGCAGGGTGCCCTCGTACCGGGCGTCCTCGGCCTCGTACTCGGTGTACGGCACCGCGGCCCCGCGGCCGACGACCACGGAACGCGCGAGCACGTTGTTGTTCTCGTCGGTCTCCGCGACCAGGGCCGTCGCGTCGGCGGTGGCCGTCAGCGTCGCGCCGCCGCTGGTGGCGGTCCAGCTGCCGCCGATGGGTACGTCGACCGTCCCGCCGGCGGGGACCTGGCCGGTCGTGCCCTGGAGCGTGGTGCCGCCCGCGACCAGGCGCGTGACGGTGCCGGCGCCGACGGCGGTGGTGCCGCGGTTGTGCACGGCCACGGTGAAGGTCACCGGGGATCCGACGGCGGGGTTCGCCGGGCTGGTGGTGATGGAGCGGACCTCCAGGTCCGGTCCGGGGCTCTGGCCGACGACAAGCTGGGAGGCGGCCGTGCGGCTGTTGTTGGTGTCGTCGGCCTCGACGATCGTGTCCCTCGGGTCGACCACGGCCGTGACCGTGTACCTGCCCATGGGGCGTCTGCCGACGTCGACCGCGACGGTGGCCGTGGCGCCCGCGGCGAGGGCCCCCACCGGGGCGCTGCCCGCGACGACGCCTTCCAGACTGACGTCGAGCGTGGTCGCGCCGGCCGGCGCCGTGCCGGCGTTGCGTACCGTCGCGTTCACGGTCACGGCGTCCCTCTCGGAGGGAGAGGCCGGTGACCAGGTCAGCTCCGTGAGCGTGAGGTCGGGGTTGGGCGCCCCGGTGCCGATGACCTGGAACTCGGCCACCTGCCCGCCGGGGGCCCCGGTGTTGCCGAAGAACTTCAGCTGCACGTCGGCGTAGCGGCCGGTGACCGGAATGGTCACCGTGTTCTGGTTCGTGGACGGGGCGAAGGCGTAGTCGGCGCGGTCCTTCAGCGAGGTGAAGCCGCTCGCGGACTGCTCGCGGCCGAGCACCTGGATGCTCTGGGTCCGGGCTCCCCATATCGGGTTCGGGTCGAGCTTGACGACGACGGCCTCGACGTCCGCGTTGGCGCCCAGCTTCACCGTCAGTGTCGAGGGATGGCCGCCGGCTTCCCAGTAGGTGGTGACACGGCCGTCGTTGGCGTTGGCGGCGACATACGACTGGGTCGTCGAGGACGCCTCGATCGGTTTGCCGTGGGCAAGGTCGGCGCCGTCCACGGGCGGGTTGCCGGTGTCCCCGGTCTCCCCGTAGACCTCGATCTCTGAGAGCTGTGCGGCGTTCCAGCCGGTGTTGGCCGTGACCTGCACACGGACGTAGCGGATGTCGTCGGCGGTGACGTCGATGCCCACGGTGTTCGTTTGCGACGGGCTGAACGACCGGGCCGCGGAGGCGGAGAGCGTGCTGAAGGCGCTGCCGTCGCCGCTGCCCTGGATGCTGAGCGTCTCGGTGCGCGCCTCCCAGGTGGAGGGCAGCTTCAGCACCACCCGGTCCACGTCCGTCCTGCTGCCGAGGTCGACCTGGACCCATTGCGGGAAGCTGCCCGCCGGGCCCTCCCAGTACGAATGCTGGCTGCCGTCGGTGGTGTTGGCGGCGGGGTAGGACCCGTGGGAGCCGCCCGCGGTCGCGGCCCTGCCGAGGGCGAGGTTGGGGCTCGGATCAGCCGCGTGAGCAGTGCTGACGGGCAGCAGCCCGGCGGCGACCAGCCCGGCTACGAGCGTGCCCGGCAGCAGTCGCCATCTGAACAGTCTGCGTCTCATGGTGTCCTCGGTTCCGTAGGTGACGGCGGGCCCCGGAGCCGGTCCAGCGCTCCCGGGACAGAATTTGAGTGATTCAGTCAAATGTTTGCGCTGAGTGCGCTGACAGGTTTCTAGCGCTGGGTTCGTTTGTCAACGGTCCTTGCGTAGCCGCCGCGTGCGTTGCGGGACTCCAGTGGTACGGCTTGCCGGGATCCCGCCCGCGGAGGGGGTCCTCGGACGCACCTGTCCCGTTCTGCAACCACCTGTCAATCAATTACGGAACATGCGCGAGATATTGCGTTCACCTGGTGGTGATGATTGAGTGTGCGACGCCCGCCTCGCATCGGTGGTGGGGCGCCTTCCACGTTCATGCCCGAAGGGGACCATCCATGAGAAGTGCTCGGTTCCGTCGTTCACGCCGCGCCGGCGCGGTCACCCTCGTATCCGCGCTCACGCTCACCGCGCTCGCCGCCTGCGGCACGAGCAGCACCAGCGACAACAGCGGCGGATCCGACAGCGGCGGCAATTCCGACCCCGCCGCTCCACTGGACCCGAAGACGAAGCTGACGCTCACGATCGACTGCATGCCGCCGGCCGCCAAGGCCGCCGAGCTCGAGCAGTGGAAGGAAGACGTCGCCGCGTTCAACAAGACCTACCCGAACATCACGATCCAGGGCCGCTCCACGCCCGGTCAGTGCCTGGAACCGCCGCGCTTCACCGCCATGCTGAAGGCGAAGTCCCAGCCGGACGTCTTCTACACCTACTTCACCGACCTGCCGCAGGTGCTGGACCACGACGGCGCCGCGGACATCACCGCGTACGTCACCGACAAGACCGTCCCGCTGCTGGGGGACATCGACCCGGACGTACTGAACTCCCTGAAGCACGAAGGCAAGCTGTACGGGCTGCCCACCAGCAACTACACGATGGGCCTGCTCATCAACCGCAAGCTCTTCCAGCAGGCCGGGCTCGACCCGGACAACCCGCCCCGCACCTGGGCCGAGGTCCGCACGGCCGCCAAGAAGATCGCCGGACTCGGCAAGGGCATCGCCGGCTTCGGCGAGTACAGCGCCGGGAACACCGGCGGCTGGCACTTCACCGCACAGATGTACAGCCTCGGTGGCGAGATCGTGGACGCGAGCGGCAAGAAGGCCGCCTTCGACAACGACATCGGCAAGCAGGTCGCGGCGAACCTCCACGCCATGCGCTGGCAGGACAAGAGCATGGGGCAGACGCAACTGCTGAAGTGGGGCGACCTCCAGAAGCAGATCGCCTCAGACAAGCTCGGGATGTTCCTGGCCGCCCCGGACGACATCACGTACATGGTTCAGCAACTCGGCGCCTCGTACGAGAACTTCGGCATGGGACCGATACCCGGTGAGCGCAGCACGCTGGCCGGCGGCAACAACTACATGATCAAGAAGGGGATCTCCCCGGACAAGATCAAGGCCGCCGTCGCCTGGCTCAACTTCAAGAACCTCACCGTCGGCAAGGGCCAGTTCGACTGGGCCCGCAGCAAGGCGGACAAGCTGCCGGTCGGACTTCCGCAGCCCAACTTCTGGCTCGACGGGTCCAAGACCAAGGACGACGCGGCCCGCGCCCAGCACGCCTCCATGCCCGTCGCCAACTTCAAGACCTTCATGGACAACCCGGTCCCGGGCAAGGCCGAACCGCCCAAGGCGCAGGAGATCTACAAGGTCCTCGACAACGTGATGTCCGGCATCCTCACCAACGAGGACGCCGACATCGACAAGCTCCTCACGACGGCGGCGTCACAGGTCGACCAGGTGCTCGCCACCGGGTGACACACGGGGACCGGGCCCGCCCGGCCCCCGTGCACCCCGCCGACGCGCCGGCCTCACGAGCCGGCGCGCCGGCACCGTCACGTCATCACGACGCACCAAGGAGCAACCATGTCGGCCCCCACCATGACCACGGACAAGGCGGCCGGGCCCCGCCGCCCGCGGCACCGCGGGGACGTCCCGCGGCCCCGCGGCGGAGGTTTCGCCAAGGCCCTTCGCCGCAACCTCACGGCCCACGGATTCCTGATCGGTGCCGTGCTCTGCTTCTCGTTCTTCTCCTGGTACCCGATGGTCAGGGAGTTCCTCCTCGCCTTCCAGAAGACCGAGGGCGGACAGACCACCTGGGCCGGCTGGTCCAACCTCACCACCGTCTTCAACGACCCGGCCTTCTGGCAGGCATGGCGCAACACCGCCCTGTTCACGGTCCTCGCGCTGCTCCTCGGCTTCGCCGTGCCGTTCCTCGTCGCCGTGGTGCTCAACGAGTTCCGCCATGCCCAGGGCTACCTGCGCATGCTCGTCTACCTGCCGGTGATGCTGCCGCCGGTCGCGTCGGTGCTGCTGTTCAAGTACCTCTACGACCCCGGCTACGGACTCTTCAACGAGATCCTCGGCTTCTTCGGCCTGCCCGCCCAGCAGTGGCTCCAGGACCCCGACACCTCCATGCTCTCCGTCGTCATCGCGGCGACCTGGATGAACATGGGCGGCGCCACCCTGATCTACCTGGCGGCACTCCAGGGCATCCCGGGAGAACTCTACGAAGCGGCCGAGCTCGACGGCGCCGGCGTCCTCCGGAAGATCTGGCACGTCACCGTCCCGCAGACCCGGCTGATCCTCTCGCTGATGCTGCTCATGCAGGTCATCGCGACCATGCAGGTGTTCGTGGAGCCCTTCCTGCTCACCGGCGGCGCGGGCCCGGAGGGCTCGACCACCACCGTCGTGTATCTCATCTACCAGTACGCCTTCAACTTCAACAACTACGGCGCCGCGGCGGCGCTCGGCCTGGTGCTGCTCGTGCTGCTCGCCGGAATCTCGGCCGTGTACGTGAAACTCAGCCGCGCCGAGGACGAGTAGGACGGGAACCGACAGATGACCACACGCACTCTCATCTCGCCGGCCCAGCTGGCACGGCCCCGCGGCAAGGTCCTCTACTGGGTCACCTTCGCCCTGGTCGTCGTCCTGTTCACGCTGGTCTTCCTGGGCCCGCTGTACTGGATGGTCTCCGGCGGACTCAAGACCACCCAGGAAGTGGTCCAGACCCCGCCGACGCTCGTGCCGGACGCCCTCCACCCCGAGAACTACTCGCGGGCCTGGGAGGTCATGGACCTGGCCCGGCTGCTGTTCAACACGCTCTACTACGCCTTCGGGGCCCTCGCCTTCCAGCTGGTCCTCGACGTGGCCGCGGCCTACTCGCTGTCCCGCCTCAGGCCCGTCTTCGGCAAGGCGATCCTCGGCATGATGCTCGCCACGCTCATGATCCCGGCGACCGTGCTCGTCGTGCCCCAGTACTTGACCGTGCTCGACGTGCCGGTCTTCGAACGCAACCTGCTGAACTCGCCCTGGGCGATCTGGCTGCCGTCCGTCACCAACGCCTTCAACATCTTCCTGCTGAAGCGCTTCTTCGACTCCATCCCGAAGGAGCTGCTCGACGCGGCCTCCATGGACGGCGCGAGCCCCATGCGCACGCTCCGGTCGATCGTGCTGCCCATCTCACGGCCCATTCTGGGCGTCGTCTCCATCTTCGCGGTGGTCGGCGTCTGGAAGGACTTCCTCTGGCCGATGCTCACCCTGCCCGACCCGACCAAGCAGACGCTGAACGTCGGCATCTACTCACTGTCCACCGGTGTGCCCGAGAACATCCTGATAGCGGCGCTCACCATCGCGTCCGTGCCGACGCTGCTCATCTTCCTCCTCTTCCAGCGCAACATCATGAGCGGTCTCACCGCGGGCGGCCTGAAGGGCTGACATGCCCGGCCGCCCTCGCGGCGGCCCGCCCCCGCGCTCACCCATGAAGCCTCCGCCGCCGGTCCGTCCTTGACGCCTCGCTGTCCGGGCCGGCGGCGGAGAACCCTCTGCCCGAAAGGACCTCCCGTGGCAGTCCCTCATTCGGACCGCACCGACAACTGGTGGCGCAGCGCCGCCATCTACCAGGTGTACCCGCGCAGCTTCGCCGACGGTGACGGTGACGGCACCGGGGACCTCGCCGGCGTACGGGCCAGGCTGCCGTATCTCGCCGAACTGGGCGTCGACGCGATCTGGTTCACGCCCTGGTACCTCTCGCCGCTGGCCGACGGCGGGTACGACGTCGCCGACTACCGCGCCATCGACCCGGCGTTCGGCACCCTTGCCGAGGCGGAGAAGCTGATCGCGGAGGCCCGCGAGCTGAACATCCGCACCATCGTCGACATCGTCCCCAACCATGTCTCCGACCAGCACGCCTGGTTCCGCGCCGCACTCGCCGCGGGACCGGGCAGCCCGGAACGCGAGCTGTTCCACTTCCGCCCCGGACGCGGCGCGAACGGCGAACTGCCGCCCAACGACTGGCCCTCGCAGTTCGCCGGCAGCACCTGGACCAGGGTCGAGGACGGCGAGTGGTACCTCCACCTCTTCACGCCCCAGCAGCCCGACCTGAACTGGGCTCATCCGGCCGTCCGCGAGGAACACGAGGACGTACTGCGCTTCTGGTTCGAACGCGGTGTGGCAGGCGTACGGATCGACTCCGCCGCCCTGCCGGCCAAGGATCCCGACCTGGCCGACTTCGTCGAGGGCCGCGACCCGCACCCCTACATCGACCGCGACGAACTCCACGACATCTACCGCTCCTGGCGGGCCGTCGCCGACGAGTACGGCGCGGTCTTCGTCGGTGAGGTGTGGCTGCCCGACGCCGAGCGATTCGCCCGCTACCTGCGCCCCGACGAACTGCACACCGCCTTCAACTTCAACTTCCTCAGCAGCCCCTGGGACGCGCGGCGGCTGCGCCGCACCATCGACGACACACTCGCCGAGCACGCGCCGGTCGGCGCCCCCGCCACCTGGGTGCTGTGCAACCACGACGTCACCCGCACCGTGACCCGCTACGGCCGCGAGGACACCGCCTTCGACTTCGCCACCAAGGCCTTCGGCACACCCACCGACCTGGAACTCGGCACCCGGCGCGCCCGCGCCGCCGCACTGCTCACCCTCGCGCTGCCGGGCGCCGTCTACCTCTACCAGGGCGAGGAACTGGGCCTGCCGGAGGCGGAGATCCCGCCGAGCCGCATCCAGGACCCGATGCACCACCGCTCCGGGGGGACGGACCCGGGCCGGGACGGCTGCCGGGTGCCGCTGCCGTGGAGCGCGGACGCGCCGTACAGCGGATTCGGCTCCCGGACCGAACCGTGGCTGCCGCAACCGGCGGACTGGGCCGCCTACGCCGCCGACCGCCAGGCCGGGGACCCCCGGTCGATGCTCAGCCTCTACCGGGAAGCTCTGCGGCTGCGCCGCGACGAGCCCGGCTTCGGGGACGGCCCGTTCACCTGGCTGTCCGTCGGCGGCCCTGCCGTGCTCGCCTTCGCCCGGCCGGGCGGGCTGGTGTGCCTGGTGAACTTCGACGCGGAGCCCGTCCGGCTCCCGCCGCACACAAGCCTGCTGCTCGCCAGCGGCCCGCTGGACGACGGCGGGCAGTTGCCGCAGGACACGGCGGTGTGGCTGCGGATCTGACCGGGACGCGCCGGCGCCGGCCGGAAGACGGCAAGGGCCCGGGACGCGACGCGTCCCGGGCCCTCGGCCGACCGGTCAGGCCGCGTTGCCGGCGCGCATCTCGCGGTGCGCGCGGATGATGTCCGTGTAGCGGTGGCCGCTGCCCTTGATGGTGCGGCGTTGCGTGGCGTAGTCGACATGGACGAGGCCGAAGCGCTTGTCGTAGCCGTACGCCCACTCGAAGTTGTCCAGCAGGGACCAGGCGAAGTAGCCCGCCAGCGGTGCGCCCTTGCGGACGGCCCGGGCGCAGGCGGCCAGGTGCTCTTCCAGGTACCCGGCACGCTCCCTGTCGTCGATGCTGCCGTCGGCGCGGACGACGTCCGGGTAGGCGGAGCCGTTCTCGGTGACGTAGAGCCTGCGCGCGCCGTACTCGTCGGTGAGCCGCAGCAGCAGCGCCTCGATGCCGTTCGCGTCGATCTCCCAGTCCATGCCGGTACGCGGCACGCCGGGACGCTCGACCTGCCGGGCGAAGGGCGCGGGACCGGTGGGATCGTCGGTGACGACCGCGGGGAAGTAGTAGTTCAGCCCCAGCCAGTCCAGCGGAGCGGCGATGGTCTCCATGTCACCCGGCAGCTCCGGGAGTTCGACGCCGTACACCTCGAGCATGTCGGCGGGGAAACCACGCCCGTGGACGGGGTCGAGCCACCAGCGGTTGGTGTGGCCGTCCATCCGCCGGGCCGCGGCGACATCCTCGTCGCGGTCGCTCGCGGGGGCCACCGTGGACAGGTTGTTGACGATCCCCACCTGCGCGCCCGGCGCGGCGGCCCGGATCGCCCCGGCGGCCAGACCGTGGCCCAGCAGCAGGTGGTACGAGGCACGGACGGCGGCGGTCAGATCCGTCGCCCCAGGAGCCATCCGGCCCTCCAGGTGCCCGATCCACGCGGAACACAGCGGCTCGTTCAGCGTGGCCCAGTGCTTGACGCGGTCGCCGAGCCGTTCGGCGACGGCGGAGGCGTACGCCGCGAGGTGGTGGGCGGTGTCCCTTTCCGGCCAGCCGCCCCGGTCCTGCAGGGCCTGCGGCAGGTCCCAGTGGTAGACCGTGACGGACGGCGTGATGCCCGCGTCGAGCAGCCCGTCCACGAGCTGGTCGTAGAAGTCGAGGCCCTTGGCGTTGACCGCGCCGTCGCCGCCCGGCACGACGCGGGGCCAGGCGACGGAGAGGCGGTAGGCGTTGGTGCCCAGCCGCTTCATCAGCGCGATGTCCTCGCGCCAGCGGTGGTAGTGGTCGCAGGCGACATCGCCGTGGTCGTCGCCCTCGATCTTGCCGGGGGTGTGCGAGAACGTGTCCCAGATGGAAGGCGACCTGCCGTCCTCGGCGACCGCGCCCTCGATCTGGTAGGCGGAGGTGGCGGTCCCCCAGGCGAAGTCCTGCGGGAGGGCGGCGAGGTCGGTGAACTCGGTCACGGACGTCCTTTCTGACAAGGGATCAGGGGATGGCGCGGCAGGGCGCCGGTCACTTCACGGCGCCGGCGGTGAGTCCGGTGACCAGATAGCGCTGGAGGAGCAGGAAGCCCGCCACCACGGGGACGGAGACCACGAGGGAAGCGGCCATGATCTGGTTCCAGTACACGTCGTTCTGCGTCGAGTAGCCCTGGAGGCCGACGGCGAGCGTGCGCGTGGTGTCGTTGGTCATGACGGAGGCGAAGAGGACCTCTCCCCACGCCGTCATGAAGGCGTAGACGGCGACGGCGACGATGCCGGGGATTGCCGCCGGCACGACGACCCGGAAGAGGGCCTTCAGCGGCCCGCAGCCGTCGACCAGCGCGGCCTCGTCCAGCTCCCTGGGCACCGAGTCGAAGTAGCCGATCAGCATCCAGATGGAGAACGGCAGCGAGAACGTGAGATAGGTGAGGATCAGGCCGCCGCGTGAGCCGAACAGCGCGACACCGGTCGTGTTCCCGATGTTGACGAAGATGAGGAACAACGGCAGCAGGAACAGGATGCCGGGGAACATCTGCGTCGACAGCACGGACACGGTGAACAGCCGCTTGCCCCGGAAGCGGTACCGGCTGACGGCATACGCGGCGAAGATCGCGATGATCACCGAGCAGACGGTGGCAGCACCCGCCACGATCAGGGAGTTGACGAAGTACTTCGCCAGCGGGACGGTCTCCCAGATGTCGAAGTACGGGCGGATCGTCAGACCGCTCGGCATCCACCGGAACTCGCTCGACACGTCCTCCAGCGGTTTGAGCGAGCTGGAGACCATGACGTACACGGGCAGCAGCACGAAGCCCGTCAGCAGGGTCAGGAAGATCCGCCGGGACCATACGAAGGACCGCGGCGCGGCCATCGGGGACCGGGGCACGGCGGTGTCGGTTTCCGGAGAACTATGCATCGGTGGCCTTCCTCCCGCGGGAGGTGAAGAAGAGATAGACGCCCGTCACCAGCAGCAGGAAGAGCAACAGCAGTACGGACATGGCCGCACCGGCGCCGAAGTTCCAGGTGGCGAAGGAAGACTGGTAGATGTGGATGGAGATGAGGTCGGCCGCTTCCGGCGCCGACTTGCCGAACAGCACGAACGGCGTGTTGAAGTCGTTGAACGTCCACAAGAAGAGCACCAGGACCAGCACCTGGTTGACACTGCGCAGCGACGGCAGCGTGATCTTGCGGATCTGCTGCCACATGCCGGCGCCGTCGAGCGCTCCCGCCTCGTACAGCTCCTTGGGAATGTTCTGCAGACCGGCCATGATGATGAGGAAGGCGAACGGCCAGCCCTTCCACACCGAGACGATGAGCAGGGCCCAGAAGCTGTTGTCGCCGATCAGCCAGAAGGAAGGGTTGTCGGTCAGCCCCAGCTGGTCGTGGAGCACGTGGTTGATCAGGCCGTTGTCGCGCTGGAACATGAACGACCAGGTGATGACGGCGGCGTAGACGGGCAGCGCGTACGGCACCAGGAACAGGGCCCGCAGGAAGCCGCGGCCCTTGAACGTCTCCTGCATGAAGACCGCCGCCGCGGTGCCGAGCAGCCAGCACAGACCGACGGACAGAACGGTGAACAGGCACGTGGTCGTGAACGACTTGAGCAGCGACTCACCGGCCGGCGTGTCGAAGTCGACCGCGAACCTGAAGTTGTCCAGGCCCCGCCACGGGGCGGCTCCCCAGTCGCGCAGATAGAACTGCGTGAGCTCCTTGAAGCTCATCGCGACGCCGATGACGATCGGCAGCAGGTGGATCAGGATCTCCAGCAGCAGCGCCGGGAGCAACAGCAGGTACGGCAGCGCCGTGCGGCGGGTCCGCCCGGGACGGCGCGGGCCGCGCGCCGCCCCGGGGGAGTTCTTCCGCACGGCCGGTTCCCCGGTGGCCGGGACGGCGGTCGTGTTCATGAGAGTGTCGCTCACTGCTGGGGCATCTGCTGCTGGGCCTTGGCCAGTTCGGCCTTGACGGACTCGGTGGTCACCTCACCGCCATTGGCGGCGGAGGCGAAGAGGTTCTTGACCGCGGTGCCCACGACCGTCTCGAACTGCGACTCGCTCGGGACCTGGGGGAGCGCCTCGGCACTGGTGGCGAGGGTGTCACGCAGGACCTTCAGTTCAGGCCGGTCGAACGCGGGGTCGCTCTGCGCGGCCTTGACCGGCGGTATGGACCCGTAGGTCTTGCAGAGCAGCTTCTGCTCCTCGTCGCTGGTCATGAACTTCACGAACTCCAGGGCACCGTCGAGGTTCTTGGTGTTCTTGAAGACGGCCATGTTGATGCCGGCGACCATGGAGTTGACGTTCTTGCCCTGGCCCGGAGCGCCCGCATGGACGGGCACCGGCGCGACGCCCCACTCGTCGTCGCCCATGCCCTGGGACTTGAACGTGGAGGCGGCCGCCTGCCACAGCACCATCGCCGTCTTGTCCTTGGCGAAGTCGCTCAGCGACTGGTTCTGGGCGTACTCGGCGTTGCCCGGAGCGATGATCTTGTCCTTGGCCATGAAGTCCACGTACTGCTTCACGGCCGCGACGGCGCCGTCGGAGGTGAAGTCGGGTCTGCCCTCGGCGTCGAAGAAGTCGGCGCCGTGCTGCTTGCCGAGGACGAACACCTGGTGGATGTTGTTGGACAGGTTCGCGCCCTCCGCGCCCAGGGCCCACTTGCCGTCCTTCGACAGCTTCTTGCCGGTCGCGACCATCTCGTCCCAGGTGGCCGGCGGCTTCTCGATGCCGGCGTCCGCGAACATCTTCTTGTTGTAGTAGAGCGCGTACGACATCGAGTACAGCGGCACCGCCGCCGGGTCGGAACCGGCCGCCCCGGTCGAGCCGAGCGCGGCCTCCACGAACCGGTCCTTGCCGCCGATCTTCGAGAAGTTCTTCTCGTCCCACGGCAGCAGCGCGCCGGTGGACTGGAGGGACGCGGACCAGGTGTTGCCGATGTTCAGGACGTCGGGGCCCTGGCCGGACGTGGTGGCGGTCATGATTCGGGTCAGCAGGTCGGACCACGGAACGACCTCGAGCTTGACCTTGATGCCGGTCTTCTGCTCGAACTTCTTCAGCTCCGGCTCGAGGATCTTCTTGTCGGCCTCGATGTTCGGACCCTGGTTCGACGCCCAGTAGGTGAGGGTCTTCGGTGACTCGTTGGATCCGCCGCCTCCGGCGGACGAGCCACCGCCGCACGCGGTCGCGGTGGCGAGCAGGGAGACGGCGACCGCACCACTGGCTACAGCTCTGTATCTGCGCATAACTCCAGGTGTCCCTTCCGGAGGGGTGGCGCCGCGGGGAGGGGCCGACAGGCTGCGGCTTCAACCTCTGAATGCCCTCACGGCTTAATTTAGGACGTGAGTTAAGCTTTCGCGAGCGACATCGTCAAGGGGTGCGACCCGGCGCACTTCCGGGACAGCGCGGGCCGAAGGAGCGAAGGATGTCTGGACGAAGCGGGCGAACGGTCAATGACCTGCGGCGGAGCAATCGCGCGACCGTACTGCAACGGTTGTATTTCGATGGCCCCATGAGCAGGCAGGCCCTCGGACCCGCCACCGGACTGAGCTCCGGCACCATCAGCAACGTCGTGGGCGAACTCCTGGGCGACGGCCTGGTGGAGGAAGCCGGCAGTATCGAGTCCGACGGCGGCCGCCCCCGCACCCTGGTCCGTGTCGCGCCCGGCAGCGGATGCCTCATCGGTGTCGACGTCGGTGAAACCCGGGTCCGGGTGGAGCTGTTCGACCTCACGCTCACGGAACTGGCCCGCACCGAACGGCCCTTGAACGGAGTCGACTACGACGTCGGGGTCATCGTGGAGCACATCCGCCACGCCATGGACGAGGTGCTGCACGTGACGGGAATCGGGATCGACGGACTCCTCGGCGTCGGTGTCGGCGTGCCCGGCATCGTCGCCGCCACACCCGAGTGCGGGGCCGTCGTCCACGGCCAGACCATCGGCTGGGACGCGGTACCCCTGGAATCCCTGCTGCGTGCCTCCTGCCGGCTGCCCGAGACCGTGCCGTTCTTCATCGAGAACGGCGCGAGGACCCTCGGCCAGGCCGAGATGTGGTTCGGCGCCGGCCGGGGCGCACAGAGCGTGGCCGTGATCCTCTTCGGCTCCGGCGTGGGCGCCTGTCACGTCACGGACACCGCCGAACAGGGCAGGGCCCTGGAGTGGGGCCATCTGACGGTCAACGTCGGCGGCCGCCGCTGCCGTTGCGGAGCGCTGGGCTGCCTCGAGGCGTACGCGGGGGCGGAGGCCCTGGTGGACCGGTGGCGCGAGGCGGGCGGCCGGCCGCCGGAGGGGGCCGACGAGGAGACGGCACTGACGGCACTGCTCTCCGCGGCGTACCCGGACGGCGGCAAGGTCGTGGGCCGGGACGGCGGCGAGGTCGTGGGCGGGGGCGGCGGTCAGGTGGCGGGTGCGGGCGGTGGCCGGGGCGCGGACCGCGACGGCGGCGAGGTGGCGGGCCGGGGCGGCGGTCAGGTGGCGGCGGAGCCGGACGGCGGTGAAGGGATGGATCCGGACGGTGGCGCAGGGGCGGATCCGGTGGCGCTCGCCGTCGTGGAGGAGACCGCGGAGTACCTGGGTGCCGGGCTGTCCGGCCTCATCAACCTCTTCCAGCCCGAGCGCGTCCTCATCGGCGGCTGGGCCGGGCTCCAGCTCGGCCCTCGATTCCTCGCCGCCGTGCGGGAGCACGCCACGTCGTACTCGCTCCGCTATCCGGCCGGGCGGGTGACCATCGACCTGGGGCAACTGGGGCCGGACGCGGTCACGGTCGGCGCGGCCACCCTGCCGCTGGCCGGCTTCCTGGCGGGCGGCGGCAGACCGGCGGAGCCGGTGCGCGAAGCCGTACCGCCGGCCTGGCGGTCCGCGCTGGAAGGCCGGGTGCCGAGCTGACAGCGGGGGAGCGGACGGGCTCGGCGACCGGGCGCGGCCCCGCTCGGCCGTCGGCCGCGTCAGGTTTCGGCCCCTGATCGATCCCGGCTCGGCCGTCCGGCTTGAGACAATGGAAGCGCACGCCCCTGCCTACCGCTGAGGAGGTCGCTGTGGCAGTCGAACCCGACCAGCCCGCCCGCCCACAGGCCGGGTCCGTTCGGATCGTGGAGGCGGACGGCCGGAACGCCGTCCTGGTCTTCTCGGGTGTCCTGGACACCCACGCGCTGCCTGAGCTCGAGGAACGGCTCCTCGACCCACGGCTGAGACAGGCAGGCACCTGGGTGCTGGAGATGAGCGGTCTCGAGCGGATCGACCTCGCGTGCGCCTACGGCCTGCTCCGCGCCGTGACCGTCGCGCCGGAATCGGCCGGCATCACCGTCCGAGGCGCCCGCCGCGGCGTGGTGCGCACCCTGCGGCACGCGGGCGTCGACACGGTGGCGACGATCGAGACCTGACCGGCCACGCCGGTCCCGGACGGTGCCGTGCCAGCCCGGAGCCCGATGCGCCGGCGCCTTGCCGTGACGACCCCTCCCGCACCCCCGGCCCGTCACGCATCCAGTTGCTGGACCACGTGCCGGCCCGTAAAGGGCGCCTTACTGCGCGACCGGACGGGCGCCCTCCGGCGCCGTGCGGGCTCCGTCGAGGAACGCGCCGAGCCCGGCCTCGAAGGTCACCGACGAGCCGGCGAACAGCACCGTCCCGTCGGGCGCCACGTAGACCTTGCCGCCGCCTCGGACGGCGTGCACGACACACACGCCCGCGCCGTCGTCCAGCTCGACGACATTGAGGTTCGCGCCGGGCGCGACATCCGTCAGCCAGGTCCTTCCGACCGCTACCAGCCGGTCGACGTCGATCGTGGTCACCGGCCGTGCCTCATTCCGCTGTGGGGTCGCGACGGCATCCCCGTCCGTCGCGCCCGGCACCGGGCGCGTGGGCACAACGATATCGATGGCGGCGCCGAAGCGGGCTGGTGGATAGCGTGTAGGGGTTCATGGAGGCAGCGGTCTTGGGAGACAAGTGGGACGCAGCAGGTTGCCTGTGGAGAATGTGGGCGACGGCAACCTCTGGCACTTCATCGAGCCGTACGGTGAGGACTACTGGCTGAAACCCGGGGAGGTCTTCACGGTCGTTCCGGAGGTTGAGGGGGTCGATGTCTGGTTCTCTACCGCTCTCTGCCAGGAGGGCATCACGGTGTGGCTCTATGAGGACGGTGACCCGGCCAAGGTCGTCCTGGAGTACACCGTGACTGACGCGGACGGCGAGCGGCTGGAGTGCGGGCACCAGAGGCCCCCGCAGCCGGCGGGCTCCGGCGCGGCCTGAGCCGGGCTGCACCCCTCGCTTATCGGGTCAGCGCAAGATGCGCAGCTGGGCAATGCCCAACTCGGGCCCCCGGTCCTCCAGTGGCAGGCCCCACGGCCGGCCCTTGCGGGCCGCGTCCGCACCCTCGCACCGCAGCACAGCCACCAGCTTGCCGAACGGGCGGGGACTCAACCCGGTGGACGGGGCTATCCAAGACGGCTCCGACACCGTGGTCACACCACACCAGCCACACCGAGATAATTTCACCGTCGCCGGCGAAGGACGGCTTGCTCGCGCTACGAAAATCAAGCGTCGCCGCCCGACGCATCATCGAGGATGCCCCTATGAACGAAGATCTCGTGAGGTTCCTCAAGACGCGGCTGGATGAGGAGGCCGACTTGGCCCGGCGTTGCGACGGCGACGGATGCGGGGAGTGGTCCGCTCATGGACACACGGTCGACTTCTGTCAGGCCGATCTCGCAGGTTTCCACCCCACGATTGCTCTGCATGTGGCCCTGCACGACCCGGCCCGCGTCCTGCGTGAGATCGAGGCCAAGCGACGCATCCTGGCTCGTCACGCCCTCAGTCCGGCAGTGGGCGACCCGGAACTGCCGTGGGACGACCGCAATGACTGCCAGTTCGACGGCGACCCCTGGCCATGCGACGACCTGATCGACATCGCCTCGCCCTACACCGACCACCCCGACTTCCCCGGGCGATCCTGAAGCAACACAACCATGAGCAGAGCGCACGACGGGCCAGGAGATCTTTACGGGACAGTCCTTTGGGTGGGGCCGCTGGAAGGAGGCTGATGAGTGCGGTGGAGTTGAGTCGGGCGGAAGCGGTCACGCTCGTGCGGCGGATCATGGAAGCGGACCACGCCTCCGAAGGCGAGGTGAATGACTGGCTGGCCCGGCTCGACAGAGCTCTGGCCTGTCCGTCCGGTTACGTCAGTGGCCTGGTCTTTTGGCCGCCGGAGCGGGAGTTGTCGGCCGAGGAAGTGGTCGACCAGGCCTTGGCCTACCGACCGACAGTCTTGTGACGCCGGTACTCAGCTACGGAGCCAGATCACGATGGCTGTGTCCACCCCGAGTGATGCGCAGACGGGACAGTCACGTAATCAACCTGGAGCGGCTGGGCTCGATCGGGGTCACTCCTGTGGTGGGCCGATGACGGACTGACCGATCTGCTCTGCCAGCCAGGAGGCGTGCCGTTCCTCGGATCCGTCGCGATTCCTGCGGCGCACGTGGACGAGCACAGTGTGGTCGTCGGAGCGCTCGTCGAGGCCTATGGTGCGGCAGTTGAACAGCAGTGACACCCGGGCGTTGTCGGCTTCGCCGCGGATGTCGCAGTCCGGTACATCGGGCCAGATCAGGCTGGACCACCAGATCTCGCCGACATTCGAGCCCACCAAGGCAGCGAACTCCTCCTCGATGCTGTCGACGCGCCGATATTCCATCGATGCCCATAGCGGCACGTGCGAGGAGAGGAAGTCCGGATCGCTCGAGAGCTCGGGCGCGTGGACACCACCGTACAAACCCGTCGGGTCAGTGAGATCCAGCGCCCAGCCCGCGGCATCCTCCTTCCGGAACCAGGCGTCCGGCAATGCCTCGCGTATCCGCAACACTTCCGGGACGGTGCACAGCTCGACGTCTACTGACACCTCCGCGTACTGCAGGTCGCCCACTCCCACAAGCTGACGCGCCACGCACAGAGCCCGTACCGGGTCGGTGGTGCGGAAGACCGGATACGCGATGGGGCTGGACATATGAGCACCTTGCCACAGCCGACACTGGACAAAGATCAATTTTCCTGTGTGGCCGATCAGGTTCAGTCGCAACGACTGTCACGTGAGCGGCAGGAAAAGCTCCTGGCCGGAGCCTGGGTGACCTGAGTGGTGAGGTACGCCGTGTTGACTCGCCCGTCCAGCGCCACGGGCTGGCTCAGGTCCGCGGCGAAGGACCGGATGAACCACGCAGGGACCAGCGCATTGAGCGCGAGTTGGCAGGGCCGGGTGGTCGCCGGGTCTGCGCCGGCATCGGCTCCGTCGGCGAACGAAGCACTGACGCGATCAGTCCGACCGAGCCGGAGTTCGTCGGTGATCCCGATGTGGCGCTGCTCGGTGTTGATCGCCTGCGGCCCAGCCGATGGCTTCAGATGGCGAACCGCTCTGCCGGTAAGTGGTCCGATGCAGGGTGGGCGGGCGTCCCGGCGGCGGAGGGACCAGGCGCGTCAGGTCGGCGGCGTACGGTGATGATGACCGCAGACCCGAACGATGGCGTTCAGACGCGTTCCATCGGACGGTGCGGCCCCGCAGGCAGCTCGACGCCGATCGTGTCGCCGGGGCGGACGGTTCCGCCTTGCCGGACCACGCCCATGATCCCGGACTTGAAGGCGAAGTCCCCGGTCGTCGGGTCGAGTTCGAAGACCTCCTTCAAGAGGCCCTTCTGGAACGTGTCGATCTGCGAGCAGGGATTGCGCAGCCCTGTCACCTCCACGATCGCCTCTTCACCGAGGTGCAGCAGGGCGCCGGTGGGCAGCCCGAGCAGGTCGATCCCGCGCGTGGAGACGTTCTCACCGAGCTCGCCCGCGGCCACGGTGAAACCCTTCAAGGCCAGCTCGTCGAAGAGTTCCTCGTGGATGAGGTGCACCTGGCGCAGGTTGGGCAGATGCGGCTCGTGCCGCATACGGAACCGATGCTTGATCGTTTCCCCCGCGTGGACATCGCCCTCCACGCCGAGACCGGCGAGCAGCGTGATGCTCTCGCGGTTCGGCTTGCTGAACGAATACGTCCCGTTGCTGCTCACAGCCGTGACCCGCGCCATCGTCGTGCCCACTTCTCGTAGCCGATGCGTTCTCGAACCCGGCAAGCCTAGAGGGCTCGCGCCGACGCGTGGCGGTGAGCCTCCGAGCCCGGGCCTCGCCCGGCCGTAGCAGCGCGGCCGCCCGCAGGCGGCGCAACGCGCCGGCCGCCAGGCGCCTGACTTTGCAACGTTATAGAGGCTCGGGGGCCGTCAAAGCAAGACCCCGGTCGCCTTGAGTTCCGCAGGGTGGACAGGGTCATGAACCCGTGCTCTCATGCTCACTGCGCCAGAATTTCCAACGTAGTAGAAGAGCCGCTCCCGGCCCGGTGGCCACCGCACTCCGCCACCTCGACGGGTAACTTCCGTGCGCCCTCGAACAGGTCTGCCGCACCCGGAACGCGGCGCACTGCCCGGCCCCGTACAGCCGCCGCCGCCCCGAAAGGGTCACACCGGAGGACCCGAGGACCCGCCAGGACTCCGGAGTCCCGAGCCGCCCGCCGGGCGGCGGCCGTCCCGCACCGCGCCGACGCAAGGTCTTCGGAAGGGATTCAGATGGAGCGACGAACGTTCCTCACCAGCACGGTCGCCGTCGCCGGCGGCGCCGCGCTCAGCGGCATGGCCGCCTTGCCCGCACAGGCCGCCGCACCGCGACCGCCGGTGCGCCTCGTCGGCCGCGGCACGGCCCACTACCCGCAGAACCGCGCCCCTTTGCGCGCCGCGCCCTTTCTGCGTCTACCTCCGGGCAGCATCACTCCAGGGGGATGGCTGCGCGAACAGCTCCGCCTGCAGCTCGACGGTCTGGGCGGACGCCTGCCCGAGGTCTCCGACTTCCTCGATCCGGCGACCAGTGGCTGGTCCGACCCCGACCGTGGCGGATGGGAAGAACTGCCGTACTGGCTACGCGGCTTCGGCGACCTCGGTCATGTCACCGGCGACGCCCGCGTCCTGGAACTCACCGGCACCTGGATCGACCGTATTCTCGCCACCCGTCAGCCCGACGGCTTCTTCGGACCCACCGCGCTGCGCACGGCCCTGAACGGCGGCCCCGACTTCTGGCCCTATGTGCCGGTGCTCGACGCGCTGCGCAGCCGGTACGAGTACAACGGCGACGAGCGGGTGATCGAGGCGCTGACGGGCTGGTTCGCCTACCTCAACGGCCGGAATCCCGAACTGTTCGCACTGGGCTGGGGCACCTACCGCTGCGCGGACGTCATCGAGAGCGTCTACTGGCTCTACAACCGCACCGGGGACGCATGGCTGCTGGACCTCGTCCGCAAGGTGCACACGCACTCCGCCGACTACACCACCGGCATTCCCAACTGGCACAACGTCAACCTGGCGCAGGGCTTCCGTGAGCCGGCCCAGTACGGCCTCCTCGACGGCGGCTCCACCCTGCTGGACGCCACGTACCGCAACTACGACACGGTGATGCGTCGCTACGGCCGGTTCCCCGGCGGCGGATTCGCCGGCGACGAGAACTGCCGGGCCGGCTACAAAGACCCCCGTCAGGGGTTCGAGACCTGCGGCATCGTCGAGTACATGTACAGCCACGAGCTGCTCACCCGGCTGACCGGCGACCCGGTGTGGGCCGACCGCTGCGAGGAGCTGGCGCTCAACATGCTGCCCGCCGCTCTCGACCCGATGCACAAGGGCATCCACTACGTCACCTCGGCCAACTCCGTCCAGCTCGACAACGGCGCGAAGAACCACGGCCAGTTCGACAACCGCTTCGCGATGCAGGCGTACATGCCGGGCGTGCACAACTACCGCTGCTGTCCCCACAACTACGGTATGGGCTGGCCCTACTACGCCCAGGAGGCCTGGCTCGCCTCCGCGGACGGCGGCCTGTGCGCCTCCCTGTACGGGCAGTCGTCCGTGCGCGCCAAGGTCGGCGACGGGACCACCGTCACCTTCACCGAGGACACGGACTACCCCTTCGAGGAGAGGGTACGGTTCACGCTGTCCACGCCACGGGACGTGTCCTTCCCGCTCTATCTGCGGGTGCCCGGCTGGTGCTCCGCGCCCTCCGTCCGGCTCGACGGCCGCCCTGTGCGCGCCCGTACCAGCGGCGGCTACCTCGTCCTGGACCGTCGATGGCACGACCGCGACACCGTGGAGCTGCGCCTGCCCATGCGTACCACTGTGCGGACGTGGGGCGACAACCGCGACGCCGTGTCCGTGGACCACGGCCCGCTCACCTACTCCCTCCAGATCGCCGAGCAGTGGCGGCGGTTCGCCGGAACGGAGGACTGGCCGGAGTACGAGGTCCACCCGGGATCACCCTGGAACTACGCCCTGGAGATCGACGAGAAGTCCCCGGCGAAGTCGTTCACCCTCGAACGCACCGGCGCGGACGAGGCCAACCCGTTCACCCACACCGGTACCCCGGTCCGGATACGGGCACGGGCCCGCCGCGTCCCCGCATGGAGCACCGACGACCAGGACGTCGTCACGCCCCTTCAGCAGAGCCCCGTGCGTACCGCGGAACCACTCGAGCCGGTGACGCTCGTTCCCTCGGCCGCGGCACGCCTGCGCATCACGGCCTTCCCCACGGCCGGTTCGGGACCGCGCGCCCACGAATGGATCTCCTGCAGCGCGTCGTTCAGCGGCGTGGACAGCCCCCAGGCGCTGATCCTCAACGCCGGTACGGAACCGTCAGGTTCGGGTGACCACTCCGTGCCCCGCTTCACCTGGTGGGACCGTACGGGCACCACCGAGTGGGTCCAGTACGAGACGGCCGCCGCGAGGCCGGTGGACGAGGTCTCCGTGTACTGGTTCGACGACACCGGCGTCGGACGCTGCCGCGTCCCCGGGTCCTGGCAGCTCCTGCACCGTGACGCCGCCGGCGAATGGCGTCCCGTGGCGGCCACCACGGAGTACGGCACGGCCAAGGACCGGTTCAACCGGGTGACCTTCGCACCGGTGACGACCACCGCGCTGCGTCTTGAGGTGCGCCTCCAGGACGACTTCTCCGGCGGCGTACTCGCCTGGCGTGCGCCCTCCGCCCAGCGGTAGGACGCGGGCACCCGATGCCGGGCGCCAGGGGGGCGGTGCGCCGCCGCCCCGTCCCCGTCGCCCAATGCCGTCACACCCCACCGACGCCGACCCACGCCCGGCCAGATCCACCGGCACCCGCGCCCTCTGCCGACCAGACGCTGTCCGTGCGTGGGGGACCGGCGGTGTGTACGGCCGGCCGCCCCCGGCGTCGCCGGGACCGGCCACGTGACACCGCCGGACGCGCCGAGTCGGTGCGGGGCGGGCACGGGTGCGGGCGGGTTCCGCTGCCGGCCGGCCCCGGGTCAGGGTGACGGCGCGTCGCTGCTGGCCCGGACCACGAGCCGGTGAGGCACGACGACGTCGAGGGGCCGAACGGCGTTGCCCGGGCTGTAGATGCGGTCGGCGAGACACTGCAGTGCCCGCTCGACGATCTGCTCCTTGTCCGGTGCGACGGTCGTCAGCGCGGGGTTGGCGAACCGGCCGTCCTCCACGTCGTCGAAGCCGACGAACGCGATGTCCCCCGGCACGTCCAGCCCGCGCAGACGGGCCATGTGCATCGCGCCGAGGGCCAGTTCGTCGCTGAACGCGAACACGGCGTCCGGCCGGCCGGCCCCGTCGAGCAGCTGTGCCATGGCCCTCGCCCCGTCCGCACGGTGCAAGGCGGAGACCTCTGCCTCCAGGGCCGGGTCCGGTGTGATTCCCGCTCGCACAAGTGCCTGGTGATAGCCCGCCCGGCGCTGTTCGGCGGTGCCGTTGCGCAGATGCGGCTGGAGGCCGAGGGCGGCGACGCGCCGCCGCCCCGACTCCAGGAGGTGCGTGGTCGCCTGGTCCGCCGCCATCACGTTGTCGACGGCCACCCGGTCCACCAGCCCTTCTGGGCTGCGCTCGCCGAGCAGCACCACGGGCGTCGAGCGGGCGGCGGCGGTGAGTTCCTCGGGGCCGAGCGCCCAGGGGCTGATGACGAGCCCGTCGACGACCCGGCCGCCGGCCCGGGTCAGCAGGCGGCGTTCAGCTTCGGCGTCGCCCCGCGTCTGATCGATGATCACCGTCCAGGAACGTCGCTCCGCCGCCTCCACCAGCAGCCCCGCGAGCTCGCCGAAATAGGGGGACCGCACTTCGGGGATGGCGAGCCCGATCAAGCCTGTCCGGCCCGCGCGCAGGCTGCGGGCCGCGAGGTTGGGCCGGTAGCCGAGCTCGTCGAGGGCCGCCTGCACGCGCAAGCGCGTGTCCTCGGCCACCGAGGCGGAGCCGTTGACCACGTTCGAGACCGTTCGCACCGACACGCCCGCCCGGGCGGCGACATCCTTCAGACGACTGCTCACCGCCCCATCGTGTCACGGGCCCGGCCGCTTCGATGCCTCGCCCACCTGGGTATTGCAACGTTGCATTCAACGATGCAATATGGCGGTGACAGCTTGTGCGAGGAGGCATACATGAGTAGTCCCGTGTTCCCAGGAAGCCCCGTCGCCGACCCGGAGGTGGACGTCAGCGCGGATGTGGAGGCTCTCTACCGCGACGGCATCACGGCCCGGAAGGGCGCGTTCGACCCTGAATGGGCCGACCGGCTGGGGGAGGACATCGCCGCCGCCTTCGAGGCAGCCCTCCAGCGGCCGGGCGGGGCGGTCGGCCGTGGACCCAACCGCTACTACGTGGAGATCCACCCGGAACAGATCCGCGGCTTCGTGGACCTCGTCGACCACCCCTGGGTGCGGTCCCTGTGCGCCGCCGTCCTCGGCCCTGACTACCGGATCGTCGAGGTCGGCTTCGACGTACCGCTCGCGGGCGCCGTCGACCAGCCGTGGCACCGGGACTTCCCGATGCCGGAGGAGACACGGAGGGAGCGCCGTTACACCTCGCTCGCCTTCAACGTGACCACGGTCGACACGACGCCGGACATGGGCCCGTTCGAGATCGCGCCGGGTACGCAGTGGGACGACGGCCCGCACTTCGCACACGGCATGTTCCCGCCGAAGGCCGAGCACGCACGCTACGAGCAGCGCGCGGTGCGCAAGTTCCCGCAGCGTGGCGACATCTCGGCCCGCAGCGCGCTGACGGTCCACCGCGGAACCACCAACCACTCGGAACGGCCCCGGCCCGTGCTGGTACTCGGCGTCGACGGCCCCGAGGCGACCAACGGCGACCGTCACGACACCGCCGTGACCCGCGCGTACTGGGAAACGCTCTCCGAGCGTGTGCGCCGGCACCTCGACTGCCCTGTCGTGGAGGCGCTGACACCCGTGACCCAGAAGCACACCATCGAGGGCCTGGTCATGGGCGACGCCTGAGGCTGCTCACGGCTCCCGGGCGCGGAGCGACCGGCCGGCGGAGCCGCCATGAAGCGCCGGCGGCCTGCGAACGGCGCCCGAACGGCTCCCTCGGTCGAAGGGAGCCGCCGCGCACGACGGTCCCCGGCGAGCGGTCGGCGCCGCTCGCCGGGACCGGTCAGCCCGTGACGCTACGACTTCTCCCCGGTGTGGAGAGCGCTCACCTCCTCCGCGGTGAGTGCCTTGTCAAAGGCGTGGACCTGGTCGATCGCGCCGTTCCAGAAGTCGACGTTCCCGCCGTTCCACCGGGCGCGGCCGACGGCGAGAGGGCCGGTGCTGACGTCGGCCGGGCCGGGCTCGGCCGTCGCCACCAGCTTGCCGTCGAGGTACAGCTTGATGTCGTTGCTCACCGTGTCGCGCACGCCGACGAGGTGGTACCAGCGCCCCAGTTCGGGCACCGTCTCCACGCGGGCGCGATGGCCGCCGGGTGTGCTGAACGCGAAGGCGCCCTGCCCGTACTGCAGATAGAACGGGTTCTCCTGGCGGCGGCCGTCCTGGCTGACGGCGGTCGCGTAGTTGCCGGGGACCGCGTCGAGCGTGACCCAGGCGGAGACGGAGTAGCTCTTGGTGGTGTCGAGCACCGGGCCCTCGGTCTGGGCGAACTGCCCCTGGCCGTCGAACTTCAGCGCGCTTCCGCTGACGCCCGGGGTCCAGGTGGTGCCCTCGGTGAGCTCCAGGGGCTTGTTGTTGGGACCCACGTCCCGTGCGGTGGTTCCCTGGCCCTCGTCGAGGGCCCAGTACCCGCCGCCCTTCAGTTCGTCATGCTCGCCCGCGGCGGCGCCGGCCGCGATGATCCTGCGGTTGACCTCGCGCACCTTGACCGGGTCGACCTTGATCTCCCGGCGGTCGTAGGTGTACAGCCCGTTGAGCTCGTTCTCCAGGTCGGAGATCTGGGTGTAGACGGAGCCGGACAGTTCTGCGCCGGCCTGCTCGAGGTAGAACTTCTCGGTGTTCTCGACGTACTTGCGGGTGAGCGCGTCCTTGTCGGCCACACCGCTGTAGATCACCGTGGGAGCCCCCGGCCACATGTGGCCCGGGGTGCGCAGTGTGAAGCCTCCGTGCTCGCCGTCCATCGCGGCCCGGTTCGCGTCGGGGAAGGCCGGGTCGGTGTTGTTGTAGTCGTGGTGGTCGATGATGTCGCCCTTGCCCGAGTCACCCTTGGAGTTGCAGCAGTTGACGCCGCTGTGGGCATTGACGACACGGGACGGGTCGGCGGCCTTGACCGACTCGGCGATGCGTCCGCTCTCCTCGCGGTTCCACTCGCCCCAGCCTTCGTTGAAGACGATCCAGCCGATGACGGAGGGGGAGTTGTGATGCTGGCGCATCATCTCCCGGCCCTGGTCGACGAAGGCCTTCTGTCCCGTCTCGTCGGTGATGTTCCCGGAGACGAAGTCCTGCCAGACCAGCAGTCCGAGCCGGTCCGCGTGGTAGAACCACCGCGGCGACTCCACCTTGATGTGCTTGCGGACGGCGTTGAAGCCGAGCTTCTTGTGAGCCTGGAGGTCGAAGGCCAGGGCCTTGTCGCTGGGCGGGGTGTAGAGGCCGTCGGGCCAGAAGCCCTGGTCGAGCGTGGCGAGGGAGAAGACCGGCTTCCCGTTGAGCACGAGCTTCTGGAAGCCGCCGACCTTCTCGATCCCGACCTCGCGCATGCCGAAGTAGCTGTCGATCCTGTCGGTCGACCTGCCGTCGGTCAGCTTGATGTCGAGGTCGTAGAGGTACGGGTCGTCCGGGGTCCACAGGTGCTGCTTCGCCACGGGCAACCGCAGCTTGCTGTTGGCCGGACCGCTGACCTTGCCGACAACGTTGCCACGTGTGTCGCGGGCAACGGCTTCGACACGGGCGTTCGCGGAGGCGTCGTCGGACTCGACGGTCACGGCCAGGCTGCTGGTGTCGATGTCGGGCGTGGTGACGACGTTGTCGATCGAGGCGTCGGCGACGGGTTCCATCCAGACCGTCTGCCAGATGCCCGAGGTCTGGGTGTAGAAGATGCCGCCCGGGTTGGTGGACTGCTTGCCCATCGGCTGGTTCGCGCCGCCCGTGTCGGTGACCGCGACGACGACCTCCTGCGGTCCGGTGCCCTTGAGCGCGTCGGTGACGTCGGCGCTGAAGGCGTTGTAACCGCCGGTGTGTTCGGCGACCTGCTTGCCGTTGACCCAGACACGGGCCCGGTAGTCCACGGCGCCGAAGTTGAGCTTCAGCCGGTTGCCCTTGCCGACCTTCCAGTCCCTGGGCACGTTCACCAGCTTGCGGTAGAACATGTGGTCCTCGTGCCGCTCGAGCCCGGACAGCTGTGACTCGACCGGGAACGGCACGACGATCTTCTCGTCGAGATCCTTGCCGAAGACCGGCTGCTCACCCGCCTCGGCGCCGCTGAACTGCCAGGGGCCGTTGAGGTTCTTCCACTTGCCGCGGACCTGCTGCGGGCGGGGGTACTCGGGCAGCGGGTTGTTCTTGTCGACCTTGTCGCCCCACGTGGTGGTGAGCCGGTGGGTGGAGGCGTTCTGCGCCGAACGGACGATCTGCGGCACGGTCTCAGCGCCGGCCTTGAGGCCGCCTTCACCGTCGTAGGTCACCTTGACCTGCTGGTTCTTCTGGATCGGCGCCGCGAGGTCGACGAGCAGCGAGTCGGGATCGGCCGAGTCGACGGCGAGCGACTTGATCGGCATGGCCGTCGTGTCGGCCTCGATCTTCAGGTGGTCCTTGACCGCCTCGATGTCGCCGACCTCGTTCTCGAACCGCGCCCGCAGCCGCCGACCGTCCTCGGTGACGGACAGTTCGACCGGGTAGACCTGGAAGCCGGCGGGCGGGGTGAAGGCCGACTCGGGGACGAGCTGCTTGCCCATCGCCGGACTCGACCAGCGCAGGAACATGTTCGCCCCGCCGAAGTCCTGGAACATCTCCAGGCGGAACTCGTGCTTCTCGCCGGCCGTCAGCCTGACCGGTGCGCTGGTCTGCTCCCTGTCCCAGTCCGGCTCCCAGTGGTCGATGACGGGCCTGCCGTCGATGAACAGCCGGAAGCCGTTGTCGCCGATGCCGTAGAACGTGTAGTCCCCGGTGGCGGGTGCCTCGATCATGCCTGTCCAGCGGGCGGTCGTGTGCTCCGCGCGCCCGGTCAGCGACTCGAAAGTGCCCGCGAGGCCGGGGAAGTTGATCTGCGGATCGAGTGATACGCCGCCGAGGTCGGCGAAGTCCCGGGCACCGGGCGCCGACATGCTGAAGTACTCGCCCTTGAGGCCGTGCACCTCGATGGCGGCGGTCTCGGCGGCGGACGCGGACACGGTGCCGATCGGCTCGGCGGCCGACGCGGTGGGCACCAGGCTGCTGACCGGCAGCGTCAGGACGGCTGCGGTCAGCAGCGCCCACAACCTGGTTCGGGGTCGGGTGAGTTGTCTTGTCATCGAATCTTTCCTCGCACAGAGGGATCGGAGCCGGGCCTGTGAGGAGTGGATGCGCAGATGGGATCCGGTGATGGGGGGTGTCCGCCCTCGAGGAGCGGCCTCCGGGGCCGGGCCCGCTCGTGGGAGCGGGTGAACGGCCGTCGGCCGCCCACGGGGGCAGGGCACCGGCGCAGACAGCGGCAGGCGTCCGTCGCCGACCACTGTTCCATCGTTGGAAAACTGTGTGCAGCGGAATGAGAGCACGCCGCCCGGCGGCTGTCCAGGCCCTGCGCAGGACGGCTCCGGGGGTCACTCCGGTCGTCAACAGGTCCTCGTCCCGGCGCTTTTGGGAAACGTCGCGCAACACCCTTGCCGCATGTCGACCGGCGGCTATATAACGTTGTAAACCCGAGGTCGCCAACGGCCGCTCGGACGCGTTCCACCTTCCTTTCCCCAGGTCGGAGTTGTTTCCGACCGAGCCTGCCGGACCGGTCGCAGGCTGACTCTCCGTACCCACGCCGCCCGACCGCACGCCACTCGGCGGTGCGCTCACCCCGCCTAGGAGTGTCCTGAGATGACCATCCCGAAGAGATCTCGCTCGCTCACCGTCGCCTGTCTGCTCGCCGCCACCGCGACACTGGCCGTGTCCGGCTGCGCCAAGTCGGAGACCCCGAGCAACGCCGGCGGTGACAGCAGCCAGGCCGCCCAGGCGGCCGAGACGCCCGCCGGCAGCTCCGGCTCCGGCTGCACGCTCGAGACCTACGGTGCCCCGAAGCTCGACCTGAAGGGCGCGGTCGTCGGCTTCTCCCAGTCGGAGAAGGAGGCCAACCCCTTCCGTATCGCGGAGACGCAGTCCATCAAGGACGAGGCCGCGAAGGTGGGCGTCAAGAAGTTGCTCACCACCAACGCGCAGTCCCAGCTGTCCAAGCAGATCAGCGACATCCAGGACATGCTCGCCCAGGGCGCCCAGTTCCTCATCGTCGCCCCGCTGAACTCCGACGGCCTGGAGCCCGCGTTCAAGGCCGCCGCGGCCAAGAAGGTCCCCGTCCTCACCATCGACCGCAAGGTCAACGCGGGTGCCTGCAAGGACTATCTGGCCTTCCTGGGCTCGGACTTCGTCGAACAGGGCAAGCGGGCCGCCGATGCGATGATCAAGGCGACCGGCGGCAAGGGCAAGGTCGCCATCCTCCTCGGGGCGTCCGGCAACAACGTCACCACCGACCGCACCAAGGGCTTCGTCGACCAGGTCGCCGCCAAGGCGCCCGGTCTGGAGATAGTCGCCCAGCAGACCGGCGAGTTCGCCCGCGACAAGGGCCAGCAGGTCATGGAGCAGCTCATCCAGTCCAAGCCGGACATCACCGCCGTCTACGCCGAGAACGACGAGATGGCCCTCGGCGCCGTCACCGCCCTGAAGTCCGCCGGCAAGAAGCCCGGCAAGGACGTCAAGATCGTGTCCATCGACGGCACGCGCAATGCCGTCCAGGCCCTGGTCAACGGCGAGATGAACGCCGTCATCGAGTCCAACCCGCGCTTCGGTCCGCTCGCGTTCGCCACCGCGCAGAAGTTCTACGCCGGTGAGGAGATCCCGGAGAACGTGATCATCAGCGACCGAGCCTACGACGAGTCCAACGCCAAGGCGTCCATCGGCGGAGCGTACTGACCGAGCTCGCTCCGGGCCGCCGCGGTGCTCGTGCCCGCGGCGGCCCGGGAACCATCCCACACGATCTCCGGAAGGCCGAGTTCATGGCATCCCCCGAAGCGGCAGCGTCCGCGGCGACCGGCGAACCGCCGTCACTCACGCCGACGGTGCTGGAGGCCCGCGGCGTCAGCAAACGCTTCCCGGGCGTGGTTGCCCTCGACGACGTCTCGTTCACCCTGCGCGCGGGAGAGACCCACGCGCTCGTCGGCGAGAACGGGGCGGGCAAGTCCACGCTGATCAAGGTACTGACCGGCGTCCACCGCCCCGACGGCGGAGAGTTGCTGCTGTCAGGGCGGCACGTGCACTTCGCCCGGCCCTTCGAGGCGCAGCAGGCCGGCATCTCCACGATCTACCAGGAGGTGAACCTCGTCCCCCTGATGAGCGTTGCCCGCAACATCTTCCTCGGCCGCGAACCGAGGACCCGGCTGGGGCTCATCGACTTCGGGCGGATGCACCGCGAGGCCGCCACCCTGCTCGAAGGCTTCCGCGTCACCGTGGATCCCCGCCGGCCCCTGCACACGCTGGGCGTCGGCACCCAGCAGATGGTCGCGCTGGCCCGCGCCGTGTCGGTCAGGGCCCAAGTGGTGATCATGGACGAGCCCACGTCGTCCCTGGAGCCGCGCGAGGTCGAGACCCTGTTCCGGGTCATCGGCGATCTGCGCCGGCAGAACATCGCCGTCCTCTACGTCAGCCACCGCATGGACGAGCTGTACCGCGTCTGCGACCGCGTCACCGTGCTCCGCGACGGGCGGCACATCCACACCGGCGACCTGGCGGACCTCGAGCGTGTGCAGCTGGTGTCCATGATGCTCGGCCGGGAGATCACCGAGGTCCGCCGGCACGGCGTGACCAGCTTCGGCGACGAGGGCCACGACATCGCGCGCAAGCCGGTCCTCACCGCGGACGGACTGACCAGCAGGCACCGCCTCGACGACATATCGCTCGATCTGCACCCCGGCGAAGTGCTCGGTCTCGGCGGCCTGTTGGGGTCGGGACGCAGCGAGACGGCCAAGGCGCTCGCCGGCGCGCTGCCCCTGGACAAGGGAAACATCAGCGTGGCGGGCCGGGTGCTCCGCCGGATCTCCTCCGCGAGCGCCATCCGCGCCGGGATCAGCCTGCTGCCCGAGGACAGGAAGGCCGAAGGCATCGTGCCGGGCCTCTCGGTACGCGAGAACATCGTGCTCGCCGCACTGCCCCGGCTCTCCCGCGGCGGCATCGTCTCCCGCAAGCGGCAGGACCGCATCGTCGACATCTTCATGAAGCGTCTGCGCATCAAGGCGTCGAGCCCCGAGCAGAAGGTCGGCGAACTGTCGGGCGGCAACCAGCAGAAGGTGCTGCTCGCCCGCTGGCTGTGTCTGGAGCCCAAGGTACTGCTGCTCGACGAGCCCACCCGAGGCATCGACGTCGGTGCAAAGGCCGAGGTGCAGGCGCTCATCGACGAGCTCGCGCAGGAAGGGCTCGCCGTGCTGCTGATCTCCTCCGACATCGAGGAACTCATCGAAGGGTCGGACCGGATCGTGGTCCTGCGGGGCGGGGCGACGGCAGGCGAGCTGACGGGCGACCAGGTCAGCGAGGCGGCGCTGCTCGCGGTGCTCGCCGACCACGCGCCCGCGCCGGCCCCGCCGGCGGCGGAGACCGACGCCGAGGTCGAGGTCGAGGCCGACGCCGACAGCGACGCCGATGCCGATGCAGGCGGGGGCGCACACGCCGACACCGACGCCACCGACCCGCTCGCCCCGGAACCGGCCCCGGAACCGGACCCGGAACCGGCCCCGGCCCCGGTTCCTGACCAGGCCCCAGGCGATGTCCACGCCGATCTCGCGGCCCACGCCCCGGCCGACGACCCGGCCGTCAAGGAGGACCTCCGATGACCACCCACGCCCCCGCAGCGCCGGGGCGGAGCCTGCCACGGCTGCCCGGACCCGCGTGGTTCCAGGAGTACGGCGTGTACGCGGCGGTGGCCGCGCTCCTCCTCTTCAACGCCTTCTTCACCGAGCATTTCCTCACCGCCGACAACCTTCGCACCCAGCTGATCCAGGTCGCCCCGGTCGTCATCGTGGCTCTGGGCATGGCGCTGGTGATCGGCACCGAGGGCGTCGACCTGTCGGTGGGTTCCGCCATGGCCCTGGCGGCGGCCGTACTGCCGCTCTACCTCGGCTACGGTCTCGTTCCCGCCCTGCTCATCGCGCTCCTCGCGGGAGCGGTGGTCGGCGCGGTGAACGGCACCCTCGTATCAGTGGTGGGCCTGCAACCCATCGTCGCCACACTCGCGCTGTTCGTCGGAGGCCGCGGGATCGCCCTGGTCATGGCGGACGGGCAGCTGAAGCAGATCTCCAACCCCGACCTGCTGGCCCTCGGCACCGGAAGCTTCCTCGGCATCCCGCTCGTCGTACTCATCGCAGGAGTACTGGCGCTCGCCGTCGCCTTCCTCGTCCACCGCACCACCTTCGGACGGCAGGTCGTCGCGATCGGCGGCAACCGGCCCGCCGCGGCCCTGGCGGGTCTGCCCGTCAAGCGTGTTCTCACCGGCGTCTACATCCTGTGCGGCGTGCTCGCGGCGCTCGCCGGCATCCTCGCCACCGCCCGCCTCACCGCCAGCGACCCATCCTCCCTGGGCAACCTGATGGAACTGTCCGCGATCACCGCGGTGGTCGTGGGCGGGACACCGCTCAGCGGTGGCTCCATCCGCGTGCTGGGCACCGTCGCCGGCGCGCTGCTGATGCAGCTGCTGCGCGCCACGCTCGTCAAGCACGACCTGCCCGACTCGACCGCCCAGATCGCCCAGGCGGCCATCATCATCGTCGCCGTCTACGTCGCACGGGAGCGCCGATCCCGATGAAACTCTCCTCAGTTCTCGACCCCGCCGGGACACGAGCACCGTCCCCCGGGACCGGCGGGCAGGCCGGTCCGGAGGCCCAGGCCGGCGTGTCCGGCAGGCAGCGCGTCGCCTCGCTCGTCCAGCGGCAGGGCGTGCTCGCGGTCCTGCTCCTCGTCGTCCTGATCGCCTCCTTCGTCTACCCGACGTTCGCCACGCTCGACAACGCCCGTGGCGTGACGGTGCAGGCGTCCTTCCTCGCCATCGTCGCGCTGGGCATGACCATGGTGATCATCACCGGTGGCATCGACCTGTCCGTCGGCTCCGTCTTCGCCCTCGGCGGCGTACTCGCGGCATGGGCGTCCCAATGGGGCGTACTCCCGGCGCTGTTGGTCCCGCTGGTGGTCTGCGGAGCGATCGGCGCACTCAACGGAGTGCTCATCGCCCGCGTGGGCATGGCTCCCTTCATCGTCACGCTCGCCTCCCTGCTGGGCGCCCGTGGACTGCTGCTCGCCATCACCGACGAGGGCGCCACCACCTATCTGGTGCCCAAGGACTCGGCGTTCGCCGAGCTCGGCCAGGGCAGCGTGTGGGGCTTCGGCTACCCGATCCTGATCGCCCTGGTGCTCTTCGCCGCAGGCGGCGTGGTGCTCCAGCGCACCTCGTTCGGTCAGACACTCTTCGCGGTGGGCGGCAGCAGCGACGCCGCCGTGCTGATGGGGCTTCCCGTGGCACGCGTCAAGCTCACCGTCTACCTGCTGAGCGGACTGCTGGCCGGCCTGGCCGGAGCGATCAACGCGGCACGGCTCTCGTCGGGCGTGACCATCATCGGCGTCGGCATGGAACTCGACGCGATCGCCGCCGTCGTCATCGGCGGGACTCTCCTCGTCGGCGGCGCCGGCTCCCTCAGCGGCACGCTGTGGGGCGTGCTCCTGCTGGCGGTGATCCAGAACCTCATCAACCAGATCGGTTCGCTCAACTCGTCCTACCAGTCCGTGGTGAGCGGCGGATTCCTCATCGTCGTCGTGGTGGCGCAGCGGTACCTGGCGCGAAGCCGAAGAACCGCTTGAGCCGGGCGGCGGCCCGCGGACCTCGGGGGACCGGGGGCCGCCGCCCGGTCGACCACCCCCGGAGCTGGACAACCCGGCCGCCTTCCGGTCGGCTCAAGTCGAACACAAGGAGTGCCGTGGGCGTCAGCCTCAAGGACGTCGCGCAGCGGGCAGGCGTGTCGATCAAGACCGTGTCGAACGTGGTGAACAACTATCCCCATGTCACACCGCACATGCGCGCCAAGGTGCAGCAGGCCATCGACGAACTCGGTTACCGTCCCAACCTCACCGCACGCCATCTGCGCAAGGGACGCACCGGCATCATCGCCTTCGCCGTTCCCGAACTCGGCAACCCCTACTTCGCGGAACTGGCCGGCGCCGTCATCGACGCCGCCGCCCGCCACGACTACACGGTGCTCGTCGATCACACCGCCGGCCTGCGCGAGCGGGAGCTCCTGGTCAGCCAGGAGTTCCGGTCGCACGTCATCGACGGACTGATCCTCAGCCCCATCCATCTGGAGACCGAGGACCTGATCGGCCGTCAGGAGACCTCACCCCTGGTGCTGCTGGGGGAGCGGGAGTACGAGGCCCCGTACGACCAGATCGCCATCGACAACGTGGCCGCCGCCCGCACCGCCGTACGGCACCTGCTCGATCTGGGCCGCGAACGCATCGCCTTCCTCGGCTCACGCACCGACCGCGAGCGCCGGCCCGCCCACCTGCGACTGCGGGGCTGGCGCGAGGAACTCGCCGCCGCAGGCCGGGAACCGGACGAGACACTCGTCGTCGCCACCGACGGCTACGGGCGCGCCGACGGCGCCGCCGCCATGGCCGCCCTGCTCGACCGGGGCCGGCGGCCCGACGCCGTGTTCGCCTACAACGACCTGATCGCCATGGGAGCGATGCGTACGCTCACGGAACGCGGACTCACCGTCCCGGACGACGTCGCCGTGGTGGGCTTCGACGACATCGAGGAGAGCCGCTACGGCAGCGTCACACTCACCACCATCTCTCCCGACAAGCAGGCCATCGCCCGGCTGGCCGTGGACAGCCTCGTCGAACGGCTCTCCGGTCACGTGATGGCCGAGCCCCGCAGGGCGAGACCCGGCTACCGGCTCGTGGTCCGGGAGTCGACCGGCCCCGCGGAGGGGCGGCAGGCCGCCCGCGTGCCCGCCCAGGGGGCAGGTTCCGCACCGGCTCCGGAGGCTGGTTCCGCACCGGTCCGGGAGACGCGTTCCGTCCCTGCTCCGGAGGCCGGTCCCGCACCGGCGACGTAGAGGGACCGGAATCCGCCTGACGGCGACCCGGCATCCGACCGGCGACGCTCCGGCACGATCCCGGCGACCACCGGGATCCGACCCCCACCGGCCAACCGTGTTCTTTGGGGACACCACTCGCTACGAGGACTCATCATGCCCCGACCCACCGCGCATCACAGGCCGTTCGGATGCACGCCGAGCGGAGAGGACGTCGGCCTGTGGCGGCTGGAATCCGGCACCGGCGTGTACGCCGAGATCCTCACCTACGGCGGCATCCTGCACGCACTCGGCGTGCCCGACACCGCGGGCGACACCGCCTCCGTGGTGCTCTCCCTGCCCTCCGCCGACCAGTACGCGGAGAAGAGCCCCTACTTCGGCGCCCTCATCGGCCGGTACGCCAATCGCATCGCCCATGGCCGCTTCACCCTCGACGGGGCGACCCATCACGTCCCCGTCAACGACCGCGGGCACGCCCTGCACGGCGGCCCGGAAGGTTTCGACACGAAGGTCTGGCACGCCACCCCGCTGGTCGAGGACGACAGAGCGGCGGTACGGCTGTCGTTGCACAGCCCGGACGGCGAGATGGGTTTTCCCGGCGCGCTCGATGTCACCGTCACCTACGCGCTCGACTCCTCCGGCACCCTCTCCCTGTCCTTCACGGCGGAGACGGACCGCCCCACGGTCGTCAACCTCTGCAACCACGCGTACTTCAACCTCGCCGGAACCGGCGACATCCTGGCCCACACCCTTCAGGTCGACGCCCCCGCGTACCTGCCGGTCCGCGAGGACGGCATCCCGACGGGCCGGCCACTCGACGTTCCGGGCACACCCTTCGACCTGACGACGCCCGCGCTTCTGGGCGACCGGCTGTCCGCACCGGACGCCCAGACGGAACGGGCCGGGGGCTTCGACCACTGCTGGGTCCTGTCGGCCGCCCCCGCCGGCACACTGCGGCGCGCCGCCCGGCTCACCGCCCCGTCCGCGGAACGGGTCATGGAGGTGTGGACGACGGAACCGGGACTGCAGGTCTACACCGCCAACCAGCTCAACGGCTCGCTCATGGACGGCCACGGACGAAGCCTCGGCCGCCACAGTGCCGTGTGCCTGGAGACCCAGCACTTCCCCGACACGCCCAACCGCCCCGACTACCCCAGCACCGTCCTGCGCCCCGGCGCGACCCTGACCAGCCGCACCGAGTTCCGCTTCCCGCACCTGTCGACGTGATCCCCCGTCACTTCCGCAGCACTGCCCGCGTCTACGCGGCCCGGTACCCGGCCGCGAGCTGTCAGGTGAGATCCGCGCCCCGCAGCAGCAGTTGTCCCACGGCCAGCGCGGCCACAGCGATCGCGGCCCGGAAAGGCCCCTTCCTGTTGCCGTGCCGCATGGCCGTGGCAGCCACCGCCGCACACCCGGCCGTGGCCGCTACCGCCCATCCGATCACTCCGGCCGTGCCCGGAGGCCCGGCGGTGAGCACGCCGAGAGCCGCCAGCATCACGGCGGGGGCGAGCCACCGGCACGCGGTGGCGCCCAGCCGTTGCGGCAGTCCCCGGACACCGGTCGCCAGATCGTCGTCGATGTCCGGAAGGACGTTGACGAGATGTGCCCCGACGCCCAGCACGGCACTCCCGACCGTCGCCCACCAGGCGGGCCACGGCTGGGACGGCAGGCCGAGCGTGACGAACGCGGGCAGTGAGGCGAACCCGAGGGCGTAGGGGAGAGGGGAGAACACGGTGCTTTTCAGCAGGAGGTTGTAGGCCCAGCCCCCGGCCAGCACTCCCGCCAGGTGCACCGCCGCCGCCGTCACCCCGCTCAGCAGGGACAGCGGGACGCAGAGAACGAGCGCCGCCGCGGCTGCCCTCGTCACCACGTGCTGAGCCAACACGCCCGCGGCCACCGGTTTGTCCCGGCGGCCGACGGCGGTGTCCCGACGCGCGTCGACCGCGTCGTTGCACCACCCCACGGAAAGCTGTCCGGCCAGCACCGCGGCGGCGACGCCCAGTGAGCCGGCCGGCCCGCGGCCGGCCGACAGGGCCAGTGCGGTGACGAACACCGTCACGGCGACCGTCGCCTCCGGGTGGCACGCACGCAGCAGCACCAGTAGCCGGTGTGTCGCCCGAAGGGAAGTCGCGGAGGGGTATAGAGACACGGGTGCAAGGTAATGACCGGATCGACCGTGAGGAGACATCCCGGTATGCGTGTCCCCGCGCTCGATGAAATGACCCCCGCCCACTCCGTCGCGTCGAACCGGACCACCACCGTCGCCGCCGTACGGACCGCTCTGCCGTCGCACCGGTACGCCCAGAGCGACCTGACCGAGCTGATCGGCGATCTGTGCCTGCGGCCGGGCGAGGACCGGGGCCTGCTGCGCCGGTTGCACCGTTCTGCGGGGGTGCGTACCCGTCACCTCGCCCTGCCCATCGAGCGGTACCAGGGGCTGAGCGACTTCGGGCAGTCCAACACCGCATGGATCGAGGCGGGTCTCGCGCTCGGCGAGGAAGCCCTGGTGGGCGCCTTCGAAAGCGCCGGGATCACAGCGGCGGACGTGGACCTCCTGGTCTGCACGTCCATCACAGGGGTCGCCGCTCCCTCGCTCGACGCCCGCCTCGCCGTACGTGTGGGAATGCGGCCCGACGTGAAAAGGATCCCCGTGTTCGGCCTGGGCTGCGTCGCCGGCGCGGCGGGTCTCGGCCGGATCCACGACTACCTGTGCGGCCATCCGGAGGACACCGCCGTCCTTCTCAGCGTCGAACTCTGTTCGCTGACCCTGCAGCAGCGCGACGGATCGCTCGCCAACCTCGTGGCGGGGGCACTCTTCGGAGACGGCGCGGCCGCCGTCGTCGCACGCGGCGGCCGGGCGGCGGGGCCGGACGCCGGCCGGCCGCGGGTCGTGGCCACCCGGGGCCGGCTGTATCCGGACACCGAACACCTGCTGGGCTGGAAGATCGGCGCCAGTGGCTTCCGCGTCGTCGTCGACGCCGGCATCCCTGACATCGTCCGGGCCCGCCTCGGTCCGGACCTGCGGGCCTTTCTCGCCGCCCACGGCCTCGGCCCCGACGACGTCGGCACGTGGATCTGCCACCCCGGCGGCCCGAAGGTGCTTTCCGCGGTCGCCGACACACTCGACCTGCCCGATGGCGCCCTGGAGTCCGCCTGGCGGTCACTGGCGAGCGTGGGGAACATGTCCTCCGCCTCCGTACTGAGGCTGCTCGAAGACATCGGCAGGGCCGGGCGCCCCGAGCCGGGGACCTGGGGCGTACTGCTCGCCATGGGCCCCGGGTTCTGCACCGAGTTCGTCCTCCTGCGCTGGTGAGGAAACGCTGATGCTCTGGTACACCGTGCTCGTTCTCGCCGTCGCGGCGGAACGCGTCGTCGAACTCGTCGTGGCCAGGCGCAACGCCGCCTGGACCCTCGCCCGTGCCGGCGTCGAGCACGGCCGCGGTCACTACCCCGTCATGGTGGCCCTTCACACGGCTCTGCTCGCAGGCTGCCTGATCGAGCCGGCCGTCGGCGACCGGCCGTTCGTCCCCGCCCTCGGCTGGTCCATGCTGGCCGTCGTCGTGCTGGCCCAGGCATTGCGCTGGTGGTGCATCAGGACACTCGGCCCCTACTGGAACACCCGCGTCATCGTGGTTCCCGGGGCGCGCCTCGTCCGGGCAGGGCCCTACCGTTTCGCCCGCCACCCCAACTACGTCGCTGTCGTCGCGGAGATCGTCGCCCTGCCACTGGTGCACTCCGCCTGGGTGACGGCCGTCGTGCTCAGCGCGGCCAACGCGGTCCTCATGGGCGTCCGGGTCCGCTGCGAGAACACGGCTCTTGCCCAGGCCGTGACGGCATGAAGCCGATCCACGACCTCCTGGTCGTCGGAGGCGGGCCCGCCGGCCTGGCGACCGCGCTGCACGCCGCCCGGGCGGGCTTCGACGTCGTCGTGGCAGAGCCCCGCGGAGCGCCGATCGACAAGGCGTGCGGCGAGGGACTCATGCCCGGGGCGGTACGGGCGCTGCAGGCGCTGGGTCTGAAGGTCCCCGGCCAGCCGATCGCCGGCATCCGTTACGTGCAGGGCACGCGCGGGGTCGAGGCCGCGTTCCGGCAGGGGCACGGCCTCGGCGTGCGCCGCACCAGCCTCCATCTGGCCCTCCATACGGCGGTCGTCGACGAGGGAGTGCCCGTGCTGCCCCTCCGGGTCAAAGACGTGTACCAGGACGCCACGGGTGTCACCGAGTGCGGCACCGGCCTCCGTGCCAGATGGCTGGTCGCGGCGGACGGACTCCACTCGCCGGTGAGGCGGTCGCTCGGACTCCTGACCACCAGCCGTGGCACCCCCCGGTACGGACTGCGCCGGCACTACGCGGTGCCGTCGCGGTCCCCGTACGTCGAGGTCCACTGGGGCCGGCACGGGGAGGCCTATGTGACACCGCTCGGTCCCCGGCTCGTGGGCGTCGCCCTCCTGACCTCTCGGCGCTCGCCGTTCGGCACCCAGCTGGCCGGCTTCCCCGAACTGGCCGCCCGGCTCCACGCCGGGGCGGCCGTGACGGACGTGCGAGGCGCGGGCCCGCTGCGGCAGACGGCCGGCGCTCGCGTCCACGGGCGCGTGCTGCTGGTGGGCGACGCCGCCGGATACATCGACGCGATCACCGGAGAAGGCCTCTCGCTGGCCCTCACGGGCGCCGAAGTGCTGGTCGACCATCTGCGACGCGGGACGCCCGCCGCCTATGAGTCCGCCTGGAAGGCCGCCACCCGGCGACACCGGCTTCTGACCGACTGCCTCGTACGGGCCCGGCAGCAGCCCCTGCTGGCCCGGCTGATCGTTCCCACGGCCCGGAGACTGCCCCGCGTGTTCACCGCCGCGGTGAACGCTCTCGCGTGACCGGGTGTCCCGCCCCACCGCCGCCCTGCGGGTGCTGCGGCCGCGCCATGAGCACCGCCACGTCGTCCTGCGGGCGTACGGGCAGAAGTTGCCGCAGGACGCCGTCACACAGCTCCTCCAGCGGCTGCTGATCATGGTCCCGCAGGGCGTGGGCGAGCTGGCCGAGGCCCTGATCGAGGTCCCGGCCGCGGGCCTCGATGAGGCCGTCGGTGTACAGCACCAGCAGGCTGCCGGGAGGCAGCCGGACCTGTTCCGCCCGGAAGTCCTGTCCCCCCGTTCCCAGTGGAGTGCCCGGTGGGCCGTCCAGGTAGGTGATCGCGCCGCCGGGCGAGGCGACGGCCGGCGGAGGGTGGCCGGCTCTGGCGATCAGGCATCCGCCGGACACGGGATCGTGGACGGCGTAGACGCAGGTCGCCATTTCGTCCTGTCCCATGTCGGCCACCACGGCGTCGAGCGAGCGGAGCACCTGTGCGGGTGGGATGTCGCTCCGGGCGAGCGTCCGCACCGCTGTGCGCAGTTGCCCCATGACGGCGGCGGCATGGATGCCGTGGCCCATGACGTCCCCGATGACGAGTCCGGTTCTGCCCTGGGGCAGCGTGATGACGTCGAACCAGTCGCCGCCGACATCGTGTTCGCTGGCGGGCAGGTAGCGGCCGGTGAGTTCGAGGCCGCTGACCGTGGGAAGTTCACTGTTCGTCAGGCTGCGCTGCAGAGTGAGGGCCGCAGCGCGCTGGCGGGTGTACATGAGCGCGTTGTCGATGTTCAGTGCCGCTCGGGCGACGAGCTCGTCGATGAGCACGCAGTCCTGCTCGTCGAAGGGCTCGTGGGTGCTGAGCCGCGTCACCACGACGGCTCCGAGCACCTTGCCCCGCGCGACCAGGGGGATCAGCCGCGCCGAGCCGAGGGTCTTGAGGTACGCACGCAGGTCGTCGGCCCGGGGATCGGTGATCAACGCAGGCACGTCGGAGCGGTACAGGTCCGTCGGACGCCCGTCCGCGATGACGCGTTCGTACAGGGATCCCTGCGGGATCCGGGACGTCATGCCGGGCAGCAGTTTCGCCGTGGGGGCGGACGGCTCGGGAAAGACGGCGGCCATGCGGCGGACCACACCCTGCGTGGACGCCGCGGACTCGTCCGGGTCGATGAGCTCTTCGAGGAGCTGTACGTCGGCCGAGTCGGCGAGCTGGGGCACCAGCACCTGCACCACCTCCTCGGCGGTCTGCCGCAGGTCCAGGGTGGTGCCGATACGGGTACCTGCCTCCGCGAGCAGGGCGAAGCGGCGCCGCGCGCGCTCGGCCTCGATCTCGGCCTGCTGCCCCTCGGTGATGTCGATGAGGGAGGCGATCACTCCCAGTGTCCGGCCGGAGCCGTCGACCAGCGGAGCGTACGAGCAGGACCAGGTCCGCTCCCGGTCCGGGTCGGCGGCGGTCCGGCCCGTACGGCGGATGTCGACGACCGCGGTGCCCCGGTCCAGTACTTCGCGCATGGTCGATTCGAGCGCCGCGGCATTGACGCCGGGCACCACTTCCGTCAGCCGTTTGCCCAGATGCTCGGCGGCGGGGACACCGTTCATCCGGGCCAGGGCGTCGTTGACCCGCAGGAAACGCAGATCGGTGCCGAGGGTGGCCAGGCCGATGGGCGACTGGGTGAAGAGACTTTCCAGTGCCGCCAGCGATTCCCGCATACGCAGCACTTGCGAGGTCTCCACGGCGATCAGGAGGGCTCCCGCCCGTCCCTGCGCGTCGGCGGCCGGGACGATCCACATCTCCATGGTCACCCGGTGGCCGTCGCGGTGGCGCACGGAAAGGGTCCCGACCACGGTCTCCCCGGCGTGGACGCGCCGCGTGAGCTGATCGGCCAGTGGCGCGTTGCCCTCCGGGACCAGCAAGGCGGACGCGGGTCGGTCGAGAATGTCCTCGGGCCGGTGCCCGAGCAGGTCCTGGGCGGCCAGGGACCACTCCACGACGCGTCCGTCCGCATCCTCTCTCCAGAGCGCGATCGGCAGCAGCTCGCGGAGTACGCCCGCGTATCCGACAGCGCCTACGGGCGGCACCTGGCCCGCCGGCCGGTGAGCGTCCAATATGAGACCTCACTACAAATGGATCATTTAATACCAAATCACCCTAGCCGAGACTCCGTGGCCGGGCCCGGTCCGGCCGCCGGCCCCGACACGATTCCCGCCGGATCCGCACCCCTATTCGGGCAGGGTTTCGGGGTTCCGCGCCGCGGCGTCGTCGCGGCCCTTCGGTGCCGGCTTCGTGTGGATGTACAGCTGCCGGCGGTCCTCCACCTCGAGGTGCCGGGGCAGCGGCAGCTCGAAGCGCACCGGGCGGCCGTGGTCCGCCATCTGCCTCGCCGGGTTGTAGACCCGGTTGAAGCGCCACAGCATCCGGGCGAAGTTCGTCTGGCCGCGGGCCAGGTTGGCCGCCAGGACGCGGGCCGCGCCGAACGCGGTCCGCAGGCCGAGGTGCTTGCGGTTGATCACCGACTGCGTGCGCACCAGCTCGCGGTAGAACTCGTCCAGGGGCAGCGTCGTCGGCACGACCGCGTGCTGGATGTCGAAGAGCCGGTAGTCGCGGGTCGTCAGCTTCCGAGCCTCGGTGTGCCAGATCTCCGTCCCCGGATACGGAGTCATCACGGTGAGGTGGACGATCTCCGGCACCGAAAGAGCGAATTCCCGGACGATCCTGAACCTTTCCCGGTCCCAGGCGGGGTCGACGATCAGATTGATGGCGACGGTGATACCGAGCTTCCGCGCCGTCTCGAGGGCGTGGAAGTTCTCATCAGGGCTGATGCGCTTCCGGTAGAGATCGAGCCCTTCGGCGTCGATCGCCTCCATACCGAGGAACATGTATTTCAGGCCGAGCCGCGACCAGCGCTCGAAGATCTCCCTGTTGCGCAGCAGGACATCGGCACGGGTCTCGAGGTAATAGCTCTTCCGGATACGGCGGCGTTCCAGCTCCGCGGCGATCCCGTCGCCGTGTTCGGGACGGATGAATGCGACGTCGTCGACGATGAAGACGTTCCGCTCCCGGATGCTCGCCATTTCCTCCGCCGCGACCTGCGGGGAAGCCTTGCGGTAACTGCGGCCGTAGAAGGTCCAGGCGGAGCAGAACGAGCAGTCCCAAGGGCAGCCGCGGGTGAATTCGATCGAGGCGCAGGGGTCGAGCTCGCCGATGAAGTAGCGGCGGCGGTGCCGCAGGAGATCGCGGGCCGGGCGAGGCGAATCGATGCTGTGCAGCATGGTGGGCGCCGGGCCCCGGCCCTCCAGGGTGACCGCCCCGGGCACGGAGGACAGGCCGCCGTCGCGGGCGGCGTCGAGAAGCGGCCCGATCGCCGCCTCCCCCTCGCCACGGGCCACCGCGTCCACGGCGCCGTCGGCCTGCTCCAGGACGTCGTCGGCGACGAAGGACACGCTGTGCCCGCCGAAAAAGACGAACACGCCGGGCAGCCTGCGCTTGGCGGCCTGGGCGATCTCGATCGCCTCGGGAATGTTCGCCAGATAATTGAGTGAAACGCCGATGGCCTCCGGCCGGAAGGATTCCATCAGACGCTTCAACGCCGTATGCGATTCGGTCTGCAGGTCGATCACCCGCACCTCATGACCCGATTCCCGTGCGGCACCCGCAACACGCTCGAGACCCAGCGGCTCCAGGCGCAGGAAGATCTCCGAATACATGAGCGCGCTCGGATGAATCAACAGCAACCGCATGCCGGCCTCCAGCTCGTAGAAGAGGAACCCACACCCTTGCGCGAACACTCCGGGCCTTTCGGTCACCCCCGTGGCCGCGCCGCGGAGTGCGAGACGGTGGCATGAGATGTCGGCAAGCAAACACCTCGTCACATCCGAGTCGCGGGACCTGACGCGGCAGAGCGCCTTTCGTGTCTCGTTTCCGACTCGCATGGCGGCACACCCATGGCGGCACACCGGGGAGGAGCGCGGCCGGCGGCGTCCACGTCACAGCAGTCCGCGCGTGGGGCCCGGCGGCCGTCAGGTCCTGCCCCTGGGCTGTGGCCGAAGCCTCTGGACAGCCGACAGCCGACAGCCGACAGCCGGAAGCCGGAAGCCGACAGGCGACAGGCGACAGCCCAGGCCATGGCGACGGCTTACAGAGGCGCCCTGAGCGGGACGCGGACGAGGACTTCCTTCACACCGGTGCCGACCCCGGAAACGAGCCCGCTGCCCACACAAGCGCCGTGGGGGCCAGGAAGACGGCGCCGGCTCCGCCGAGGACGGACGTGTCAGGCATCCTCGAAGAGCAGGTCCTCGGGCGGATGCGTCATCTTCACGGTCTGGCCGTTCGTGGCCTCGACGACACGGTGCAGGCCCCTGCACCGCTCGCCCGTGGACAGGACGGAGAAGCGGTCCCCGACGCCGGCCAGAAAGGCCGGGAAGCACGCCAGAGGCATGGTCCCGAGCTGGAGGTAGTCCACCAGCCTGCGGAACAGCTTGGGGAGAAGCACGACATCGTCCGTGAGCGACGCCAGACCGGTGATCTTCGCCCCGGTCGTGGTGACATCACTCGGCCACAGGCCCCGTCCCGCGTCCCGGGCCTCCTTGACCGCACCGGCCATCTCGGCCCGCAGGCTGGTGAACAGGCTGCGGTAGAACGTCGGGTACACCAGGCCCGTCGTGACCAGATGGTGGTTGACCGTCGTCCTGAGCACAGCGGTGTCGACGTCGATCTCCAGGCCACTGGTCCCCGGAGGTGCGCCGCGCCCTGCCAGGGCGATGCAGCGGCCGTGGACATCGGAACCGCGGGTGAGTACGAACCCGGGGACCGTGTCCGGGGTGGTGGCGGTCACGGTCTCGTCCGGGCGGCGCTGGACATCGGTGAAACCGAGCCACCCCAACAGCTCGTCGCGTGCGGCGTGGGCGAACTGCAGCGGCTGGTGGACACGGTTCGCGCCGTAGTGCGTCTCGAGCGCGTCCACCGCGTCGAGCCGCAGCTTCGCGCGCCCCACCACGCTGTGCTCGACGGCGCGGCCCAGCCCACCGCCGACCAGGCTCCACTCCGAGGGGTCGTCGGCCGTGAAATGGACCGTGTCCCCGTCGGGTTGCGAGCCTTTGACGTCGTAGAAGCCCTTGATGAGCAACATGGGCATGGCGACACCTCCGCGGATTCGACGGCGCGTGGCTGCGTGGCCTCCACGTCGGTGCCGGTGCCGGGCCGGTGCCCGGCTGCCCACCGAGTACGGAAGGACGGTCGATGCAGCAGCCGCCTCACTTGCAGGCTACGGACCTGCTGTCAGCCCGGCGTCATCCTGCCGTCATCGGCCCTGGACCCGAACTGAGGGGACGGCTCGGCCCCCGGTTCCTGATTCAACAACTGGCGCGACGCCTGGGGACGGTGACGGTGCCGGCACCGGCACCGGCACCGGCACCGGCACGGTCTGCGGGGAACTGCGACGCCTGCGAGAGGTCGCCCGTCGGGCCGCATGTGGCTGAAGTGCCGCTGGACTCCTGCACCTGCCCGTGCCAGGTTCGCTGCCACAGGGAAAACCGGCTACGGGGGGCTGGGAATGCTGGTTGCCGAGTTCAGCACCGACGTCGTGGAAGCGCCGGAGCGGTTCGCCGTGTGGGAGGAAGCGACGAACCGGTCGCACATGCGCAATCGGCTGCGCAGCAACGACCGCGACGACTTCCGGGCCGAGCTGCGCGTTCTGAACCTGGGTGAGGTGCAGGTGTCCGCGGTGGCCTACCCGCATCTGGAGATAGCGCGGACGGCGAAGCTGATCCGGCAGTCGGACCCCGAGGTGTACCAGATCAACTACTTTCTCGCCGGGAAGGGCGCTGTCTCCCTGGACGGGGGTGACACGGCGCTGAGCGTCGGCGACCTGGTAGTGATGGACAGCAGCCGTCCCTATCAGGGGGACGTGCATGCGGTTCCGGGCGGTTGGTCGCATGTGACCGTGCAGTGTCCCCGCGGGCTGCTGCCGTTGCCGGAGAAGACGGTGCGGAGCCTGCTCGGTGTCCCGATCAGCGGACGACACGGCATGGGCGGGGTGTTCGCCCGCTGGGTGACCGACCTCAACACCCGCGCCCACGAGTTCACCCCGGCCGATGTCCCCACGCTCACGTCGGTCACCGTGGACCTCCTGGCGTCCGTAGTCGCTCGCTACCAGGAGGCTGAGGATGCGATGAGCCCCGAGGCCCGTCGGTCTGTCCTTCAGGCACGCATCCACGACTTCGTCCGACAACGGCTGGCCGACCCGGATCTCACCCCCGAGACCATCGCCGCCGCCCACGGCATTTCCACCCGTCATCTGTACACGCTCTTTCGTGAGCAGGGCCTCACCGTCGCCGCGTGGATCCGTGAGCGCCGCCTGGAGTGCTGCCGCCGTGACCTCGCCGATCCACGCCTTCTCTCCTGCACCATCCAGGCCGTCGCCGCGCGTTGGGGCTTTTCCGATCCGGCTCACTTCAGCCGGATCTTCCGCAGAGCCTGCGGCATGACACCCACCGACTATCGCCGCCACGTCGTGCAAGAAAGAACAACAACTGTGCAGAGATAGCCAAGGGCCGGCCACGCCGGACGCGGCATCCTCATAGCAGGACGTGCCACCCGCGAATCCCGGCCCAGTCCGGGGCGGCGTGCCGGCCCGCACGGCCTGTGGGAGAGGACCCTGCCCGTGAAGCCGGGCGGAAGGGCCCGGCGGGATCCGGGGCGGAGTCCGTACGTCCGGACGACGTCCGGCACTTACCCGGACAGGGGTCAACGGACCAGGACATGGGGGGACGATGCTGGCGGACGAGTACGGCTATCAGGTGTCACGCGTACCGGCGTCGAGCTTTCCCGGCCTTGCGGAGCGGCTGCTCAGTGAACGGCGGACCGCACGCACCATCGTCATGGTGGGGTGCCTGCTGTGCGCCGTGGCCACAGTCCTCATGTGGCAGTGGTGGATCCCCGCCGGGACCGGTGTGGCGGAGTGGGTGATCATGGTGTCTGTCTTTTCGGCCCTTATGGGGCTCTTCTTCCTGCTCCCAGGCTTGTTCATGGTCCTGCCCCAGGCACAGCAGCTGGTGAGAATCTCCCGGGCTCATCCGTTCCAGGCGTGGCCGTGCCAGCTCGAGCGGCTCCGGACCGGCGAAGGGGTCGTGCTGCTGTTGGCCCCGGACGGCAGAGTCGCGCGGGAACTGCGGTCGACCATTCCTGAGGACGTGTGGCGCAACACGGCCGACGGTCGCGGTGTCCTGTGGATCGCCGGCGACCTGCGGTTCGAATGCCTGGTGGCAACGCCGGGCGCTCGTAAGGCATGGCGTGCCAAGGGTGCGCCGTACGGTGCTTCGCCGGCATCCGGAGCGGGGCTCCACCCGGTGGAGGAAGAACTGATCCGTACGGTGACCCAGGAAGCGTTCAGCAACTGGGTCCTGTGACAGCCCCCGACGGGGCCCGGTCAGTTGGCGGGCAGCGGTCGGGTCCCGTGCGGGTGCAGGCGGTTGGTGAGGAAGGCGAGAATCTCGTCGCGGGCCCGTACCGTCGGATGGCCGGCCTCGTCGACGAGATGCGCGGTGACGACGCTGTGCGGGGTGCCGACCAGATCGGCGAAGAAGGGCGGCGGGGACGGGTTGGCGGCGTTGTCGGGCAGGACGCGCCCGTCGAAGGCGTCGCCGAGCAGCGACCGGTAGGCGGCGAAGCGCTGTCCCGTGCACCAGCGGTCGCCCTCGAAGCGGTAGGCGAGGACGGTGAGTCCGTCGCGGTCGAGCCGGTCGCGCACCGCCTGCGCGTCCGCCTCGTCGAGTTCGAGTCCGCCGGGGTCGTCGAGCGGCAGCGACGGGTGGTTGACCACCGGGGCGATCACCGCCGGCTCCAGGGCCATGGTGAGGGCGAAGTTACCGGTGAAGCACAGTCCGATCGCGCCCACGCCGGGCCCGCCGCACGTGGTGTGGGCCTGGCGCGCCAGGCCGCGCAGCCAGGCTGTCACCGGGCTGGTGCCGCCCCCGGCGAACGCGCGGAACTCGGCGCTGACACAGGCGCGGCGGACGACCTCCCGGCCGCCCTCGACCGTGGGAAAGGCGCCGTCCGTCCCGAACAGGGAGGGCACGTGGACGGTGAAGCCCGCGTCCCGCACCCAGCGCGCGAGCCGCAGTACGTCGGGACTGATGCCCGGCATCTCGGGCAGCACCACGACCGCGGGCCCGGTCCCGGCCACGTACACCGTCTTCTCCACCCCCTCGACGGCCACGCTCCGGCGGGTGAAGTCAGTGATCGGATCGTCGTCGCTCATGGAGGCCAGCCTGCTCCCGGGGCCGGCCGCCGGGTGAGGGGCGGGATCGCCAAGGCCAGGGGTAATCTCGCCACACGCGAGGGAGGCGAGCGGTACGCGGCCGGCCCGGGCCCGGGACACCAGGGGGTGGGGAGCGATGACGGAGGCGACGCGGCAGGCGCAGGACAGTGCGGGCACGGGCGCCGGGTCGGGTGCACTACGGGTCGGGGTCCTGGCGTACCCGGACTGCTTCGCGTCCGAAGTGTTCGGCGTCCCTGACCTGTTGACGATGGCCGGGCATGTCGCCGGACCGGACGCACCCGGCTACCAGGTGTCGGTCGTCTCGCCCCGCCGCCGGGTCACCGCCTCGGGTGGCGCGAGCCTGGACGTACGTCCCTTGCGCGAGGTCGACGTCCTGGTGGTCCCCGGCTTCGAACTGCGCCCCGACACGGACCTCGACGCGCGGCTCGCCCGGCTCGCCCCCGAGATCGCCGCGATCCGCGCGCAGGCCGCCGCCGGCACCGCCGTCGTCTCCCTGTGCGTCGGCGCGTTCCTGCTCGCCGAGGCCGGGCTCCTCGACCGGCGCCGGGCCACTACCTCCTGGCTGCACGCCGGCGAACTGGCCACGCGCTACCCGGACGTGGACGTGCGGCCCGAGCGCCTGGTCGTCACCGACACGGGGGTGACGACCACGGCCGCCTTCAGCGCCATGTACGACTTCGCGCTGGACCTGATCCGCCGGCACCACGGCGCCAGGGTGGCCCGCGCCACCGCGCGGTTGGCGCTCGTCGACGACGCGAGGACCTCCCAGACCCCGTACGTCGACCCGCGGCTCCTCCCGCAGCCCGGCCGGGAGTTCTCCCAGCAGGTCATGCGGCGGCTCGACCAGAACCTCACCGAGCGGTACGACCTCGCCGCGCTCGCGGACGCCTTCGGAGTCAGCACCCGCACGCTGCTTCGCCGCTTCGCCGAAGAGACCGGACGCAGCCCGCTGGCCCATCTGCAGGCCTCCCGGGTCCGCCGCGCGCGCCATCTTCTGGAGACCACCGACCGCACCGTCGCCGCAGTCGCCGCGGCAGTCGGCTACGAGGACCCCGGTACCTTCGCCGCCCTCTTCGCCCGCCACACCGGCCATCGCCCCAGCGTCTACCGGGCGGCCTTCCGCCGCGCGGCCCGGGCGTCCGCCCCGGACGGCGGCGCCTAGAGGAGCACGCCCTCCCGCTGGAGAACGCCCGCGCCCGGACGGTGTACCGGATGCCCAGCGCCGTCGACCGCCTGCTCATCCCCAACGCGGAGCCTCGCCCAACGCGGAACCCCGCCCAAGGCGGGGCACCGTGCTGCTTCTCCGAGAGGCCATCGGACACTGACCCGGCCCGAAGCCCGTTTGACCCACGGGCTCAGAGCCAGTCAGTGATGGCGGCGATCCGGACGGTTGCTTCGCAGCGGGCTTCATCGCCCTCCGGCCGAACCGCCGACCGTCAGGCGTGTGCCCAGCTGTGCGGCGCGGGCGAGTAGTAGAGGCTCTCGATGTTGTCCGGCACCGCTGAGGAGAGCGTCTCCTCGTTTCTGCGGTGGCGACCGGGTTGCAGCAGCTCGCTGTCGCCGGCCCTCGGTGACAGACGGCCCTCGGCGGCCAGGTGCTGGGCGCGCAGCAGCAGTGCCCTGGAACTGAGGCCCAGCTCTTCGGCGACCCTCTGGAGGTCCAGTCCCGACTGCCAGCTCCACTGGAGGACGGAGTCCATGCCGGGTGACCAGACCACCGAGTCATCGGCGGGGCGTGCCACATGTTCGACCGGTGGCGCGGGCGCGGGCGGTGGCGCGGGCGCGGGGACCGGGGCCGGAGGTGTCTCCACACGTGGGTGGGGGAACGGGCTTTCGGGTGCCGCGAAGTCGTCCTCGTGCGGGACCGGCGCCGCACGGGAGTCCGGACGAGTGGTGAGGATGTGCTCCGCGACGGTGCGGGCGTCGGCCTTGCCGACGGTCTTGCGGGCCACGCGGACATCCCGCGCGTTCAGCCCCATCAGATCCGCGACGGCTCCGTCGCTGCCGACCGTGACCGCGAACGCGGCGAGCATCCGCGCTCGGTCCGCGTGCGCCTCGTCCAGGATCGCCCGTGCCTGCCGTACCTTGTCGTCGCTGCTGCAGAAAGCTTCAGCCAGAAGCGAGTTGCGCTGCCAAAATTCACGTGGTTCCACGCCGGAGAAACGATCTTCCACGGTGCGCGACACCTCGCCGGCCAACGATTACCCGAGACGGACCAAATGTCTTATGTGCAGTCGATGCTATGGAAACGCTGCACCGCCGGCCGGCCGGTGAGACGGACGCCTCCGACCACGAAGCGCCCGGGCGGCGTGTCGCGGCCCGGGTGAATTCGTCCCGGTCTCCGGGCGCGCATCACCTGGTCCGTCGCGTCAGCGCTTCGGTGGGCAGGCAGAGCCAGTGCAGCAGCCGGCTGCTCACGACGAAGTAGTGGATGCTCACGTGCCCGCCGGCCTTGGCGACGATGTCCGGAGCTTCATCCCGGTAGACGTGTCGAAGGTAGCGGCGGCGGATCGATGCTCCCGCCACCAACAGGACGGGCGAAGCGATGGTGATCGCCATGGGGGTGAAGACCCTGGCCAGGGCCACTCTCAGCGTCTGATCAACTCGCATGCCCCAGTGTGGACGTCACTGCCGCCGGTTGTCAGGTGTCCGGCGGGGTCGACGCCCACCTTGTGCTGAGCCGGTCGGCCGGAGTGGCCGGTGCGCGCGTTTCGGCCGGGCGTGGCGGCGCAAGGCGCTGGTGCCTCTGCGGCCGGCGAACTTCGGCCTGCTGCCGCTGCTGCCCCCGCCACCTCGCCCGGATGGCCCGCACCCCTGCGTACCTGCCGGATTTCGGCAGCGGCCAGAGGAGCAGAGATCAGTGGGGGATGCCGTCGATCAGTTCCCGTGCGCCCTGGCGCAGCAGCGCGACCGCCACCGAGGTGCCCAGCGTGGCCGGGTCGAGGCGTCCGGCCCACTCGTGGGCGTTGAGGATCACCTTGCCGTCGGGGGAGAAGACCTTCGCCCGCAGGGACAGTTCGCCGTTCCGCTCGCACCGGGCGTAGCCCGCGATGGGGCTGTTGCAGTGCCCTTGCAGCACATGGAGGAACATGCGCTCGGCCGTGACCTCCCGGTGCGTCCCGGGGTGGCCGAGGTCGCTCACCGTGTCGATCAGCGCGGTGTCGCCCTCCCGGCACTGCAGAGCAAGCACCCCCGCGCCGATCGGCGGGCACATCACCTCCGTCGACAGCGTCTGCGTGATCACGTCCTCGCGCCCGATGCGCTCCAGGCCCGACACGGCCAGGAGCAGCGCGTCGGCGTCACCCGCGGCGAGCTTCTCCAGACGCCGGTTGGCGTTGCCCCTCATCGGCACACACTGCAGATGCGGGTGGGAAACGGCCAGTTGGGCGGTACGACGCACGGAGGAGGTGCCGATGCGGGTGCCGTCGGGCAGCTCGTCGAGCGTCAGACCGCCCGGGTGGATCAGCGCGTCGCGTACGTCGTCGCGCTCGAGGAACGCCGCGAACACCGTCCCCGCCGGCAACGGCCGGTCCGCGGGCACGTCCTTGACGCAGTGCACCGCGAGATCGGCCTCGCCCGCGAGGAGAGCGGCGTCGACCTCCTTGGTGAACGCGCCCTTCCCCTCGACGAGGGACAGGTCGCCCATCCACTTGTCGCCGGTGGTCTTGACCGGGACGACCACGGTCGTGATGCCGGGGTGGAGCGCGGCCAGCTCGGCGCGGACGCGCTCCACCTGGGCGAGCGCCATGGGGGAGTCGCGGGAGACGATGCGGATCTGGTCAAGGGTGGACATGGCGTCCACGATAGACCGCGAGACCCGGCGCTACGGTCCCGGACACCGACGCGCCGCCCGTCCCGGTACGGCGAGTTGTGGTTCCCCGGCGGGCGCGCGGGCCGTAGTCGCCGCCCCCTTCGTCCGTTCGCCCCACCGCCCGTCGCCCGCCTCCGGAACGACCGGGCCGACAGCGACGGCCCTGACCCGACAGCCCTATCGGAACGCGGCGACGTACCGTCGTGACCAGTCGGCGAAGGTACCCGGCGCACGACCGAGAACACGCTCGACGTCAGGGCTGACGCGCTGTTCCGCACCGGTCGGTTCGCCGAGGATGGCCAGGGTCGTCTCCACCACCGGCTCCGGCATGAACCGCAGCATCTGCTCGCGCGCCTCCTCGCGGGTCTGCTCGATGAACCGGACCGGTTCGCCGAGGGCGTCGCCGATCGCCGCGGCCCGCTCCCGGGGCGTGCTCGGCGCGGGCCCGGTCAACTCGTAGATACGCCCGTCATGTCCGTCCTCGCGCAGCGCCACGGCGGCGACCTCGGCGATGTCGTCCGGGTCGACGGTGGGCAGGCCGACGTCCCCGAACGGTGCGGCGACGCTCCGGTGCGCGCGGACCGTCTCGGCCCAGGCGTAGGCGTTGGAGTTGAAGCCACCAGGCCGCAGGATCGTCCACGTCATGCCGGACTCGCGTACTGCCTCTTCGATCGTGCGCGCCGTTTCCCCGTGTGATGCCGACTGCGGTCTGGTCGCGACTCCTTGGGAGGACAGCAGGACGACCCGGCCGACTCCTCCGGCCTTGGCGACGTCCAGGATCTCGTACGGGTTCAGCAGGTGCGCGCTCGCACCGCCGTCCTGCAGGAACAACGCGTCGGCGCCGTCGAACACGGGGCGCAGGCTCTCCGCGTCGGTGAGGTCCGCCGCCCGGTGCCGGACGCCCTCCGGGACGTCCGCGTCCGTGATGCTCCGGGACGTCGCACTCACGCGCTCACCGCCGGCCTCGAGAACCTGTACCAACGAGCGTCCGACATTGCCGGTCGCCCCCGTCACTACGATCATGACAACTCCCCTGTATTCCCAGTGTCGTTACCGATGCCCGCACAACGGGCCGGAGTGCCGCGGACCTTGAGGTCCGGGCGATGTCGGGACGCTAACACCGCCGGTATAGTAGGTACCTACAGGAAAGTGACTCTCCAGAAGGGATGTGCATGGCACGCGAAGCCACCCGGACGCCGCCCACCGCGACCGACCCGGAGCTGGCCTGCCCGATCGGGCCGGTCGTCGACATCGTGTTCAGCCGGTGGACCACACCGATCCTGTGGAGCCTGCACACCTACGGGCGGCAGCGATTCGTCGAACTGGAACGACGGATCGCGAGGATCACCCCGAAGGTGCTGACCCAGCGGCTGAGGCAACTGGAACGCGACGGTCTCGTCGTACGCACCTACCATCCCGAGGTCCCCCCTCGGGTCGAGTACGAGATCAGCGAGCTCGGCCGCAGCCTCGCCCCGCTCTTCGCGCACCTGGCCGAATGGGCCGCCGACAACCTGGACAAGGTCGAGCAGGCCCGGCACGACTACGACGCCGTTCCGGTCCGCTGATCCACCGGCCCCGGCTTCCGTCTCCCCGCCGGGTCCCCCGGATGCCCGCGGTCTGCGCCCCTGCCCGTTGCCCATCACGCTGACGACCCGTTACCTCGGTGTGTCCGGACCGATGGATGGAGGCGGCATGGGGATCCTCGACAGCGCGCGCGTGGCCGTTCGGCTGCCCGCACAGGACCTGGAGCGAGCCAGGCGCTTCTACGCCGAGAAGCTGGGGCTCGAACCCGTCGACGAGCGCCCGGGTGGCCTCCTGTACCGCTGCGGTGGCGCCGACTTCGCCCTGTTCCGGTCCGCGGGCGCTTCGCCCGGGACCTTCACCCAGATGGCGCTGGAGGTGGACGACCTCCGGGCCGCCATGGACGAACTCAAGCGGCGCGGCGTGGTGTTCGAAGAGGTCGATCTGCCGGGCCTGAAGACCGTGGACGGCATCGCCGAGATCCAGGGGAACTACCCGAGCAAGGGCGCGACGGGCGAGCTCGGGTGCTGGTTCCGTGACAGCGAAGGCAACATGCTGGGACTCGGTCAGCCGGTCCGCTGACTGATCACCGTGCGTACCGCATGGCGATGGCGACGGCCGGATGCGTCGGCATGTTCCGGATCCGCTGTCTGTCGGCGGATGCTCCGGTGGGGCCGACTTCACGGCTGGGTACGTCGCTCGGCGGCGTCGAACGCGGGCGCGAGCGGGGTCAGCGCCGCGCGGAGCTGGTCAGGCAGTGAGCCGGAGGGCACGACCAGCCCTCCGGCGTCGGGACCGATCGTTCAGGGCGCTGTCGTAGGGTTCCGTCCGTACATGTGACGGGCCCAAGGAGATCAACAAGTGTCCGATCTGGACTTCTACGCACACGTCGCCACGCGCTGCGATGTGTTCGGAACCGGCATCGGATCCAGTCCTGCCGCATGGGAAGCCACAATAGGGGCGGACTGCCTCGACGAGCCGGGCAATGGGCTGCTACGCCGGGACTACGGTCTGGTGGAGCTCTCTTTTTCGGATGCCGAAGGGGCTCTGGCCTGTTTCGGGATCAGTGTGCAGGTCCACCGGCTGATCCACGGTCTGTCCGTACCGACCGCTCTGGCACGGCAGTACGGGGAGTTCGCGCCCCGCGCCCGGTTCACGGAACTGCAGGCCGCGATCCTGTCTCTGGGGCGTACCGTCGAGCCCGACGACCTCACAGGGGACGTACACCGCTATCGCGTGCCCGAGTCCGATGCTCGCATATTCGTCATCAGCGACCCCGACCCGTATGGGGACGGCGCCCATGATCCCGATGATCAGGAGGCTCACCAGGCGGGCGACGTGTGGGCGTTGAACGTGTCCCCGGCCTGGTGGGGGGCTGCGCCACGGGCTGAGGCGCGGTGACGGTCAACGCCCGAACGGCCGCTCGCCCTTGAGAAGGGCCGGCCCCGTTACCCGTCAGGGCCCCCATGCGGGACCGAACGATCCACCGGCCTGCCCGTTACCTGACCTGGGAAGGCCCAAACGCCATTGCGGGTCGGACGGCCCCGGCGCAGCCAGTCGTCGGAGCGATGGTCGCCCGCCTCGGCCGTCGGGCTTTCGCGGATACCCCGCCGACCGGGCCCGCTCCGCGTCCGTAGGCCTCGCACACGGAGAACAGTGCGCCGGGACCCTGGCGAATCCCCTGATTCCCCGGACAGGAACCAGCAGTCCGGCCCGAACCGGGGTCGAAAAGCAACTTCCGCTCTTGACTAAACAGTTGCTCTACTAAACCGTTTACTGGACAACGTTGTCAGTTCCGTGCACAGTAACGCCCCGGAGTGATGAATCCGCTCCCTCCATGAAAGGGCGAACGTGATGGTGTACGGAGCACTGGACATCGGGGGCACGAAGATCGCCGGCGCGCTCGTGGACGACGAGGGCCGGCTGCTCGTGCGGACGGAGCGGGCGACCCCGGCCCGGCGTCCGGCCGAAGAGTTGATGGGTGCCGTGTCGGGCGTGCTCGACGAACTGGCCTCGCACCTCGCATGGGAGGCGCTGTCCTGCCTCGGGATCGCGAGCGCCGGTCCGGTCGACACGGCGGCCGGCACGGTCAGCCCGGTCAACATCCCGGCGTGGCGCCGGTTTCCGCTGGTCGAGCGGGTACGCGCGCATCCCCGGACGCCGGTCGGTCTCCGTCCCGTACTGGTCGGTGACGCCGTCGCGATGACGGCGGCCGAACACTGGCTCGGCGCGGCCCGCGGGGTGGACAACGCCCTGTGCATGGTGGTGTCGACCGGCGTGGGCGGCGGTCTCGTACTGAACGGCCGTCTGCATCCCGGGCGTTCGGGGAACGCGGGCCACATAGGCCATATCACGGTGGACCTGGACGGTCCCGTCTGCGCCTGTGGCGCCCCGGGCTGTGTCGAGGGACTGGCCAGCGGAACCGCGATCGCGGCTCACGCCCTGGCCGCCGGCTGGACCGCTCCGCCAGGCGCGACGCCGGACGCGGCGGCGGTCGCCGCCGCGGCCAGGAACGGGGACGTCCGCGCTCGAGCGGCGTACGAGCGTGCCGCGCAGGCGCTGGCGGCGGCGATCGCGGCGACGACCGCCCTCGTGGAACTGGACCTCGTGGTGATCGGAGGCGGGGTGGCGCAGGCCGGTGACACCCTCTTCACGCCCCTGCGCCGCCGCATGGCGGACTACGCCGTACTCGACTTCACCCGTGACGTGCCGATCGTGCCGGCCCGCCTCGCCCTCGACGCCGGGCTCATCGGTGCCGCGGCTGCCGCGTCGGCCGGTCTCGGCCACCCGGCCGCCCACGTGGCGGCGGCGCCCCGCCCGTAAGGGGCTGCGGGCACCGGCACGAACGGTGTCCACGAAGCCCGCCGAGATGAACAACTACTAAACTTAACCGGTTTGGCTTCAAGTGTTGTGTCCATGTCTTTCGACGCCTAGCCTCTCTTCCAGTCGCCCGCACGAAAGGCGAACTGCCGCCGCTCGACACCGCTTCGACCAGCAAAAGGCGGCAGTCCGTCCGGGTGACCTCTTCCCGCCGACCGGTGGGAGCCGCAGTCAATACCCGGTCGGCGGGACCCTGTCCCGCCCTGCGACGAATTCATCGCACTATTCATCGCATTCATCGCAGTGTTCATCGCGCCGCCCTGCCGAATTCCGGACGTGAGAGCTCCGAATCCGGAATCCGGTTTCCAGTGCGGCAGAGGGACAAGAGCGTCCGAAACACATGACAGTGCCGCGCGCCCGGACCACCGTGCCCGTGACGCGCGTGCAACCACGTTGGGAGCAGACCATGAGAAGGAAACTGGCCACCGCGGCGGGAGCGCTGCTGGCCATGGCCGCCACGCTGTTCGCCGCCCCCACACCGGCCCATTCGGCGGACACGGCGTCCGGATTCCACATCAGCGAAGGCCGGCTGCTGGACGCGGGCGGCAACGACTTCGTCCTGCGGGGCGTCAATCACGCCCACACCTGGTATCCGAGCCGCACGACGCAAGCACTCAAGGACATCAAGGCGCTCGGCGCCAACTCCGTGCGGGTCGTGCTGAGTACGGGCGACCAGTGGACCAGGAACGACACTGCCGACGTCGCGGACGTCGTCGCGCAGTGCAAGGCGAACCGGCTCGTCTGCGTCCTCGAGGCGCACGACACGACCGGGTACGGCGAGGCCGGCGCAGCGGTCCCGCTCTCCCGCGCGGTCGACTACTGGATCGACGTCCAGGCCGCGCTCAAGGGCCAGGAGAAGTACGTCCTCCTGAACATCGGCAACGAGCCCTACGGGAACTCCGGATACAGCGCCTGGACGTCCGGCACGACCGACGCGATCAAGCGGCTGCGCGCCGCCGGCTTCGACCACACCCTCATGGTCGACGCGCCGAACTGGGGCCAGGACTGGTCGTTCACCATGCGCGACAACGCGGCCGGCGTCTTCGCCGCCGACCCCGACCGGAACACCATGTTCTCGATCCACATGTACGGCGTCTTCGACACCGCGGCCGAGGTCAGGGACTACCTCGGCCGGTTCGTGTCCAACAGACTTCCCGTCCTCGTCGGCGAGTTCGGCGACGCCCACTCGGACGGCAACCCCGACGAGGACGCCATCATGGCGACGGCCGAGCAGCTCGGCGTCGGCTACATGGGCTGGTCCTGGAGCGGAAACGGCGGCGGCGTCGAGTACCTGGACATGGCCACAGGCTTCAACGCCTCGCAGCTCAGCCCCTGGGGGCAGCGCATCTTCAACGGCGCCGACGGGATCAAGCAGACCGCACGCGAGGCCGGCGTCTTCTCCGGCGGCCCGGCAGCCGGCGGCTGTCAGGTCACGTACCGGCTGAGCGACTGGGGCAGCTCCTTCAACGCCGATGTCACGATCCGCAACACCGGCACCACCGCCGTCAAGGGCTGGCAGCTCGACTTCGCCTTCCCCGGTGACCAGAGGGTCAACGCGGCCTGGAACGCCAAGGTCGTCCAGCAGGGGCAACAGGTCCGCGCCACCCATGAGTCCTGGACCGAGACCGTCCCCGCCGGCGGCAGCGTGAGCTTCGGGCTCAACGGCTCCTCCGGCGGCGCCAACGGGATCCCCGCCGCCTTCACCCTCAACGGCGGTTCCTGCACCAAGGGCTGACGGGACGTCCTGCCGGGCACCGGAACGCACCAGGGCCCCGACCGGGAAGGTCGGGGCCCTGGACCATGTCCTCCGTGTCAGGTGCGCTGCGGTGCGGGAGCCGTCGAGCCGCGAGGCGTGAGCGAGGGAGTGGGCACCTGAAGCGCCCCGCTGTGCGTCCCGTCGAGTACCGCGAACAGCGTGCGAGCGACCTCCGCACCGAAGTGGTGCACATCGTGGCTCATGGCCGACAGCGTCGGATGGGTTATCCGGCACAGCTGGGAGTCGTCCCACGCCAGCAGCGACACGTCGTCGGGGATGACGAACCCCATCTCGGCCGCGACGCCCGCGCCGGCGACGGCCATGATGTCGTTGTCGTACACGATGGCCGTGGGCCGGTCCGCGGAGAGCAGCAGGGACCGGGTGGCGCGGGCGCCCTCCTTGCCGTCGAACCCCGTGGAGATCTGCCGGCCCTGTTCCAGCCCGAGCTGGCGCATCGTGGCTTCGAAGGCGGCCGCCCGGATGGAGCTGTGCCCCAGCCCGGCCGGGCCGCCGACGCGTGCGATGCGGCGGTGGCCCAGCGCGGCCAGATAGCGGACCGCCTCGGCGGCCGCGGTCGCGTCGTCCGTCCAGACGGCCGGGAAGGAGCCCGTCAGGGACGGATGCCCGACCGCGACCGCCGGCAGGCCGACGGCCTGCAGCGCCGGCACCCGCGGGTCGTCGTCGTGGAAGTCGACCAGGATCGCTCCGGCGATCGTCCGGCTGCGCCACCACGTCTTGTGGAGGTCGATCTCCTCGTCGAGGTCCCGTACCAGGCGCAGCAGCAGCGAACAGGAGCGGTCGGCCAGGACGCTCTCGATGCCCGAGATGAATTCCATGTAGAAGGGTTCGAGGCCGAGCAGCCGAGCGGGCCGGCACAAGGCCAGCCCCACGATGTCGACCCGCTGGCTGGAAAGGCTGCGTGCGGTGAGGTTCGGCGCCCAGCCCAGTTCGCGCGCGGCGGCGAAGATCCGCTCGCGGGTGGCCTGCGAGACGCCCGGCTTGTGGTTGAAGGCGAGCGAGACCGCCCCCTTGGAGACACCGGCACGGGCGGCGACGTCCTTGATCGTGACGCGAGTCGTTCCCGTCACATCACGTCCACGCTGAACAGGGCGGCCCGCACGTCCTCGACGTCCACGGAACCGCAGCCGCTGATCTTGATACGGGTCCGCTCGCCGGGCAGGAGCGTCGTGAGGCCCTGGTCGGCGGCGGCTCGGGGGCCGAGCCGGTCGGCCTGGAGGAGGAGGTCTCTGACCAGAGTGTGTGCGCTCACCACGATGTCGACTCTATCGCTCTCGCCGGGAACCGGTTCCACGGCGATGTCGTACTGGGCCCGCGGATAGGCGAAATCCTTGTCGGCGACGGGGAAGTGGAGGGCGCGCAGGCCGTCGGCGTCCGCGACGAGGAACTCCTTCGCCGAGCGTTCCGCGGGTGCGAGCACCGGCGGAACGGGCAACCGCACGACCGAGCGCGGTCCGGCGGTGACGTCGACGACGCCTTCGTGCACCGTGGTGCCGTCCGCCTCCAGCCTCCGCAGGGTCACCGACGTCCGCCACACGGTCGCGGACTGGTTGACGACGGCGAGCGTCAGGCCTCCGTCGCCGGGCAGGACGGTGAGCAGCCGGTCCGCGTACACGCGGCGCAGCTCGTGGTGGAGGGGCTTGAGCCTGCCGTCGCCGTCGACCGCCGACCATGAGGTGACCGGCCAGCAGTCGTTGAGCTGCCAGACCACCGTGCCCGCGCAGACGGGCCAGTGGGAGCGCCAGTGCTCGATGCCCGCGGCGACGGCACGGGCCTGGACGACCTGGGTGAGGTAGTGCCAGCGGTCGAAGTCGTCGTCGGGGAGGGGGAAGTGGCGGGCGACACCGCGGTTCAGTTTGCCGTTGCCGTCCTCGGCCTTCTGGTGGTGCAGCATGCCGGGGGAGTCGGGTGCCGGCCGCTCGCCGGGGAGCGCGCGCCGCAGGGTCGCCATCGCGGGCGGTGCCTGCCAGCCGAACTCGGCGACGAAACGCGGGACGCTCGTGCGGTACTCGGCGTAGTCCTGGCGGTTCCACACCTCCCACGAGTGGAAGGTGCCGTGGGCCGGGTCGTTGGGATGGTGGTCCCAGGAGCCGGACCAGGGGCTGCCCGCGGTGTAGGGGCGGGTGGGGTCGAGCTCGGCGACCACGCGGGGCAGCAGGCCGAGGTAGTAGCCCTCGCCCCAGGAGTCGCCGGCGAGTTCGCTCTCCCAGCCCCAGTCCCTGAAGCCCCACAGGTTCTCGTTGTTGCCGTTCCACAGCACCAGGCTGGGGTGCGGCATCAGTCGGACAACGTTGTCGCGGGCTTCGGCCTCCACCTCCCCGCGCAGCGGCTGCTCCTCCGGGTAGGCGGAGCAGGCGAAGAGGAAGTCCTGCCAGACCATCAGACCCAGTTCGTCGCAGGCGTCGTAGAAGGAGTCGTCCTCGTAGATGCCGCCGCCCCAGATCCGTACGAGGTCGACGTTGGCGTCGGCGGCCTGCTCGAGCCGGGCGCGGTAGCGCTCGGGGGTGATCCGGGAGGGGAAGACGTCGTCCGGGATCCAGTTGACCCCGCGCGCGAAGATCCGCACGCCGTTGACCACGAGGGTGAAGCCGGTGCCGTACTCGTCGGCCGAGCGGTCGAGTTCGATCCGGCGGAAGCCGATCCGGCGCTGCCAGGCGTCCAGCGGTCCGTTCTCGTCGGACAGCGTGACCTCGAGGTCGTACAGCGGCTGCCGGCCGTAGCCGCGCGGCCACCACAGCCGCGGGTCCGCCACCTCCAGCTCCAGCACCGCCTCTTCGCCCTCGAAGGTCACCTCGGCCCGCACTCCGGCGACCGTCGCCCGGGCCGTGAGCGGCCGCCCCTCGCCCCGGCGGGTGCGCTCCACGTCCAGCCGCACCTCCACCCGGCCGGTGCCGTCGGCGACGGTCACCAGCGGGCGGACCCGCGCGAGGCGCGCCGTCGACCAGTGCTCCAGCCGGACCGGCCGCCAGATCCCGGCGGTCACCAGCGTGGGACCCCAGTCCCAGCCGAAACTGCACGCCATCTTGCGGATGTACTGCGAGGGTTCCGGATAGACGTTCGGCCTGGACCCGGTCAGTGAACGGACCGCCTCCGCCTCCTCGTAGGCGGAGGCGAAGCGGACCTCCAAGGGGCCGGTGCGGCCGGTGACATCGAAGCGGTAGGAGCGGTGCATGTTGCGGGTACGGCCCAATTCCTGGCCGGCGAGGGTGATCAGCGCCGCGGTGTCGAGGCCGTCGAAGACCAGGTCGGTCCGCTCGTGGGCGCTGTCGTGCGCCAGGTCGGCGAGGTAGGTCCAACCGCGCCGGCCGACCCAGTCGACCTCGGCCTCGTTGAGTCCGATGAAGGGGTCGGGGATGACATCGGCGGCCAGCAGATCGGTGTGCACGCAGCCGGGGACCCGAGCCGGGAGCAGCGCCTCTTCGTGGCGCACGCTCCACCCCTCGGTGAGCTGGGTGACGTCCTTCATGGTGCGGCTCCAATCGCCTGACTCAGGCCGTGGATGTACGACGTCGCACAACCTAACCCGGTGATCAGATCCTGTCCATAAACCGGTCAAGCTCCAGTTCTGTGGGCGAGGGATGGCTCCTGGCACCGTCAAGTGGCTTCAAGAGGGTTGCCTGGTAACGATTAGGCATCGTGGTGGAAATCAGAGCTTTACCGGTTCACCTCTCGCCTGCCATAGTGCCGACATCCCACCCGGACCTGAGCCGCAATCCTGAAGGAGTTGGGCACATGGGGAAGAAGAAGACGCTCGCGGGCGTGCTTCTCGCCGTCGCGACCTTGACCGTCGCGGGGTGCAGTGGCGGAGGAACACCCTCCGCCGAGCCGGCGACGGTTCCCGCCGACCCGAACGAGGTGTCCGGCGCGATCACCGTCCTCACCCACCGCACCGATCTCGTCCAGAACGGCGCGATGGACGCGTACGCGGCGGAGTTCAAGAAGATCTACCCCAAGGTCAAGGTGAAGTTCGAGGGCCTCACCGACTACGAGGGCGAGGTCAAGATCCGGATGAACACCGACGACTACGGTGACGTCCTCATGATCCCGGCCGCCGTGTCCAAGAACGACTACCCGAAGTTCTTCGCACCCCTCGGTCCCACCGGCGAACTGACGGCCAAGTACCGCTTCAGCGACAAGACGGACGTCGGCGGCAAGGTCTACGGCATCGCCCAGTTCGGCACGGCCAACGGCTTCGTCTACAACAAGTCGGTCTGGAAGAAGGCCGGCGTCACCAAGTGGCCCACCACTCCCCAGGAGTTCCTCGCCGGGCTCCGGGCGATCAGGTCCAGGACCGGCGCGGTGCCGTACTACACCAACTTCAAGGACGGCTGGCCCCTGGTCCAGTGGGGCGGCAACCTCGGCTCCGTCACCTGCGACAGCGACGCCGGCAACAAGCTGGCGGGTGCCGTCTCCCCCTGGAAGCAGGGCGGCGAGCTCAACGTGAGCGACACGCTCCTGCACGACATCGTCAAGGGCGGGCTGTCCGAGAAGGACCCCAACACCACCAACTGGGAAGCTTCCAAGGGCATGGTGGCCAAGGGCGAGATCGGCGCGATGATGCTGGGCTCCTGGTCGATCACGCAGATGAGGGACGCGGCCGAGAAGGCGGGCGCGAAGCCGGACGACATCGGTTTCATGCCGTTCCCCGTACAGAAGGACGGCAAGTTCTGCGCCACGGTCGTCTCCGACTACCAGCAGGCCGTCAACATCCACTCGGAGCACAAGGGGGCGGCCCGGGCGTGGATCGACTGGTTCACGGAGAAGTCCGGCTACTCCGCGAAGGAGGGCGCTGTCCCCACCGTGAAGTCGGCCGCCATGCCCGACACACTCAAGGACTATGTTGACAACGATGTCACCTTCGTGGAGCGCTCCGAGACCAGGACCGGGCAGGTCAACGCCATAGACAACGCGGCCGAGATCGGTCTCAACACGCCCGACTACCGGCAGAAGCTGATCGACATCGCCCGCGGCGCCCAGAGCGGCAGCCTCCAGGACTTCTTCGCCGACCTCGACAAGAGGTGGGACGAGGCGGCGAAGACCGCCGGCTCCTGACAGACGGCGGAGGCGGGCCCCGGCCGCACCACACCGGCCGGGGCCCATCGCCTGCCGCGCATCAGCGGACCACGAAAGGCCCGACATGACCGAGACGACCAAGACGGTGGCCGCGCGACCGCCGCGCGCCGCCACCTCCTCGCGCGGGACCAGGGCGGCGAGCGCCCCTCACGGTACGCGGAACCGGCGGGGGCAGACCCTGCGCCGGATCACTCCGTGGATGTTCCTGGCCGTGCCCCTGGTTCTGCTGATCACGTTCACCTACGTCCCCGTAGGGAACATGATCTATTACAGCTTCACCGACTGGGACGGCATCAGCCCCGACCGGAACTTCACCGGGGTCGACAACTACTCCCAGATCTTCACCCGGCCGGAGCTGTTCCGGGTGTTCTTCGTCAGCTTCTACTACCTCGCCGCATCCGTCGTGCAGATCGTCGTCGCGCTGTACTTCGCGACGGTCCTCAGCTTCGACATCCGCTTCCGCAACCTGTTCAAGGGGATTCTCTTCTTCCCCTACCTGATCAACGGCGTGGCCATCGGCTTCGTCTTCCTGTACTTCTTCCAGGACGGCGGCACCCTCGACTCGGTCCTCTCCTGGTTCGGCGCCGCCACCGACCATGCCTGGCTCGGTGACCCCGCCTCCGCCAACACCTCACTGGCCGGCGTGTCCGTCTGGCGCTTCACCGGCCTCAACTTCGTCCTGTTCCTCGGGGCGATCCAGTCCATCCCCGGCGAGCTCTACGAGGCCGCCCAGCTGGACGGCGCGAGCAGGTGGCAGCAGTTCCGGCACATCATCGCCCCGAGCATCAAGCCCGTGCTGAGCCTGAGCATCATCCTGGCCGTCTCCGGGTCCCTCTCGGTCTTCGAGATCCCCTACATCATGACCGGCGGCGCGACCGGCACCTCGACCTTCGTCATCCAGACGGTCAAGCTCGCCTTCCAGTTCAACAAGACGGGGCTGGCCTCGGCCGCCGCCGTCGTACTGCTCCTGATCATCCTGCTGATCACCTGGATACAGCGCCGTCTCGTACCCGACGACAAGGTGGACCTCGTATGACCACGGCCCCGCAGACGAAGCTGCCACCGCGGGGGCCACTTCCCCGGCGGACGGACACGGCCCGGCGGACTGCGCGAGCGGGCCGCATCGGCCCCGCGCTGGTCTACCTGTCGCTGGTCGCCGCCTCGCTGGTGGTCCTGCTGCCCCTCGTCGTCGTCTTCCTGACCTCGCTCAAGACCTCCGGCGAGGTGGCCGACGGCGGCGCGCTCTCCCTGCCGGGGGACTGGCTCAACTTCGGCAACTACGCGACCGCGTTCTCCGACGGGAGGATGCTGACCGCGTTCGGCAACACCGCGTTCATCCTGCTCTTCTCCATCACCGGCACGGTGATCATCGGCTCCATGACCGCGTACGCGATCGACCGCTTCCACTTCCGGGCGAAGAAGCTCGTCATGGCGCTGTTCCTGATCGCCACGCTGGTACCGGGGGTCACCACGCAGGTCGCCACCTTCCAAGTGGTCAACAGCTTCGGCCTGTTCGACAGCCGGTGGGCGCCGATCCTGCTCTACATGGGCACGGACATCGTCTCGATCTACATCTTCCTGCAGTTCGTCCGGGGCATCCCCGTCTCGCTCGACGAAGCCGCCCGGCTGGACGGCGCGAACTCGTTCACCGTCTACCGCAAGGTCATCCTGCCGCTGCTCAAACCGGCGATCGCGACAGTGGTGATCATCAAGGGGATCACCGTCTACAACGATTTCTACATCCCCTTCCTCTACATGCCGTCCCAGGAACTGGGCACGATCTCCACCGCCCTGTTCCGCTTCAAGGGGCCCTTCGGGGCCCACTGGGAGAACATCTCGGCCGGCGCGATCCTGGTGATCCTGCCGACGCTGGCCGTCTTCCTGTTCCTCCAGCGGTACATCTACAACGGTTTCGCCCAGGGCGCGACCAAGTAGCAGCACCACCGTTCGGCAGAGCCGCGGCGCGCACGCGCCGCGGCACGCCCGGATGCACGGTGCGAGTCCGGCCATGAAAGACGTGTGCCGCCATGAAAGGGGAGAGGGCCGATGGCCATGCCGGAGAGTCCGCTCGACCACCGGTACCGCGGTGAGCATCCCGTCCGCACACTGCGCTATCTGTTCCGGCCCGAACGCGCCCCCATGGCGGGCGCGGTCGTCGTGTTCTTCGGCAAGCACGCCCCCGTATGGCTGCTGCCGCCGGTGACGGCGAACATCATCGACGTCGTCGTGGAGCAGCGTCCCATTTCCGAACTGTGGTGGAACTGCGCGGTCATGCTCGTCGTCCTCGCGCTCAACCTGCCGCTGCATCTGCTCTACGTGCACTGGATGCACGGCTCCGTCCGCCGCGTCGGCCGCGATCTGCGGTCGGCACTCGTGCAGCGCATGCAGCAGCTGTCCATCGGCTTCCACTCCCGCACGAGCTCCTCCGTGCTGCACGCCAAGGTGATCCGCGACGTGGAGACCCTGGAGACCGGCGTGCAGCAGACGGCGGACAACGGCCTGACCGCCGCCGCCACCCTCACCGGCGGGCTGGCCGTCATCGCCGTCGTCACGCCCGCGTTCCTGCCTGTCTTCGTCGTCCTGGTCCCGGCCTCCGCGCTCATCGTGGTGACCCTGCGGTCCCGTCTGCGGGACCGCAACGCCTCCTTCCGCCGTTCCGTGGAGCGACTCTCCTCCAGCGTCAGCGAGATGACGACCCTCATACCCATCACCCGCGCCCACGGGCTGGAACGCACGGCCCTGCGCCGGGTCGACCACGACCTCGACACGGTGCTGCGCGAGGGCTCACGCCTGGATCTGCTCAACGGGCGGTTCGGTTCGCTGTCCTGGATGGTCCTGAACACGCTCGGCATGGGCTGTCTGGCCGGCGCCGCGCTCGTCGCCTACTACGGCTGGCTCGACATCACCCCGGGCGCCGTGGTCATGCTCAGCGCCTACTTCTCCAGCCTCACAGGCTCCGTCACCACCCTGCTGACCCTGGCGCCCGTGATCGGCAAGGCCCTCGAGTCCGTACGGTCCGTCGGCGAGGTCCTCCAGGCACCCGACCTCGAGGAGAACGACGGCAAGGAGCATGTCGCCGCCGTGGCGGGGGAGTTCCGCTTCGAAGGCGTGAGCCTCACCTACGAAGCAGGGGACCGCCCGGCTCTCGACCGCCTCGACCTCACCGTCCCCGCCGGTCGGACCATCGCCCTCGTCGGTGGCTCCGGCGCCGGCAAGTCCACCGTGCTCAGTCTCGTGCTCGGGTTCCACCGCGCGACCCGTGGCCGGATCCTGCTCGACGGCCGCGACCTCGCGGAACTGGATCTGCGCAGCTACCGGCGGTTCCTGTCCGTCGTCCCGCAGGAGTCCATCCTCTTCGAGGGCAGCATTCGCGACAACGTCGCCTACGGGCTGCCGGACGTGGACGAACCGGCCATCCGCCGGGCACTGACCGACGCCAACGCGGCCGAGTTCGTCGACCGTCTGCCCCACGGCCTCGACACCGTGGTCGGTGAGCGCGGGGCCCGGCTGTCCGGCGGCCAGCGCCAACGGCTGGCGATCGCCCGGGCGCTCATCCGCGACCCTCGCGTGCTGGTCCTGGACGAGGCGACCTCGGCGCTCGACGCCCGCTCGGAGGCGCTGATCCAGCAGGCCCTGGCCCGGCTGGTCGCGGGCCGTACGGTGTTCATCGTCGCCCACCGGCTGTCGACGATCAAGAACGCCGACCGGATCGTGGTCCTGGAGCACGGCCGCGTCCAAGAGGCGGGCACCCACGGCGAACTCCTGGCACGCGGCGGTGCCTACGCGCGGCTGCAGAGCGCCCAGATCTCCTGACGCCCGCCGTCCGGGCTCCCCGCGAGAGAAGCAGCGCCCGCCGCCGTTCCCATGCGGGAGCGGCGGGTGTCCGGTCGTCTTGCGTCACGAGCGCCTCGGCAGCACCTCTGCCGGGCGGGTACGGGTACGTGTCACGCCCCCGCACCGGCGCCTCTTGCGCTCGTGCCGGAGCGTGGGGCGGCCGGCGCGGATGTGCGATCCCGGACCCTCTGTGCGAAGAAACGTGCAGAACTGCTGTTACCGGCACGGGAGTCGATGTCCTGGGTGGTTCGCGGGGTGGCGCGACCGATGGTGTGCGGCGGTGGGCATGGACTTTCCGCTGTTCATGGGCGGTCGATGTACCGCTCAGCGATTGCCGGGGTCACGTCAGCGTCGGCGCACGGTCCGTGCAGTCGACAGTTACGGAAATGTCCGTAAATGGTAACTCGGTCGGGTCGCCGGGCCGTCGTGCCCGCCGCGGCCGCAGAGTCGGGTCCGCCGGCTCGTCACGGGCCGGTGACCGCACCGCCACCACCGCTCTCGCAGCGGGTGGCGCACAGTTTCGAGGAGACATCACTTATGTCTGCTGCTTCAACCTCCCGTCGCATCGCGGCGACCGTTCTCGCCGCCGGTGCCGTCGTCTCGGCCGTCGCACTGCCGGCCTCCGCCCACGACGGGGACCGTCGGCACCGCCAGGACGCGCGGGTCGAGATCAGCGCCGTGCAGACCGGCGACCGCGGCCGCGACCACCGCTCCAACCGGGCGCTGAACGCCGAGTGGGTCGAGATCACCAACAACAGCCGCCGTCCGGTCAACCTCGACGGCTGGACCCTGCGCGACCGCGACGGCAACCGGTACCGCTTCGACGACTACCGTCTCGCCGGCCGCTCGACCGTCCGCGTCCACACCGGCTCCGGACGCGACACCCGCACGGATCTCTACCAGGACCGCCGCCACTCGGTCTGGGACGAGCGCTCCGACAAGGCGACGCTGCGCGACCACCGCGGCCACACCGTCGACACCGAGTCCTGGGGCCGTGACCACCGCCGCTGATACTCGCCCCGACCGGGCGGGCAGAGGTGTCCCACCTCGCCCGTCAGGCCGGCCGGGCGGCTGACCGCCCGGCCACCACCACCGCAGACCCGGCCGGCGCCTCGTGGCTGCCCCCGGGCGGCCCCCGCCGAGAGGCTCGGCCCGCGGGGTGCGGTGGGAAGCGCGGGCG
>NZ_JBFAQK010000004.1:0-240673 GCF_040677245.1 Streptomyces kurssanovii
GGGGGGGGGGGCGGCCGCTGCGCGGAGCCGTTCCCCTACCCGCCCCTTCCCGAAACCGGGGGCTCCGCCCCCGGACCCCCGCGCCTCAATCGCCGGCGAGGCTGATTTCGCGGAGCGAAATCCAGCCCGCCCGGCGATTGAGGGCACCGCGCGAAGCGCGGTACGCCGCCCGCAGGGCGGCACGGGGCCCGGGGCCCGCCCCGGTTCGGGAAGGGGCGGGGTGGGGAACAGGCCCCGCGCAGCGGCCACCCGCCCCCGTGGTGGCGTCAGGCGTGGCCCGTCGCCGTCTCGCGGTGGTGGAGGAACGTGGAGACCGACGGCGTGCGGCGGTGCGGCAGGAGGACCTCCGCCGTGTCCGCCAGCATCGCGTGGATGCGGGACGACCGGACCTCGCCCAGCAGCTCGAGCACCTGCTCGCCCGCCGCGGCGGCTTCCTCCGGCTCGCCCGCCCGGGCCAGGTCCGCGGCCAGTTCGGCGCGGTACAGCGCGAGGTTGCGGGTGAAGCGGCGGTCCTGGAGGGCCGCCGCGCGACGGGCGTGGCGGGCCGCGCGTGCCCATTCGCCGAGGGCCGACCAGCACTGGGCCTGCAGCGCCTCCAGTTCGGGTTCCGCGAAGAAGGACATCCACTCGGGGTCGGCGTCCGAGGCGCCCCGCCCGAAGTGCGCGTGCGCCTTTGCCAGCGACTGCTCGCAGCCGGCGCGGTCGCCGAGGCCCGCCCAGCCGCCCGCCTCCCGCAGCGCGAGCAGCGCCAGCAGCCGTGGGGAGGCGACGAGCCGCGCCGCCTGCTGGCCCGCCTGTGCGGTGCGTACGGCCTCGCGGTGCCGGCCCGCGTCCCTGGCGAGGAACGACGTGTTGCAGAACGCGTGCGCCTCGAGCGCCGGGTCGCCCGCCACGCGCGCGGTCGCCAGGGCCTCCGCGTAGTGCGAGCGGGCGTCCTCGAGACGGCCGGAGTCGTGGGCGAGCCAGCCCACCGAGATGGCGAGTTCGCCGGCCCCGGTGTGCAGCCGCTGCGCCGTCGACCTGCGGGCCGGCGTGCCGGCGTCGAGCAGCGCGTACGCGGCCCTCAGCGGCTGCGCGGCACGGCGGTACAGACCGTCGGCGCCGTGCCGGTCGTCGAGCAGCCGGATGCGGCGCACGGCCTCCTCGACGGCGCCGACCTCGGCCTCGCCGACTCTCCGCGGGTCGGGCAAGGATCCGGGGCCGAGCCCCAGGGAGGCGGCCGCCACGGTGGCGGAGCCGCTCGTCATGAATGCGCGACGCAGCACGTCGCTCTCCTCGTCGCTGTCGCTTTCGCTGCTGCCGAGGGGGAGCCGGCAGCAGGGGTGGTGGTGCGGAAGGTCCGGGTCCGCGGCCCGGTCCGGCGGCGGTGACGCGGGCGCGGCCCGGTTTCCCGCGCCGCGCCCGCGCACCTGTTCCCGGGCGGTGAAGCCCAGGTCCGTCAGCGCCAGGCCGGGGAACATGTGCAGGAACACCCGCTCGTACGCGTAGTTCGGGCAGCGGATCTCCCCGGACTCGACCCGGCCGATGTAGCGCGCGTCGCAGGAGACCTGCTCGCCGATCTCGCGGGCCGCCCGTCGTACGGCCGTCGCGAACTCGCCCGGCGAGCGGTGTCCGCGGAGCCTGCGGAAAGCCAGGTTGGGTACGGGGGCAGGAACCGCCCGTGATGCCTTTGACGATGACGCCATGGCCGAGGCCTCTCTTGGTGCGGCCGTGTTCCGGCGGGGCAAGAACGTACCTGCTGTGACAAGGCCTTCACACAGGGTTTGACAACAAAAGGGACATCTCGCCGGTGTTCTGCCATGAACTGCCATCCTTTGCGGCGGCGTGCCGCCGTAGCCCTTGACGCGTACGGGCGTTGAACCGTACGGAGGCGCGTTACGTGTCTCCACTCGAGCGAGGAGGGGATCTTCTTGTTGGAGGTCGGCATGGAGACCAGCGCGACGCCCTCGACCACGGCGGGACACCGGCCCACCCCGGACGGCAGTGCACCGCCCCTCTGCGACGTGGCGGTGCCCGGCGGGCCGGCAGCGCCGTGTGATCTGGTGACCGTTCCCGCCCGGCAGGGCCTCGAGGCGGTGGACATCCTTCGCCGCGCCGCCGCGCCCGCGGTCGGGCCGGTGCTCCACGACGGGGCCTGCGACACCCTCGGCTTCCTCGTCCCGCCGGGCACGGCCGACGCCTGGGACATGCCGGGCAGCGCGTGTACGCAGACCTCGGGCCGGGGCCTGCGTATCCCGGCGGAATCACCGGTCACCGGGTCCGGCTGGCTGCTGCCGCCCGGTGACGACGCGGACACCGTCACGGACCCGGTGGTCCTGCGCGAGGCGCTGGGGGAGGCGGCGCGTCTGATCGAGGCGGCGGACAACTGCCGCTGAGGCCCGCCCGGCTCCCGGCGGCGAAGGCCCGGACGCGGGGCCTCCGCGGCCGGGCGATAATGGACGCGTGGCGAAGAGCAAGCGGCGTGGGGGCGGTGGACCGGAGTCCGTCGTCGCTGCCGTGGACGGCGGACTCGCGGAGCTGATACCCGACCGGGAACGTCCGCGCGGCTGGACGCTGCTCATCGACGGTGCGCCGCAGTCGCACGTGGATCTCGACGACCCGGCGTATCTGTCCTTCGAGTACCAGCGCCGGCTGGGCCACGCGGTGGACCTCGCCGCACCTCCCGGGCGTCCCCTCCAGGTCGTGCACCTCGGCGGCGGCGCGTTCACCCTCGCCCGGTACGTCGCCGCCACGCGTCCCCGGTCCACCCAGCAGATCGTCGAACTGGACGCGGCCCTGGTCCAACTCGTCCGCGCACATCTCCCGTTGGATTCCGGCGCGCGGATACGGGTCAGGTCGACCGACGCACGGGCAGGACTGGCGAAGGTGCCCGACGGCTGGGCGGACGTGGTCATCGCGGACGTGTTCAGCGGGGCGCGCACCCCAGCGCATCTGACCAGCACGGAGTTCCTCGCTGAGGTCCGCAGAGTGACGAGGCCGGGCGGCAGCTACGTCGCCAACATCGCCGACGGGCCGCCGCTCGCGCATCTGCGGGCCCAGATCGCCACCGCCTCGGCCGTCTTCCCCGAGCTCGCGCTCGCCGCGGACCCGACGGTGCTGCGCGGGCGTCGCTTCGGCAACGCCGTGCTGCTCGCCTCCGACAGGGAACTGCCGGTCGCCGAGTTCACCCGCCGGGTCGCGAGCGACCCGTTCGCCGGGCGGGTCGAACACGGGCGGGCACTCGCCGACTTCACCGGCGGGGCGGCGCCCGTGACGGACGCGAGCGCCAAGCCCTCGCCGGTGCCGCCGCCCGCCGTGTTCCGCTGACCTCCTGAGATGACGGGGGTGCTCAGCGCTCGTCGAACTGCACCATCGGAGGATGGCCGTTCCAGGTGCAGAACACCGACACCTCGTGACCGTCCTGCGTGAACGTGACGCGGATCCACGTCGGCTGCGTCCACACCTGCATCTGCCAGCCCGCCGCCGGAGTCGCCGAGACGAGCTCGGCCGCGCTGTCACCGATGTCGAAGACGACCCTGCCGCCCTTGACGTTGTAGCCCTTCACATTTCCGGCATCCGAAGGGGGTGGCGGTGAAGGAGAGTTCGGCGGTGGGTCCTTCTTCGTGGGGGAGGCGGGCGGCGGCGTCGTCGGCGGGCGCCTGCTCGGCGAGGGGGACGGGCTCGGCGGCCGCGCCGTCGACGACGTCTGCGGCTCCGCGGCCTGCGTCGTCGCGTTCTGCGCGGTGATGGGAAGAGCGCGCGGCCGGTCGTACGCGGTTCCGGCCATGACCGTGTGGACGCCCCACCACGACAGCGTCACCGCCGCTCCGGTGGACAGCGACCACGCCATGGCATGTACGAGTCCTCGATGCATCCGGGCCATAGTGCACCACCCGTCCCCGGGTTGTCCCGAACGGGACCGGCGTACTCCGGATGGCGTACGGTGCCGCCCATGGCAAGTGTGCTCGTGGTCGAGGACGACCAGTTCGTGCGCTCCGCCCTCATCAGGCACTTGACCGAGGCCTCCCACACGGTACGGAGCGTCGGCACGGCCCTGGAGGCGCTGCGCGAGGTGGCCCATTTCCGGTTCGACGTCGTCATTCTCGACCTCGGACTGCCCGATCTGGACGGTGCGGAGGCGCTGAAGATGCTCCGCGGCATCACCGACGTACCCGTGATCATCGCGACCGCGCGGGACGACGAGGCCGAGATCGTACGGCTGCTCAACGACGGTGCCGACGACTATCTGACCAAGCCGTTCTCCGTGGAGCACCTGTCGGCCAGGATGGCGGCCGTACTACGCCGTTCCCGGGCCGCGGGCGAGGCGCCGCCCTCGCGGGTGATCCAGGTCGGCGGACTGTCCATCGACCCGCTGCGCCGCCAGGCCGAACTGGACGGCGACCGCCTCGACCTCACCCGCAGGGAGTTCGACCTGCTGGCCTTCCTCGCCGGCCGGCCCGGGGTCGTCGTCCCACGCAAGGAGCTGCTGGCCGAGGTCTGGCAGCAGAGTTACGGCGACGACCAGACCATCGACGTCCATCTGAGCTGGCTGCGCCGCAAACTCGGCGAGACGGCGGCGCGGCCGCGTTATCTGCACACGCTGCGCGGGGTCGGAGTGAAGCTCGAGCCACCGAACGGACACCGGCCATGAGATGGGCGCTCGTCAAGGTCTCCCTGGCCGTCACCGTGATGGTGGTGCTCGCTTTCGCGCTGCCCCTGGGCATCGTCATCAAGGAGATGGCCCGTGACCGTGCCTTCTCCAACGCCGAACGGCAGGCGGCGACGATCGGGCCCACCCTGACCGTCACCACCGAACGCCGCATGCTGGAGCGGGCCGTCGAGTCGACCCCGGCCGGTGCGGTCGGCCGGATGGCCGTGCACATCCCGGCGTCCGGCGAACCGGGCGGCCTGCCGCTGGAGATAGGCAAGCGCCGGGCGGCGAAGAAGGACCTGGCGACCGTCGAACGGATCGGCCGTGCCTCGATCACCGAGGTGTCCGGCGGCTCCGCGCTGCTGCAGCCGACCGCGATAGGGACCGGTCAGATCGCCGTCGTCGAGATCTTCGTGCCCGAGGGCGAGGTCTCCAACGGTGTGGACACCGCCTGGCTCGTCCTCGCCGGCGTCGGCATCGCGCTGATCGTCGGCTCCGTCGCGGTCGCCGACCGGCTGGGCGTACGGATGGTGCAGCCGGCGCAGCGGCTCGCGGGCGCCGCCCACGACCTGGGCGAGGGCCGGCTCGGGGCCAGGGTCCCGGAGGAGGGGCCGCCGGAACTGCGGTCCGCTGCCGTCGCGTTCAACTCCATGGCCGACCAGGTCGTCCAGCTCCTGGCCAACGAGCGTGAGCTGGCCGCCGATCTCTCGCACCGGCTGCGGACCCCGCTGACCGTGCTCCGGCTGAACGCCGCGTCGCTCGGTGAGAGCGCCGCCGCCGAGCAGACCCGGGCGGCCGTCGCGCAGCTGGAACGCGAGGTCGACACCATCATCCGCACCGCCCGCGAGGCCAAACCGCAGACGGCGGCGGCCGGCCCCGGCGCGGGCTGCGACGTCTCTGAAGTGGTCCGCGAACGGATGGGATTCTGGTCGGCACTCGCCGAGGACGAGGGCCGCAAGGTCCGGCTCGCCGGAGTGGACCGGCCCGTGCGCATCCCGGTCGCCCGCCCCGAACTCGCCGCCGCGCTCGACGCGCTGCTCGGCAACGTCTTCCGCCACACCCCGGAGGGCACGGCCTTCTCCGTCGACGTGCACAACAGTGACGACGCGGTCATCGTGCTGGTCTCCGACGCCGGTCCGGGCATCGCCGACCCGGCGGCCGCCATGGCCCGGGGCAACAGCGGTGCCAGGGACGGCTCGACGGGCCTGGGCCTGGACATCGTGCGCAGGGTCGCGGAGTCCACGGGTGGCGACGTACGGATCGGCAGGTCGGTCCTCGGGGGTACAGAGGTACGGATCTGGATCGGCCTCGACCCCCGCGAAGCGGCCCGCGGCCAGCGCCGCAGCCGGCACCGGGGGCGGGTCCAGCGCCGTCGCAAGCCCGCCGTGCGATAGCCCACCGCCGGCTTCCGCACGGCGCATCATTAATCGCTTCCGATGCCTCCCTTAAGCGCGCCCTAAGAAGACCGACCGCCGTCACCGATCGGGCATTTGTCCGGTTCGGGGCCGCTAGCGTGCAGCGCACCACCCCCCACTCCGCACGCAGAGGCAGGCACTCGATGGGCAGCAGTACGCACCGGCGCAGGGCGAGCGTCAGGACCAAGGCGGTCGGCGCGGTCGTCGTGACCGCTGTGATCGGCGGCGCGGCGGTCGTCCTCACCGGCACCGCCCAGGCCGCGGCGGTCGGCGCCGCCTACACCAGGACCAGTGCCTGGGACGGCGGTTACACCGGCCAGTACGTCATCACCAACGAGACCGGCGAGGCCCGGACGGACTGGACCCTCGAGTTCGAGCTCCCCGCCGGGACGAGGATCAGCTCCCTGTGGAACGGCGAGCACACCGTGGACGGGCAGCAGGTCACGGTGAAGCCCGCGAGCTGGAACAAGAGCCTCGCGCCGGGCGCTTCGGTCACCGTCGGCTTCGTCACCTCCGCGAGCGGTAAGGCCGCCGACCCGACGGCCTGCCTCATCGACGAGATCAAGTGCTCGATCGACGACGGGGCCACGCCGCAGCCGAGCGGCCGGCCCACGGAGCAGCCCACGCCCACGCCGACCGCCACCGCGACCCAGAAGCCGACGCCCACCCCCACCGCCACGGCCACCCCGACGCCGACGCCGACGCCCACGTCGACGGGATCCCCGAAGCCGGGCGACGCGGCGCGCTACGCGCCGTACATCGACACCTCGCTGTACCCGGCCTACGACATGCTCGACACGGCGGCGAAGACGGGCGTCAAGGAGTTCAACCTCGCCTTCATCACCTCCGGCGGCAGCTGCGCCCCGCTGTGGGGCGGTGTCACCGACCTGGCCAACGACAAGGTCGCCGCCCAGATCGGCGACCTGCGGGCCAAGGGCGGCGACGTCCGGGTCTCCTTCGGCGGCGCGGCCGGCCACGAGCTGGCGCTGAACTGCTCCTCCGCCGACGACCTGGCGAAGGCCTACGGCAAGGTCATCGACACCTACAAGCTCACCAAGGTCGACTTCGACATCGAGGGCGCGGCGCTGCCCGACACCGCCGCCAACTCGCGGCGCTCGCAGGCCATCGCGCAGCTCCAGAAGTCGCACCCCGGCCTGAACGTCTCCTTCACGCTGCCCGTCATGCCGGAGGGCCTCACCCAGCCCGGCGTGGACCTGGTCGCCGACGCCAAGAAGAACGGCGTGCGCGTCGACGCGGTCAACATCATGGCGATGGACTACGGCCCGGCGTACAGCGGCGACATGGGCGAGTACGCGATCCAGGCGGCCACCGCCACCCAGGCGCAGATCAAGGGCGTGCTCGGGCTCTCGGACGCGGCCGCGTGGCAGGCCGTCGCGGTCACACCGATGATCGGCGTGAACGACGTGGTGACGGAGATCTTCAAGGTCGACGACGCCACGCAGCTGGTGAAGTTCGCCGAGTCGAAGAACCTGGGCTGGTTGTCGATGTGGTCCTCGACCCGCGACAAGCAGTGCGCAGGCGGGGAGAAGCCGGCGGCGGACGCGACGTGCAGCTCGATCCTGCAGGAGCCGTTGGCCTTCACGAAGGCCTTCTCCGCGTACAAGTAGCCACCCTGTCCCCCCACGGCGACGCCCCGGGCGCCCCACCCGCCCGGGGCCCCGCCACGCCTCCCGCCACCGACCGGTTCGCCCTTCCCGACCGGGCTCGGCCCGGACCCGTACCGCGCTCCGCGCGGTGTTTCGGGGGCTCTGCCCCCGGACCCCCGCGCCTCAATCGCCGGCGGGGCTTGAGTTGCCTCCGCTCGGCGGGCTGGATGCCGCGCGGCGGCATTTCCAGCCCGTCCGGCGTTTGAGGACACCGCCGAAGGCGGTACGGGGTCCAGGGCTTGCCCCGGTTCGGGAAGTGGGGTCCCCACCCCACGGCCGCCAGGCCGTAGGGGGAGGGGAACGGCCCCGCGCAGCGACCCCGTCCCGCCCCGCGCGGCGGCCCCGCCGCCAAGGCTTCGTCAGCCCTTGACCGCGCCCTGCATGATGCCCCCCACGATCTGCTTGCCGAAGACGACGAACGCGATCAGCAACGGCAGCGTCCCCAGCAGCGCCCCCGCCATGATCACCGACTGGTCGGGGATGTAGCCCTGGCCGAGGCCCGCCAGGGCCACCTGCACCGTCGGGTTGCCGCTCTGCGTCAGCGCGAGGATCGGCCAGAAGAAGTCGTTCCAGGCCATCACGAACGTCAGCATCCCGAGGACGGCCATCGCCGGCCGCGCCGCGGGGAAGACGATGTGCCACACCAGGCGCAGGCTGCCCGCGCCGTCGACCCTGGCGGCCTCGATCAGTTCGCCGGGCAGTGCCTCCATCAGGTACTGGCGCATGAAGAACACACCGAAGGCGCTGACCAGCGTGGGCAGGATGACGGACTGGAGCTGGTCGGTCCAGGACAGTTCGGCGATCAGCATGTACAGCGGTACGACGCTGAGCTGCGGCGGCACCATCATCGTGCCGATGACGAGCAGCAGCAGCGCGTTCTTCATCCTGAACCGCAGCTTGGCGAAGGCGAATCCGGCGAACGTGGCGAAGACCACGGTGCCCGTCGCGACCGACCCGGCGACGACCGTCGTGTTGAGCAGGGCGGTGCCCATGTTCGCGTCGGTCCAGGCGATCTCAAGATTGCGGAAGAGCCGGCTGCCGAACCAGAACGGCGGAGGAGTCTGGGCGAGCCGGGTGTTGGTGCGGGAGGCGGCGATCGCCGTCCACACCAGTGGGAAGAGGGAGCCGGCGGTGAACACGATCAGCGCGGCGTAGGCGAACTTCCCGCCGTGCAGCTGCCGCCCCGCCCGCCCCTTGCGCCCTGTCATCGTCGTCTCCGCTCCGCTCTACGCGCTCTTGCCCAGGCGGCGCGCGACCAGCCAGTTCACCGCGCCGACGACCAGCAGGATCAGGAACATCGCCCAGGCGATCGCGGAGGCCCGGCCCAGGTGCAGGTTCACCCACCCCTGCTCGTACAGATAGAGACCGAGCGTCTGGAACTGGTGGTCCGCGCCGCCCGTCGCGCCCGCTCCGCCGCTGAACAGCAGGGGTTCGCCGAACAGCTGGGTCGCGCCGATCGTGGAGACCACACAGGTGAACAGGATCGTGTGGCGCAGGGAGGGCACTGTGACATGGATGAACTGCTGCCACGGCGAGGCCCCGTCGAGCGCGGCCGACTCGTACAGGTCCTTCGGGACGGCCTGCATCGCGGCGAGATAGATCAGCGCGTTGTAACCCGTCCAGCGCCAGATCACGATCGTCGAGACCGCCAGTTGCGAGGTCCACTGCCCGTTCTGCCAGTCGATGTCACCGATGCCGACCAGCCCGAGCGCCCAGTTGACCATCCCGTAGTCGCGGCCGAAGAGCAGCACGAAGACGAGCGTCGCGGCGGCGACGGACGTCGCGTACGGGGTGAGGGCGGCGACCCTGAAGAACATCGAGCCACGAAGCCGGTAGTTGAGCAGATGCGCGATGCCGAGCGCCATGAGCAACTGCGGCACGGTCGACATCAGTCCGATGGTGACCGTGTTCCTGAGCGCGTTCCAGAAGAACTCGTCCTCGAGGAGGCGCGAGAAGTTGCGCAGCCCGACCCACTCCATGTCGGTCGGCGCGGTGAGCTCCACCCGGTGCAGTGAGGCCCAGCCGGTGTAGAGCAGCGGGAAGAGCCCGAAGGCGAGGAAGAAGACGAAGAACGGTGCGACGAAGGCGTACGGGCTCCATCTGACGTCGCGCCGGTAGCGGCGTGAGCGTCTGGCCCGGCGCCGCTGCGTGGCGGCGTCCGTGCCGCCCGGGGCCGTGGCGTCGACGGCGGGCCCCGGGCCCCCGGGGTGCTCGATGTGCGCGGCCGGGCTGCCGTGTGCGGGTTCCGGCACGGTCATTCGTCCAGGGCGTTGTCGATCGCCTTGACCGCCGCAGCCCAGCCCTCTTCCGGGCTGCGGCCCTTCTGGTCCACCTGGAGCATGCCGATGTCGGCCAGATTCTGCGCGATGATCAGGTCCTTGGGCCCCACGATCTGCACCGGGACGTCCTGTGCCGCCCTGGAGAAGATCTTCCCGATGGGCGCGTTCCCGAAGTAGGGGTGCGCGGCGTCGGCGACGGCGGGCAGCGAGTAGGCGGCCCGGGCGCTGGGGAAGCTGCCGCGTTCGGTGAACAGCTTCGCCTGCTGCGCGGGAGCGGTCAGCCAGGCGGCGAGCTTCGCCGCCTCGGCGGTGTTGTCGCCCGTTCTCGGCACGACGAGGAACGAGCCGCCCCAGTTGCTCGGCCGTGGCGCGGCGGCGACGTCCCACTTGCCCTTGCCTGCGGCGCCCGCCTTGTCCTGGATGTGGCCGAGCATCCAGGCGGGGCAGGAGACGGTGGCGAAGGCGCCGTTGGACATGGCCTGGTCCCAGGACGGTGTGAACTGCTGGAGCCTGGCGGTCAGTTTCTCCGTGGCGAACTCGGCGGCGAGGTCCCAGGCCTGCTTCACGGCCGGGCTGGTCTTGTAGACGATCTCGCCGTTCTCGTCGTAGAAGCGTTTCTCGTTGCCGCCGGTGACGGCCGCCATCACGCCCGAGGCGGAGTCGACGAAGGAGGTCCCCTCGGGCGCCCGGGCCTTGTACTTCCTGCCCGTCTCCAGGTACTTGTTCCAGTCGCCGGCCCAGAGCCTGCCGACCTCCTCGCGGTCGGACGGCAGCCCGGCCTTCTCGAAGAGGTCCTTGCGGTAGCAGATGCCCTGGGGGCCGATGTCGGTGCCGAGCCCGACCGTCTTCCCGTCCTTGGTGGTGGCCTGCGCCCACTTCCAGTCGAGGAACGAATCCTTGCTGACGCCCTCGGTCCTGCCCAGGTCGACGAGCCGGTCCGCCTGGGTCGCGGTGACCTCCGCGATGTTGTTGACCTCGACGGCCTGGATGTCCGCGAGACCGCTGCCGGTGCTGAGGTGCGTAAGCAGCTGCGGGTAGTAGTTCTCGTTCCGCTGGATCGAGGTCTGCTTGATCCTGATGTCGGGGTGGAGCTTCATGTACTCCTCGTACAGCCCCGCCTCCTTGAGACCGAAGGCACCGAAGACGCCCACGGTGATGGTGGTTCTCCCCTTGCCGCCACCGCCGTCGTAGGCACTGTCGCCCGGCTCTTCGCTGTCCTTGGCGCAGCCTGCGAGGAGCCCGGCGCCCAGCGCGACGACGACCGCGAGGATTGCGGTCCTGCGCATGACGACCTCCTTCGGGGAGTGCCGCCACCCCCGGGTCCTGACGTGCCGCCCGCGGCCGTACTTGTGTGGGACCCGTACTTTTAGCATGCCGACCGCGACCCTGGCACGGGCGGTGGCCTGCGGCTTTGCCGAGTGGGTGCCGATGGAGACATGGGAGCGCTCCCATGTCTCGTCGGCCGGGTTCGTCGTCCGATGGGGGAGGTCTCAAGGCGCCGCGGCACGTTATGTTCTCCGCCAGGGCAGCCTGGGGAGGCGGACACGATGTCTCGGACCATCGGTACGGGGAACGGGGGGCGGGCCACCGGTCTGCCCACCCTCGAGGAGGTCGCGGCGCGGGCGGGGGTCGGACGCGGGACGGTCTCCCGGGTGATCAACGGTTCGCCGCGTGTGAGCGAGGAGACCCGCGCGCTGGTCGAGGCGGCCGTCGCCGAACTCGGCTACGTGCCCAACCGGGCGGCCCGGGCGCTCGCGGGCAACCGTACGGACGCGATCGCGCTCGTCGTCCCGGAGCCGGAGGACCGTTTCTTCGCGGAGCCGTACTTCTCCGAGATGGTGCGCGGCGTGGGAGCCGCCCTCGCCGACACCGAGATGCAGCTGCTGCTGACGCTCGCCGGCAACGACCGCGAGCGCAAGACGCTCGCCCAGTACCTCGCCGCCCACCGGGTCGACGGCGTGCTGCTGGTCTCGATGCACGCGGGCGACCCGCTGCCGGACCTGCTGGAGCAGCTCTCCATCCCGGTGGTCATCAGCGGCCGCCGCGCGGCGGACGAGACGCTCGCGGCGGTCGACTCCGACAACTTCGAGGGCGCCCGGGCGGCCGTCGCCCACCTGACCGCCCGGGGACGGCGCACCGTCGCGACGATCACCGGCCCCCTGGACGTGTACGGCGCCCAACGCCGCCTGGACGGCTACCGCTCCGGCGTCGCCGGCGCGGGCCTGGACGCCGATCCCCGGCTGACGGCCGTGGCCGACTTCACCGAACAGGGCGGCCGCCTCGCGATGCGCAAGCTGCTCGAGGACCGCCCCGACCTCGACGCGGTCTTCGCCGCCTCCGACGTGATGGCTTCGGGCGCCCGGCACGTGCTGCGCGAGTCGGGCCGCCGCATCCCGGACGACGTGGCCCTCGTCGGCTTCGACGACTCGGCGGTGGCCCGGCACATGGATCCGGCCCTCACCAGCGTGCGCCAGCCGACGGAGGAGATGGGCCGCACGATGGCCCGGGTCCTGCTCGAGGAGATCGCCGGCCCGTCACCCGAGCGACCCCAGATCGTGCTGCCCACGGAACTGGTGGTGCGGGACTCGTCGTGACGGCGGACCCGGTCACCGCTGGGTGTGTCGTCTTCGGCCGCCGACCGCTTCGTCTTGCGACTTCTGCGTGCGGCGGCTTTGCGTCCGGCGGTTATCCGTCCGGCGGCTCTGCGTCCGGCGGTTCTCCGTCCGACGACCTCTTCGACCCGCGACCGAGGTCTCATCCCCGCCGGCGGAGGTACGCCTCCAACTCCGCGGCCCCGGCCAGCATCGCCCGCCCACGGGCGGCCAGCCGGCCGTGCCAGTCGCGCAGCGCGGCCTCCAGCGGCTCCAGCCCGCCGGCCGCCCGCACCTGGGCGATCAGCGGGGCGATCTGCTCCAGCAGGTAGCCGCCCCGCCTGAGCTGGTGGGCCAGCCGGGCGTCACGCACGTCGGCCTCGTCGTACACGCGGTACCCGGTCAGCGGGTCGCGGCGGGGGCGCACCAGCCCGGCACGCTCCCATTTGCGCAGCGTCGCGGGCCGGATGCCGAGCATTGCCGCCAGCGGCCCGATGAAGGTGCCACCGGCCCCGGACGCCGCGGCCGGCCCGAACGCCGCACCAGGCCTGGACACCCCGTCAGGCTCAGCCATCCCGCCGGTCCCGAACCCAGGGCGCGGCCCGGATGCCGCACCAGTTCCGGAGGCCGCACCGGGCTCGGACGCCGCACCAGGCCCCGGCACCCCACCCGTTCCGGAGGCCGCACCGGTTCCGGTCGTCCCACCCGTTCCGGGCACCCCACCGGTTCCGGACGCCGACGCGGGCTCGGCTGTCGCACCGCGTACGCGCCCCGCACCCCGTGCGGATGCCGGGGCGGGCCCCAGGTCGCGGAGCGCGCTCTCCACCGCCTGGAGGGTCCGCCGGTCGTCGAGGAGTTGGGCGTGGCTCTCGTCGATGAGGCGGAACGCCTCCTCGGCCGAGTCCTCGTTCACCGCCCGCATGATCGCCGTCGCCGTCCGGTGGCCGTGGCCCGGCGCCAGGGCGAGGAACGCGCGCAGGGCTCCCGCGTGCAGCGACGTGTAGGTCCGGTAGCCGTGGGGTGTGCGACCGGAGGCCGGGAGGATGCCGGCCTCCTCGTAGTTCCTGATCGCCTGTGTCGACAGACCGTGCCCGCGCGCCAGGTCGACCGGCCTGAGCCGCTCACCGCTTTGAAGGTTTCGCCCCATGGTCCTGCTGCCTTCGCGCAAAAGTCTCAATCGAAGGTTCAACGATAGCGTTGAAGGCATGGCTACTGACCTCCAGGACACCGTCCATGCCGTCGAGGCCGCCGCCGTCATGAGGCTGCTCCCGGTCCGGCCCCGGCTGCTCGCCCTGGGCGAGCCCACCCACGGCGAGGACGCTCTGCTCGACCTGCGCAACGCGCTCTTCCGGCAGCTCGTCGAGCAGGAGGGCTACCGGACGATCGCGATCGAGAGCGACTGCGTGGCGGGTCTGATCGTGGACGACTACGTCACCTCGGGCACCGGCAGCCTCGACGACGCCATGGAGCACGGATTCAGCCACGGCTGGGGCGCCTTCGCGGCCAACCGCGAGCTCGTCCGCTGGATGCGCGCCTACAACGTCCGCCTCGACGACGACGGCCGTCCCGCGTCCGAGCGGCTCCGCTTCGCCGGCTTCGACGGCCCGCTGGAGATCACCCACGCCGCGAGCCCCCGGCAGGCCCTCACCGCACTTCACGGATACCTCGGCGCCCACGTGGACGTGGACCTGCTGCCCTGCACCGCGGAAACGCTCGACCGCCTGCTCGGCTCGGACGGCCGGTGGACCGATCCCGCGGCGATGAGGGACCCGTCCCGGTCCGCGGGGCGGTCGGCCGAGGCCGGGGAGCTGCGGCTGATCGCCGACGATCTGGTGGCGCTGCTCGACGCGCAGAGCCCGCACCTGATCACGGCGACCTCACGGGAGGACCGGTACCGGGCGCACCTGCACGGGCGCACCGCGACCGGCCTGCTGCGCTACCACCACTGGATGGCCGACACCTCACCGGGCCGCCTGACCCGGCTGGTGGGTGTGCGGGACCAGATGATGGCCCACAATCTCCTCGCCGTCGCGTCTCGGGGTCCGGCATTCGTCCACGCGCACAACTCCCATCTCCAGCGGGAGAAGAGCACGATGCGGATGGGCGGGAGGCCGCTGGAGTGGTGGGGCGCCGGCGCGCTGGTGAGCGCCCGGCTCGGCGAGGCGTACGCCTTCGTGGCCACGGCCCTGGGCACCATCCGGCACCAGGGAGTGGACACTCCGCCGCCGGACACCGTCGAAGGACTCCTGTACGCGCTCCCGGAGGACCGCTGCGTCATCGACACCCCGACGCTGGCCACCGCCCTCGCCGACACGCGGCCCGCGCCCCGCGTGTCCCCCTGGTTCGGGTACGCCCCGCTCGACCCGGCCCACCTGTCGGGAAGCGACGGCATCGTGTTCGTCAAGGACGTCCCGCAGAGTTAGTGCCTCCGGTGGGCTGCCCTCGCCTGCCCCTCGCCTGCGACGCTCACGGCCGTGCGCATCGGGCTGTAAACCGGGTGCGCCGGCTGATCGGCTCCCGGCACACTGCCCGGATGAGATCGGACGCTCCGAAGACAGCGCGGGAACGGGCCCTCCGGCATGTGGCGGAACTCTCGTCGGGCCGGCTCCTGGACCCGACGCTGCGGGTGACTCTGAACTTCCACCCGGACCGTACGGCGCAGGGGGAACCCGTCCTGGAAGCGTTGTCGAAGTCCGGCGTGTATCTCTCCCAGTTCGTCACCGGGACGAGCAATGGGGGCCTGACCGCCTTTCCCGGCGGTGACCGGTGGCGGTGGGAGAGCCGGATCTTCGGTGGCGCGTACGACGAGGCGGCCGCTCGGGACCGGCCCGTGTACGGGGCGCTGAACTTCCGCCGTAAGCCGGTGGGCGCGGCGCCGCGGTTCGGCTCCGCCCACTTCCGCCTCGCGGCGCACACACCGGCGCGGACCACGTTCTGCTACCCGGACAGCTTCCTGGAACCGTCGGACTTCGGCGTCGCGGACCGCATGGGGCTCATCGAGCTCGCCCTCGCCGACCGCCAGGACGCTCTGGACGACTACATCGAGGCGCAGGTGCACGGGACGGTCCGGCTGGACCGCGATGTGGAGGCGCTGGTCCTCGACCCCTGCTACCGGGGGACGGACGTCGAGGAGGCCGCCCGGCGCCTGCCGTGCCCGGTGGAGTGGCATCCCGGCTTCCGTCTGTCGGTCGGAGAGCTGCGCCGCCATCCGTCCTACCGGGGCCAGGAGTACGTCGACCTGGGCGCGCGGATCGCGGTGGACGGCCGGCTCGATCCGCGGGTCGTCGGAGACGCCGTACGCACGGGCCGTCACGACCCGCAGGCGATCAAGAAGGTGTGGCACTGCCTCGCCCGCTTCGGGGCGCCCCCGCAGGCCGCCGGTGCGTCCGCGCTTCCGTCGCAGAGCGAGGAAGGCGTGCTCGACGGCCTGCGCTGAGCGGGTCGGCCCCGGGTACGACAAGGGCCCCGGTCCGAAGACCGGGGCCCTTGATCGATCAGGGTGAGTAACGGGACTCGAACCCGCGACATCCTGGACCACAACCAGGTGCTCTACCAGCTGAGCTATACCCACCACGACCGGTCTTTCTCCCGACCGGCCGAGAAAAAGTGTACAGGGTCCGAGCGGGTGCTCGCGCCAGGGTTTCGCGCCGGTCGGGGCGCCCCTCGTTCCGGTGGCGACCGCCCGTCGTTACTGCGCGGGCAGCACGTACTTGGCCGCGATGGTCTTCGCGGTCTCCGAGTCCGGGCCGGGCTGCGGGACGAAGACCGCCTCGCGGTAGTAGCGGAGCTCGGCGATGGACTCGCGGATGTCGGCCAGTGCCCGGTGGTTGCCGCTCTTCTCCGGGCTGTTGAAGTACGCCCGCGGGTACCAGCGGCGGGCCAGCTCCTTGATCGAGGAGACGTCGACGATCCGGTAGTGGAGAAAGGCCTCCAGCGTCGGCATGTCGCGCAGCAGGAAGCCGCGGTCGGTGCCGACCGAGTTGCCGCACAGCGGGGCCTTGCCGGGCTCCTTGACGTGCCGGCGGATGTAGGAGAGGACCTGCTCCTCCGCGTCCGCGAGGGTCTTTCCGTCCGCCAGGACGTCGAGGAGGCCCGAGGCGGTGTGCATCTGGCGCACCACTTCCGGCATCGTCTCGAGCGCCGCGTCCGGCGGGCGGATCACGATGTCCACCCCTTCACCGAGTACGTTCAGTTCCGAGTCGGTGACCAGTGCGGCCACCTCGATGAGTGCGTCGTCCGTCAGCGAGAGCCCGGTCATCTCGCAGTCGATCCACACCATGCGATCGTTCATGCGCCCTACCTTACGGGGGCGGATGCGCTGCGTTACCGGCCTCGGGGAAGCCGGCCGCCCGGCGCGGACCGCCGTCCGGACGGTGCCCGGACGGCGTCCGGCCCGGTCGGGACGGCACCCTGTGGGGCGCCGTCCCGACCGGGCCGGGGTCGCTCTGTCCGCGGACGCCGCTCTATGGCACGCTCCGCTGGCCCGGCAGGCTCGGCCGGCCGTGACCCGCCGCGTACGCCTCCGGAACCGGTTTGCCCAGCTCGGCAGCGGCGGACGCCATGGCGGAGGGCCCGCCGGGTCCCCCCTGGGGGCGTCTGGCTCCCGGCCCCGCCTGGGCGGGGACGACGGCCTCCAGGATCGACGTCCGGTCAGGGTCGCTCTGCGGACGACGGGCCCGGTACGCGGCCCGGTAGGCGGCCGGGGAGGACCCCAGCTGCCGCCGGAAGTGGCCGCGCAGCGCAACCGGGGACCGGAAGCCGCAGCGGCCGGCGACCTCGTCGACCGAGTAGTCGGAGGTCTCGAGCAGCCGCTGGGCCTGCAGCACCCGCTGGGTGATCAGCCACTGGAGCGGGGCGGACCCCGTCAGCGACCGGAACCGGCGGTCGAACGTGCGCCTGCTCATGTAGGCACGCGCGGCCAGCGTCTCCACGTCGAACTGCTCGTGGAGGTGCTCCAGCGCCCAGGACACGACCTCGGCCAGCGGGTCGGAGCCGATTTCCTCCGGTAAAGACCTGTCGAGATAGCGCTCCTGACCGCCACTGCGACGGGGTGGGACGACGAGCCTGCGGGCGAGCGCTCCGGCCGCCTCCGTGCCATGGTCGGTGCGCACTATGTGGAGGCAGAGGTCGATTCCGGCCGCCGTTCCCGCGGACGTGAGCACATCGCCGTCGTCGACGAACAGCTCACGCGGATCCACGTGCACGGACGGGTAGCGCTTCGCCAGGGTCGGCGCGTACATCCAGTGGGTGGTGGCGGGGCGCCCGTCGAGCAGGCCGGCCGCGGCCAGGACGAACGCCCCGGTGCACAGGCCGACGATGCGGGCACCCTCCTCGTGTGCCCGGCGCAGCGCGTCGAGCGCCTCGGGCGGTGGCGGCGAGGTGATCGAGCGCCAGGCCGGCACCACGACGGTGCCCGCTCTGCTGATCGCCTCGAGGCCGTACGGCGTGGTCAGTTCCAGGCCGCCGGTGGTCCTCAGCGGTCCGTCCTCGCCACCGCACACGAGCAGGCGGTAGCGGGGAACTCCGGCGTCCTGACGGTCAATTCCGAACACCGAGAGCGGGATGGAACTTTCGAAAATAGGGCCGCCGCTGAACAGCAGCACGGCGACGACTTCCCGGCGCCGGCGCCCGGACAGCTTCCGTGCCGTCTCCGGCGCGGCGGAGTCCTGACTCATGACGCTAAACCCCCCTCGAAGTACGCGTCTCCCCGTTCGTTTCGGGCCTTTCGCTCCTGCACGTTTCCCCTCGGTTCTGCACGAGTCCCCCGGCCTTCGATACTCATGATCGAATCTACTGCGTCCCGTGGCGCCGGCGTGACAAGTTCGGGATGCCCCGCTATGTCGACATGGCAACTTGGCGCGATGCATTCGATCACGAAGCGTTCCACTCGGGGGGCCCGCAGGGAAGTGCGCATCGCAGGCATGGCCCGTCCCCGTAGGGTGCCAGAAGGGCCTTCAGTCCTTTCTTCCCTGGTGACAAGGGGGTTGGCAGACCATTTCGACAAGGATCGGCCTGCGTAGTGAAGTTGGCTGAAAACATACGGGTGTGGGCGTGCAAAACCGTCAGCCCCCCGGTGCGCCTCTCGATCCGTGCCGCGCGCCGCGCCGCGCCCCAGGGACGGTACCGGAGTGCCGGCCTCCGGCCGGCGCGTCCTCGGTGGCCCGGCCCCGTGCGGCCGTCCGCTCCGAGTGGCGCAGCAGCACCCGGCACGCCGCCGTCACCGCGGCGAGCCCGAGCGCCGCGGCGGCCGCGCCGCCGACGGAGGTGCCGTACACGACGAGCACGACGGGGACCAGCAGGCAACTGAACGCGCCCCAGCGGACGACGTCACCGGCGGAGCTCGCGGAGCTCCCCGGGTCGTCCGGCCGGGAGGGGGTGGCCGGGGCGCTCGGGGCCGGTCCGGACGGAGGACCGGCGGGGCGGCGGCGGGACGGGGGGCCGGGGGAGCGGTGGGGGCCGGGCGGTCGTGCTGGCACAGAGGCTCCTGGGGGCGGCGGGGTGACCCACTGGCCAACGAGGACCGTGGTCGTCCGGTCACCCGGTGGCGCGCAGACGGCTGTAGTGGCCAAGCGGCATTGCGATCCTGGGCGCGCTCGGGCATGCTCCCTGGAACGTCGCGCATGGGGGCAGCAGGCCCTGGGCAGGAGAGGAGTGCCGCCGTACCCTTGGGGGTATGGGGTGGGGAAGATGATTCCCGGACACAGCTCCACCGCCCCTCCAGCCGACGCGCTTTCCTCAATCGATCACTCCGAAGAGGACCTCCTTCGCCGAGACACCGATGGCCGGTCACGAAATCCCCGAACCCGCGGACCGCAAGCAGGTAGCCGATCCTCTGTCGGACCTGCGGGCGGCTGAAGAAGCACGCCATTCATGCGATCCCGCCTTCCGGCACGGAGTCGTCGTCGGTTTCGACGGATCGACATCCAGTGAGCGAGCGCTCGCCTACGCCATCGGCATGGCGAGGCGGACCGGATCCGGTCTGATCATCGTCCATGTCGCCAACCGGCTGCCGACGACGGTCTGGGCCGGCTGCGAGCCGCCCGTCTTCGTCGACGTGCCCGATCACCGCACCGAGGTGCTGGGCCTCGAGCTGGCCTGCGCGGACTACCTCGCCGAGGTCCCGTGGATCCTGGTCGAGCGCGGCGGCGACATCTGTCACGAGCTGGAAGAGGTCGGCCGCGAGTATTCGGCGGACGCGATCGTGGTCGGCTCCACGCACGGCATCGTCGGCCGGCTCTTCGGGTCGGTCGCGGGGCGGCTCGCGAAGCGCGCGCAGCGCCCGGTCGTCGTGATCCCCTGAACCGGATCTCCTGAACCGGCCCTCCTGAACCGGATCCCCTGACCGAACCTGAACCGGATCTCCTGCGCGTCTCCCCGGATCGCCGGCCCGGGACCCGACGTCCCGGCCGTCCCGGTGGTCCGCTTGTTCCCCCTTGTCACCGCCTGTCGGGTGAGGCTCCGTCAACTCCCCGACACACCAGGCATGTACGGAAATCTATCCATGCGTAACAGGTGGATTGTGCACTTGTGAAGGGTAGATATCCGGTCGCTGGGATTGCAGCACATGGCGCAGAACAACTGCACAGGACAGGAAGGGAGCCCGCCGTGGACAACGGAGTCTCTGCGGGAACTGGTTCTACTTCGACTCTCGGCAACCTCGCCCTCGGGCTGACGCTGCTGGCCTTCGGTGTGGGCAACACCGGGGTGATCGACAACGTCTCCGCCGCCGATGCCGCCGCGCTCGCGACATGGGTCGGCGGAGTGGCGCTCTTCGTCGTCGGCCTGCTCGAGTTCCGCGCGGGCAACGGCGGTTCGGGAACCGCCTTCGCCGGTCTCGGCGCCTTCTGGTTCACCTGGGGGACCGCCGTGGGAGGCGAGACCTCGGCCGAGGCGGCGGGCCTGTTCATGCTGCTGTGGGCGCTGCTCGCCCTGACGCTGACCGCCGCCGCCTCCGGCAGCGGCGTTCTCGGCCAAGGGGTGTACGGGCTGCTGACCCTCGCGCTGCTGCTGGGCGGCATAGCCGCCTTCGCGGGCAACGAGGGCCTGGCCAAGGCCGGCGGCTGGGTCGGCGCGGTCGCGGGCCTGGTGGCCTGGTACGGCGCGACGGCGGCGCTCGCCAAGTGGCCGACGTTCACGGGGCGCGCTGCCGGCCGGCGGGTGACGGCCACCGGCTGAGGTCCATGGGCCTCACGGCAGCTCCACGGGCGGCGCTTCGGGTGGCGCCCGCCCGATGAAAAGGGAACGCCCCCTGTGTGCACGGTTGGCACACACAGGGGGCGTTCCTCATGAACCGGTCCTGCGGCCGTCGCCTACTCGACGGTGACGGACTTGGCGAGGTTACGCGGCTTGTCGATGTCCCGGCCCAGCGCCAGCGCGGTGTGGTAGGCGAGGAGCTGGAGCGGGATACCCATCAGGATCGGGTCCAGCTCGTCCTCGTTCTTCGGCACCACGATGGTGTGGTCGGCCTTCTCCTGCTCGCGGTGGGCGACGGCGAGGATGCGGCCGCTGCGCGCCTTGATCTCCTCGAGCGCGGCCCGGTTCTTCTCCAGCAGCTCGTCGTCCGGCACGATCGCCACGGTGGGCAGCGCGGGCTCGATGAGCGCGAGGGGGCCGTGCTTGAGCTCGGAGGCCGGGTAGGCCTCGGCGTGGATGTAGGAGATCTCCTTGAGCTTCAGGGAGGCCTCGAGCGCCACCGGGTAGCCGCGCACCCGGCCGATGAACATCATCGACTTGGCGTCCGCGTACTGCTCGGCCAGCTTCTTGATCTCGTCCTCGGACTCGAGGATCTCGCTGATCTGCGCGGGCAGCTTGCGCAGGCCCTCGATGATCCGCTTGCCCTCGGCGACGGACAGGTCGCGGATGCGGCCCAGGTGCAGGGCGAGCAGGGCGAAGGCGACGACCGTGTTGGTGAAGCACTTCGTGGAGACGACGCACACCTCGGGGCCGGCGTGGACGTACGTGCCGCCGTCGGCCTCACGGGCGATCGCGGAACCGACGACGTTGACCACGCCGAGGACGCGGGCCCCCTTGCGCTTGAGCTCCTGGACGGCCGCGAGCACGTCGTAGGTCTCGCCGGACTGGGAGACGGCGATGTACAGGGTGTCGGGGTCCACGACCGGGTTGCGGTAGCGGAATTCGGAGGCCGGCTCGGCGTCGGCGGGGATACGGGCGAGGGACTCGATGAGTCCGGCGCCGATCAGGCCCGCGTGGTAGGACGTGCCGCAACCGAGGATCTTCACGCGGCGGATGCCGCGGGCCTCACGGGCGTCCAGGTTCAGGCCGCCCAGGTGCACGGTGTTGAACCGGTCGTCGATCCGGCCGCGCAGCACACGGTCGACCGCGTCGGGCTGCTCGGAGATCTCCTTGTGCATGTACGTGTCGTGGCCGCCCATGTCGTAGGAGGCGGCCTCCCACTCGACGGTCTCCGGGGTGGCGGTGGTGGACGCGCCCGAGGTCGTGTACGTACGGAAGTCGTCGGCCTTGAGGGTGGCCATCTCGCCGTCGTCGAGGGTGACGATCTGGCGGGTGTGGGCGACCAGGGCGGCGACGTCGGAGGCGACGAACATCTCCTTCTCGCCGATGCCGAGGACGACGGGGGAGCCGTTGCGGGCGACCACGATGCGCTCGGCGAAGTCGGCGTGCATCACGGCGATGCCGTACGTGCCCTCGATCACCTTGAGGGCCTCGCGGACCTTCTCCTCCAGGGTGGTGGCCTGGGAGCGGGCGATCAGGTGGGTGATGACCTCGGTGTCGGTCTCGGAGGCGAAGACGACACCGTCCGCCTCCAGCTTGAGGCGGAGCTCGGCGGCGTTGTCCACGATGCCGTTGTGGACGACGGCGACGTTGTTCTCCGGGTCCAGGTGCGGGTGGGAGTTGATGTCGCTGGGGGCGCCGTGGGTGGCCCAGCGGGTGTGGGCGATGCCGGTGGTGCCGGCGAAGCGCTTGGGGACGCGGGCCTCGAGCTCGCGGACGCGGCCCTTGGCCTTGACCATCTTCAGCGCGGGGGACTTCGGGCTGCTGATGACCACGCCCGCGGAGTCGTAGCCGCGGTACTCGAGCCGCTGCAGGCCCTCCAGCAGCAGCGGAGCAACGTCACGCTTGCCGATGTATCCGACAATTCCACACATATGGTTTCTGCCCCTCCATAGATCAGAAGTGTGCCCGGCCCCGGTGGGGCTGCTCAGCCGTAGACCATGCGGCGCAGCTGGCGGAGCGAGAGCTCCGGCGGCGCCACGGCGCGGTGCGGCAGTTCGGCCGCGATCCGCTCGAAGATCTCGGTGTTCACCGCGCCGCCGGACTTGAGTTCGCGATGGCGGCGGCGGACGAACTCCTCGGTCGTCTCGTCGAAGTACGCCAGTACATCGAGCACCACCCGGGCGGCTTCACCGCGCTGGAGCGCGGTGCTGCGCACCAGGTGGTCGATGAGGTCGTCGTGCGACAGGCGCACAGACGGGCGAGGTTCGAGCACCCGTAGATATTGGAGGGCGGGCGCTGCTCTTCGCAAGAATCCTGCCCGATTCCGGGCAGGAGATAGCTCACATCTGTCCGGAGGCGGTCTGCTCGGACGTGCCGCCCCCGTCCTCGGTCGGTGGATCCGCGTCCCGCGCCACCGTCATCGGTGCGGGCGGCCCGTCCGGATGATCTCCGCCGACGGGGGATTTTCCCGTCCGTGGAACGACAAGTGGTCTACACCTTGACCGCAGTTGAGGCTCACGGTACGCATGGTGATCGAGCGGTTGCTCTGCGCACAGACGAGAACCCCGTCGAAGGGACCCCAGCCTGTGAGTCAGCCCAGACCGATTCCCCGCCTCCTCGGTTCGCTCCTGCTTGTCACGGCGGCCGCCCTCTCCGGCGCCGTCGCCTCGGACCCGGCCGCGGCCTCCGGCGCCGACAGCGCCGCCACCGTCCGGCCGCTCGGCCAGATCGTCCCCGCACCCGCCTCCGCCGAGCCGGGCGGCGCCCCCTACACCCTGACCGCGGCCACCACGATCCGTACCGATGCCTCACCCGGGGCCCGCGCGGTCGCCGAGCGCCTCGCCGAGGTGCTGCGCCCCTCGACCGGTTACGCCCTCCCGATCACCACCCGGCCCGCGGCCAGGTCGATCAGCCTGCGGCTCAGCGCCGGGGAGAGCGCCCTGGGCGACGAGGGCTACCGCCTGAAGTCCGCTCCGGGCGGGCTCACGATCACCGCGCACCGGCCCGCCGGGCTCTTCCACGGTGTGCAGACGCTGCGTCAGCTGCTGCCCGCCGCGATCGAGGCGGACTCTCCCCGCGGCGGCCCGTGGCAGGTCGCGGGCGGCACGATCACCGACGTCCCGCGCTACGCGCACCGGGGCGCGATGCTCGACGTCTCGCGGCACTTCCTCACGGTCGAGCAGGTCAAGCGCTACATCGACCACCTCGCCCTCTACAAGATCAACACCCTCCATCTCCATCTCTCCGACGACCAGGGCTGGCGCATCGCCGTCGACTCGTGGCCGCGGCTGGCCGCGTACGGCGGCTCCACGCAGGTCGGCGGAGGCCCCGGCGGTCACTACACCAAGGCCCAGTACAAGGAGATCGTCCGGTACGCCTCCTCCCGCTATCTGGAGGTCGTGCCGGAGATCGACATGCCGGGGCACACCAACGCCGCCCTGGCCTCGTACGCCGAGCTCAACTGCGACGGCGTGGCCCCGCCGCTCTACACGGGCACGGCCGTCGGCTTCAGTTCGCTGTGCGTGCGCAAGGAGCTGACGTACGACTTCGTGGACGACGTGATCCGGGAGGTGGCCGCGCTCACGCCCGGCAGGTACATCCACATCGGCGGCGACGAGGCGCACTCCACCAGCCACGAGGACTACGTGGCGTTCATGAACAGGGTGCAGCCGATCGTCGCCAAGTACGGCAAGACCGTCATCGGCTGGCACCAGTTGACCGGCGCGAGCCCGCAGAAGGGCGCCCTGGCGCAGTACTGGGGCCTCGACGGCACGAGTCAGGCCGAGAAGGCGCGGGTCGCTGAGGCCGCGCAGAACGGCACGGGCCTGATCCTCTCGCCGGCCGACCGGGTCTACCTCGACATGAAGTACGACGAGAACACCGAACTGGGCCTCGCCTGGGCCGGATACGTCGAGGTGCGGAGGTCCTACGACTGGGACCCCGGCACCTACCTGCCGGGCGCGCCGGCGAGTGCGGTCCGGGGCGTCGAGGCGCCCCTGTGGACGGAGACCATCTCCAGCGACGCGCACATCGACCGGATGGCGTTCCCGCGTCTGCCCGGGGTCGCGGAGCTGGGCTGGTCACCGGCGTCCACGCACGACTGGGACACCTACAAGGTGCGGCTCGCGGCCCAGGGGCCGCGGCTGTCGGCGCTCGGTATCGACTTCTACCGCTCGCCGCAGGTGCCGTGGCCCGCGCAGTGAGCGTCGGGTGAGGAACCGGCGCCCGGCGGGAGGGACCGTATCCCGCCGGGCGCCGGCCGTTCTCGGGCGCCGGCCCGCCGCCGGGCGTTCCGAGGAACGCCCGGTGCCGTGGGGCGCTAGGAGGAGAACCGTGCGATCGGGTTCGTCAGCGTGCCGACGAACTGGAGCGCGGCCGACGGGTCGGCCAGGTCCACCATCTGCCGGTTGTTGCGCAGCTGGAGCCGGTTCAGGCAGGACAGCGCGAACTCGTCCGCGAACATGTCGTACTGCGCGAACTTGTCCGCCAGCTCCGGCACCGACCGCTGGTACGCGCGGACGCACTCGGCGACCGTGCGCCAGAAGTCGTCCTCGCGGAGCACCTCCTCCTCGGCGAGCGTCGCGCCGAGGAAGCGGAAGAAGCAGTCGAAGACGTCCGTGAAGATCGAGAGGATCTTCGTCTCCTCGGGCACCTCCACCCGGATCCGGTCGACGGACGGAGGCAGTACCGCGTCCGGGTCCATCACCGCGATCTCTTCCGCGATGTCCTTGAAGATCGCCCGCCGGACCGTGCCGTTCTCGCCGAGCGCCAGGATGACGTTCTCGCCGTGCGGCATGAAGACCAGGTCGTAGGCGTAGAAGCTGTGCAGCACCGGCAGCAGGTAGGCGTCCAGGTAGCCGCGCAGCCACTCGGTGGGGGCCAGTCCGGAGCCGGTGATCAGCGCGCCCGCGAACGACCGGCCCTCGTGGTCGACGTGCAGCAGGGACGCCATGGTGGCGAGCCGCTCGCCGTCCTCCAGGGACGCCACCGGGCTCTCGCGCCACAGGGCGGCCAGCATCTTGCGGTAGGGGGAGTACCGGTCGGTCGCGGCCTCGTACTCGAGGTGGCGGTAACCCACGGCCGCACGCTCGCGGATGATCGAGAAGCGGGCGGCCTTCAGCACGTCGTCGCCGTCGATCAGCCCGGCCAGCCAGTCGTTGATGGCCGGCGTCGCTTCCATGTACGCGGCCGAGAGACCGCGCATGAACCCCATGTTGAGGACGGACAGGGCCGTCTTCACGTAGTGCTTCGCCGGGGCGTCGGTGTTGAAGAACGTCCTGATGGACTGCTGCGCCAGGTAGCGGTCGTCGCCCTCGCCCAGGTACACCAGCCGCTGCTGGGCGATCTCGGCGGCGAAGGTCACGGACAGCTTGTTCCACCACTGCCAGGGGTGGGCCGGGATCAGCAGGTAGTCGGCGAGATCGAGGCCCTGGTCCGCGAGGCTCTTGGCGAAGCGGTCCACGGCGTCGTCGCCGAGCTCGGCCCGGATGAAGGTCTCGTAGTCGATGCCCGCGCCGGCGGTGAACGCGGCGCGGTCGCGGCGGGCCGCCAGCCACACCAGCCGGAGGGGGTTCGCGGCCTCCGGGGCGTAGGCGTGGTACTCGTCGATGCCGAAGCCGAGCCGGCCGTTGTTCGCGACGAAGCAGGGGTGGCCCTCCGTCATGCCGGTCTCGACGGCCTGGAAGTCCGCCTCGGCCAGCTCGGCGGCCGTGACCGGCGGTTTCGCCGACTTGTACGCCGTGCCGGAGAGGGTGGAGGAGATCTCCTCCAGATACACGGGCAGGATCTCGTCGCTCAGCCCGAGTGAGCCCCGCATCTCGATGACGAACTCCAGCGCGTCCAGCGGCAGCCGCGCGCCGTCGCGGTGACGGCTGATCGACCCGGCGGCCACCTGCCAGTGGTCGAGGGCGAAGCGGCGGGCGGTGAAGCGGTACTCGGTCGCGCCGTCGTCCGCGACGAGGCGGTAGGCGTCGTCGCCGAGGTGCTCGGGGGTCAGCAGCCGCTCGTGGGCGAACTCGGCGAGGGCCTTGCGGACGAGGAGCCGGTTGGCGTGCGCCCAGCGGTCGGGCGTGAGGTGGGACACGGGATTCATCGGGTCACCGCCGTGGCCGCCTCGAACTGCTCGCGGGTGCAGAAGCTCAGCAGAGCCTCTTTCTCGGGCTTCACTATCTTCTCGGCTGCGACGAAGCCGACGGCCTCGTTGAGCCGGTGCACGGCCGAGTTGCCGACGTCCGGCTCGACCACGACCCGCTTCGTCGCCGGATCGGCGAACAGCTCCCGCATCACGGCGGTGATCACGGCGAGGGTGAAGCCGTGCACGGGCCGGTCGGTCGGCGCGACGAGGAAGTGCATGCCGACGTCGCCGGGCTCCGGTTCGTACAGCCCGACGAGCTCCACGTACCGCGGGTCGTAGCTCTCCATCAGGAAGGCGGGTTCGCCGTCGTGGAGGCCCATGAACGCGTGGTGGTGCTCGTGCGCCGCTATGCGCATGTACTCGCGCTCGACGTCCTGGAGTTTCGCGTCCTGCATCATCCAGAACGCGGCCTTCGGGTGGGTGACCCAGCTGTGCAGCAGCTCGGCGTCCGCCAACGGGTCGAGGGGCCGGACGGTGAGGGGACCGACGGCGGTGGTGGTGCTCATACAGCGAACTCCTGGAACGCGATGGACTTCTCTACGGCGTAGTACTCGCTGCCCAGCAGCTCGCCGATGATGTAGGCGTTTCGGTAGGCGCCCATGCCCAGGTCGGGCGAGGTGATCGAGTGGGTGTGCACGCCCGCGTTCTGCAGGAAGATCTCCCGGCCGGCCGTGTCGATGGAGTAGTTGCGGGCGACGTCGAAGCGGCCGTGGCCGTCGAGCCGGATCCGGTCGGCGACGGGCTCCAGGAAGGCGGGGGTGACGTACCGGTAGCCGGTGGCCAGGATCAGGCCCTCGGTGTGCAGCTCGTAGTCCTTGCCCTGCTCCTCCTGGCGCAGTCCCAGGGTGTAGGTGCCGTCCTCGTACGAGGCGGTCCGCAGCGCCGAGTTCGTCAGCAGCCGGGTGGGGACCGGGCCCTTCAGGTTCTTCTGGTAGAGCAGGTCGAAGATCGCGTCGATCAGCTCCGAGTCGATGCCCTTGAACAGGCCCTTCTGCTGGGACTCGAGTCTGTAGCGGGTCTCCTCCGGCAGCGCGTGGAAGTAGTCGATGTACTCCGGGGAGGTCATCTCCAGCGTCAGCTTGGTGTACTCCAGCGGGAAGAAGCGCGGGGAGCGGGTCACCCAGTTGAGCCGGTAGCCGTGCACGTCGATCTCGGAGAGCAGGTCGTAGTAGATCTCCGCCGCGCTCTGGCCGCTGCCGACGAGGGTGATCGACTCCTTCTTCTGCAGCGCCTCCTTGTGGTCCAGGTAGCGCGAGTTGTGCAGCAGGTCCCCGCCGAGGCCCTGGCAGGCCTCGGGGATGTACGGCGGGGTGCCGGTGCCCAGGACGAGACGGCGGGCCGTGAATGCGTCGTCGGCGGTGCGCACCACGTACACCTCGCCCTCTTCGTCGTACGACACCGAGGTGACGGTGGTGTTGAAGCGGATGCTGCTCAGCCGGGCCGCGGCCCACCGGCAGTAGTCGTTGTACTCGGTCCGCAGCGGGTAGAAGTTCTCCCGGATGTAGAAGGAGTAGAGCCTGCCCTTGTCCTTGAGGTAGTTCAGGAACGAGTAGGGCGAGGTCGGGTCGGCGAGGGTGACCAGGTCCGACATGAACGGCGTCTGGAGATGGGCGCCTTCCAGGAACATCCCGGAGTGCCATTCGAAGTCCGGCTTGGACTCCAGGAACAGGCCGTTCAGCTCGTCGATCGGCTCGGTCAGGCAGGCGAGACCGAGGTTGAACGGACCCAGGCCGATACCGATGAAATCAAGAGGCGTGGACAAGGTTCTCTCCAAGGAACTGCTCGGCGTGGCCGGCGATCAGGTCGAGGACGGCGGCGATGTCTTCGGTCGTCGTCTCGGGATTGAGCAGGGTGAACTTCAGGTACTGACGCCCGCCGACCTTGGTGCCGGCGACCACGGCCTCGCCCGACGCGAACAGCGCCTTGCGGGCGTGCAGGTTGGCCCGGTCGATCAGGGCGGGGTCCGTGACGGACCGCGGGATGTAGCGGTAGACCAGGGTGGACAGCTGCGGCCGCACGACCACGTCGTAGCGCGGGTCGGCGGCGAGCAGCTCCCAGCCGGCGGCTGCGAGGTCGCACACCTCGTCGAAGAGCTGCCCCACCCCGTCGGCGCCCATCACCCGCAGCGTCATCCACAGCTTGAGCGCGTCGAAGCGACGGGTGGTCTGCAGGGACTTGTCGACCTGATTCGGTATCCTCCCCCGCAGTCCTCCGGACGCGGGAGGTGCCCCCACATCCACAGTGGGCCGCGGGTTGAGGTAGTCGGCGTGGTAGGTGGCGTGGCGGAGCGTGGCCGCGTCCCGCACCAGCACCGCCGAGGAACTCACCGGCTGGAAGAAGGACTTGTGGTAGTCGACGGTGACCGAGTCGGCGTGCTCGATGCCGTCGAGGAGGTGGCGGCGGGTGGGCGAGGCCAGCAGCCCGCAGCCGTAGGCGGCGTCGACGTGCATCCAGGTCTCGTACAGCCCCGCGAGCTCGGCGATCTCCGGCAGCGGGTCGATGGAGCCGAAGTCCGTGGTGCCCGCGGTCGCGACGACGGCCATGGGGACGAGGCCCTCGGCGCGGCAGCGCTCCAGCTCCGCGGCGAGCGCCACGGTCTGCATCCGCTTGTCGCGGTCCACGGGGATCGAGACGACGGCCTCGGGGCCGAGCCCGAGGAGGGTGGCGGACTTCTGGACGCTGAAGTGGCTGCACTCGGAGCTGAAGATGCGCAGTTTCGCCAGGTCGGTGGTCTTGGCCTCCTGGCGGGCCAGCAGCAGGGCCTGGAGGTTGGACTGGGTGCCGCCGCTGGTGAACACGCCGTCGGCGGCGGGGCCGAGGCCGATCCGCTGCGCGGTCCAGTCGATCAGGCGGCGCTCGATGAGGGTGCCGCCGGCGCTCTGGTCCCAGGTGTCCAGGGAGGAGTTGACCGCGGAGAGGACCGCCTCGCCGAGCACGGCCGGGATGACGACCGGGCAGTTGAGGTGGGCGAGGTAGCGGGGGGAGTGGAAGTAGACGGCGTCCCGGAGGTACACGTCCTCCAGCTCGTCCAGGGCGGCGGACGCGTCTCCGAGCGGCCGGTCGAGGTCGATCGCGGAGACGACCGGGGCGAGCTGGTCAGGGGTGACTCCGGTGAACGGCCGTCGGGTCGTGGCGAGTCGGTTCGCCACCCGCTCGACTCCTTCGGTCACGGAGCGCCGGTAGTGCTCCGCCGTCATGTCATTGAGCAGGTGCGAGCGCATGCAATGTCCTCCCGTGGCGGGGACCTGGTCGCGCCTCAGGGGACAGGAAGAAGGGGGCGAGGGCGACGCCTTAAGTAAGGTAAGCCTAACCTAACTCAAGCCTCGAAAGTCCCTCGCCCCCCTCGGGGCACAACCGTTATGTCGTTGATCACACAATGACCGTGCGTGGACGGTCAGTTGAGGCCGCGACGGGTCACTCGGCCTCTTCCGCCGGCTCCTCGCGGAGCCCGTCCTCGCTGACGCCGCGCTTCCAGTAGCCGACGAAGGTGACCTTCCGGCGGTCGAACTCACGGTCGTTCACCAGAAGACGCCGCAGCGCCTTGATGCTGCCGGACTCGCCCGCGATCCAGGCGTAGCCGACGCCCTCGGGCAACTCGGCGGCGGCGACGGCCTCCACGGCCGACGGCGCGCCCTCGTCCCTGACGAGCCAGGTGATGTCGGCGTCCGCGTCCGTCTTGAGCGGCAGCCGGTCACCGCCGTGCGGCACCTCCAGCCAGACCTTGGCCTTCCGGCCGGCCGGCAGCCACTCCAGGATCGCCGAGGCGGCGGGCAGCGCCGTCTCGTCCGCCCAGATCAGCACCCAGTCGGTGTCCTCGGGCGGCCGGCAGCGCACACCGGTGTTGTCGGCGACCGCGGGGCCGAGCACCATCACCTTGTGCCCGGGCTCGGCCGCCAGCGCCCAGCGGCAGGCCGGGCCGCCGTCCTCGTGCACGGCGAAGTCGATGTCCACCTCGCCGTCCTCGACGCGCTGCTCCCGCACCGTGTACGAACGCATCACGGCCCGCACGTCGTCGGGCAGCGCACGCCACGCGGCGAAGATGGCGCCGCCGTCACCCGCGTCCACGGGGACGACCGGGGCCGGCTGGCCGGGGTGCGGAAGGAACAGCGACAGGGACTGGTCGCGGCCGCCGGCCACGAAGTCCCGCAGGCCGTCCTCCGCCTGGCCGGTGAAGGTGACGCGGACGAGCGACGGGCCGAGCCGCCTTGTCCGCGCAACCTGAAGGTCGAAGAAACGGAACGGGGCGATCTCGGCCTCGGTCGTCATCGTCAGGAGACCTTCTTCGCGTTCTCGATGGCCTTCGCCAGATCCTCGAGGATCGGCGCGCACTTGGCGTAGGAGTAGATCGGCTCGGTGACACGCGGGACGACCTGACCGGCCTTCACCGCGGGGAGCCCGGCCCAGGTGGGCTTGGCCTTGAGGGTGTCGGGCTGCAGGGTGCCGGTGCGGTTGTCCAGCATGATGATGTCGGCGCCGTACTTGCCGGCGTTCTCCCAGCTCAGCTCCTCGAAGAAGCCCTGGGCGTTCGGCTTGGGCTCGACGAACTTCACGCCGAGTTCCTGGAAGTAGAGCGTGTCCGCCGACATCTTCGGGACGGAGACGTAGAAGAGTTCCTGGCTGCCGGAGCCGATCAGGACCTTCAGGTTCGGCTTGGCCTTGGCGGCCTGGCGCAGCCGCTCGGCGGCCTTCTCGAAGCGTGCCTTGGCGTCGGTGACCTTCGCGGCCTTCATGTCGGCGCCCAGGGACTCCGCGAGGTCCGCGCGGCGCTGGAGGGCGCCCGGCATGTTGATCTGCGCGGCCCACAGGGCGACGCTCGGGGCCAGCTTGAGGATCTTGTCCTTGGACTGGTCCGGCACGTACCAGAGGGCGTCCTTCTCCCACATGTCCGTCACCAGCAGCTCCGGCGCGAGCGCCGCGTACTTCTCCACGTTGAACTCGCCCCAGACGTTGCCCAGGATCTCGAGCTTGCTGATGTCCATGTCGCCGGCCTGGACGTCGGCCTTGCCGTCGGCGGTCTTGGTCGGGCCGAACACCCCGGTGACCTCGACCCCGTAGTCGAACAGGGCGGCGGCGGTGCCGGTGAAGGCGACGATCTTCTTCGGGACGGCCTTCGACTCGGACTTCTTGCCGCGGTCGTCGGTGAAGGACCAAGGGCCGGACTTGGCGGCGGCCTTGTCGGAGTCGCCCTTCTCGCCCTTCGAATCCTGGCCGCACGCGGCGAGCGCCACGCCGAGCCCGAGGGCGCCGCCGGCGGAGAGCAGGCCGCGTCGAGTGAGATGGGAAGCTCGGGCGTTGGGCATGGTGGTGTCCGCTTTCGTACGTGCCGAATAGGCCACTGGCAGGTTTTGAAGGTAGGTTAGCCTAACCTCAGAAGTTGTCCAGGGCCGGTCGGGCGCCGGGAGCGCGAGCGCGGAGTGACCTTGAACACGCGGCGGCGCGCGGCCCCGTGAGGGTGCCGCGCGCCGCCGTGAGCCCCGGGTCAGCCGGTGAGGCCCAACTCCCTTGCGATCAGCATCCGCTGGACCTCGCTGGTGCCTTCACCGATCTCGAGGATCTTCGAGTCGCGCCACATGCGGGCCACCGGGTACTCGTTCATGAAGCCGTAGCCGCCGTGGATCTGGGTCGCCTCACGGGCGTTGTCCACCGCGACCGTCGACGAGTACAGCTTGGCGACGGCCGCCTCCTTCTTGAACGGCTCGCCGTGCACCAGCCGCGACGCCGCGTCCCGCCAGCCGACGCGCGCCATATGGGCCTTCATCTCCATGTCCGCGATCTTGAACTGGATGGCCTGGTTCGAGCCGATCGGCCTGCCGAACGCGTGCCGCTCCCGCGCGTACTTCACGGACTCGTCCACACAGCCCTGCGCGAGGCCGGTCGCCAGCGCCGAGATGGCGACACGGCCCTCGTCGAGGATGCGCAGGAACTGCGCGTAGCCGCGGCCTTCTTCGCCGAGCAGGTTGGCGACCGGGACGCGGACGTCCGCGAAGGACAGCTCGCGGGTGTCGGAGGCGTTCCACCCGACCTTGGAGTAGGGGGCGGCCACCGTGAATCCGGGCGTCCCGGAGGGGACGATGATCGCGGAGATCTCCGGACGGCCGTCCTCCTTACGGCCCGTCACCGCGGTGACGGTGACCAGACCGGTGATGTCGGTGCCCGAGTTGGTGATGAAGCACTTGGAGCCGTTGATGACCCACTCGTCGCCGTCCCGTACGGCGGTGGTCCTGGTGCCGCCGGCGTCGGAGCCGCCGTCCGGTTCCGTCAGGCCGAAGGCGCCCAGCAGCTCACCGGAGCACAGCCGCGGCAGCCACTGCCGCTTCTGCTCCTCGGTACCGAAGAGATGGATCGGCATCGCGCCCAGCGAGACGCCCGCCTCCAGGGTGATGGCCACGGAGGAGTCGACGCGGGCCAGCTCCTCCAGGGCGATCCCGAGGGCCAGATAGTCGCCGCCCATGCCCCCGTACTCCTCGGGGAAGGGCAGCCCGAACAGGCCCATACGGCCCATCTCACGGACGATCTCGTACGGGAACTCGTGCCGCTCGTAGAAGTCGCCGATCTTCGGGGCTATCACGTCGTGGGCGAACTGCTCGACCGTACGGCGGAGTTCCTCGTGCTCGGCGGACAGCCGGTGGTCCAGGGACATCAGGGGGTCACTCCTTGTGGGAGAGGGCGCGGACGGTACGGGAAGGGCTGGGGCGGCCCAGTTGTTCGGCCATCCACACGCTCGTGGCGGTGAGCCGGCCGAGATCGACCCCGGTTTCGATGCCGAGGCCGTGAAGCATCCACACGAGGTCCTCGGTGGCGAGGTTTCCGGTCGCGCTCTTCGCGTAAGGGCAGCCGCCGAGGCCGCCCGCGGACGAGTCGACGACGCTGACACCGTGCTGGAGCGCGGCGAGGGTGTTGGCGAGAGCCTGGCCGTACGTGTCGTGGAAGTGCACGGCGAGCCGGTCGGCCGGGACCCCGGCGCCGGCCAGCTCGGTGAGCAGGGCCGCCACATGGCCGGGTGTGGCGACACCGATCGTGTCGCCGAGGCTCAGCTCGTCGCAGCCCATGTCGGCCAGCCTGCGGCAGACGCGGACGACCTGCGCGAGGGGCACGGGACCCTCCCACGGGTCGCCGAAGCACATGCTCAGATAGCCGCGCACCCGCAGACCGTGCTCCACGGCCCTGGTCACGACCGGCTCGAACATGGCGAGCGCCTCGTCGACCGTGCGGTTGAGATTGGCCTTGGCGAACGACTCCGTGGCGCTGGCGAACACGGCCACCTCGCGGGCGCCGAGGCCGAGCGCCCGGTCCAGGCCCCGGTCGTTGGGGACCAGGACGGGCAGCCGCACGCCGGCGAGCGAGTTCACGAGCGGGAAGAGCTTCTCCGCGTCGGCCAGTTGGGGCACCCACTTGGGGTGGACGAAGCTCGTCGCCTCGACGGTGGTCAGTCCCGATCCGGCGAGTCGGCGGATGAACTCCGCCTTGACCTCCGTCGGCACCACCGACTTCTCGTTCTGCAGGCCGTCGCGGGGACCGACCTCATGGATGCGCACACGGTCGGGAAGCCCCTGGCCGTGGACGGTCATCGGCAGTCCTTCGGTACCGGTCATGCGGTGACCTCCCCACCGGTCGTGCCGGTCTCTCCGGTCTCTCCGGTCTCTTCAGGGGTGACCACGGCGAGCACCTGGTCCATGGCGACGGTCGATCCCGCGGTGACGTCGAGCTCCGTGACGGTCCCCGCGTGCGGGGCGGAGATCACGTGCTCCATCTTCATCGCCTCGACCACGAGCAGGCTCTGCCCGGCGGCCACCACGTCACCCACGGCGACCTTGACGACGGTGACCGTGCCCGGCATCGGGGCCGCGAGGGTGTCCACCCCGGAACGGGCGGCGCCGCTCAGCGACGCCTCGACGGGGTCGTGATCCATCACGTGCCAGGAGTCGCCGTCCCGGCCGAGCCAGTCGCCCGCCCGGTGGAAGGTGTGCGTGACCCCGTGCATCTCCACGGAGACCGTGTGCTTCTCCACCCGGGGCGTCGCCTGCCGACGGACGGCGTGGTCCACCGGGTCCGAGCCGGGCACGCGCAACGGGAAGGCGAGCGGGGCCGGTTCGCCGCCCATCCGCCAGCCGTTCGGCACGGAGAACGGGTCGGTCCAGCCGGTGCCGTCCGGGCGGGGCGCCAGCGCGGCGGCGCGGACCGCCGCCGCGGCCTCGTACACCTCGTCCGGCACGCCGGCCGGGACCAGGCCCTCGGCCTCGCGCTCCACCAGGCCGGTGTCCATCTCGCCGGAGACGACCGCCGGGTGGGCCAGCAGCCGGCGCAGGAAGCCGGCGTTCGTCGGGACGCCGAGCGTCACCGTGTCGGCCAGGGCGGCGCGCAGCTTGCGCAGCGCGGTGGGGCGGTCGGGGCCGTACGCGATGACCTTGGAGAGCATCGGGTCGTACAGGCTGCCGACCTCCGAGCCCTCGCTGAGGCCGGAGTCGGTGCGCACCCCCTCGCCCTGCGGCTCGAGGAGCCTCAGGACCGTGCCGCCGGAGGGAAGGAAGCCCCGGGAGGGATCCTCGGCGCAGATCCGGGCCTCGATCGCGTGGCCCGTGAGGGTGATGTCGTCCTGCGTGAACGTCAGCCGCTCGCCGGCCGCGACCCGCAGCTGCCACTCCACCAGGTCCAGTCCCGTGACCAGCTCGGTGACCGGGTGCTCGACCTGGAGGCGTGTGTTCATCTCCATGAAGTAGTACTGGGAGGGGTCCGTGCCCGGCACGATGAACTCCACCGTGCCCGCGCCGCGGTAGCCGCAGGAGCGGGCGGCCTGCACGGCCGCCTCGCCCATCGCGGCGCGCGTCGCTTCGTCCAGCAGGACGGACGGCGCCTCCTCGATGATCTTCTGATGGCGGCGCTGGAGCGAGCACTCGCGCTCTCCGAGGTGGACCACATTGCCGTGGCCGTCGGCCAGCACCTGGATCTCGATGTGGCGCGGGCGGTCGATCCAGCGCTCGACCAGCAGCGTGTCGTCGCCGAAGGAGGCACGTGCCTCACGCCGGGCCGCCGCGATCTCGTCCATCAGTGCGGACTCCACGCGGGTGAGGCGCATGCCCTTGCCACCGCCGCCCGCGGAGGGCTTGAGAAGCACCGGCATGCCGATCTCGCGTGCGGCGGCGGCCAGTTCCTCGTCGCTCAGCCCGCTGCCGGACGATCCGGGCACGACCGGGACACCGGCCGCCCGCACCGTCTCCTTGGCGCGGATCTTGTCCCCCATGAGGGAGATCGCGGACGGCGACGGTCCGATGAAGACCAGCCCCGCCTCCGCGCAGGCCTGGGCGAAGCCCGCGTTCTCCGCGAGGAAGCCGTAGCCGGGGTGCACGGCCTGTGCGCCGGTACGGGTCGCGGCGTCGAGCAGCCTCTCGATGGAGAGATAGCTCTCGGCGGCCGGCGCCGGGCCGATCCGGACGGCCGTGTCGGCCTCGCGCACATGGCGGGCCCCGGCGTCGGCGTCGCTGAAGACGGCCACGGAGCGCACGCCGAGGGACCGCAGGGTGCGGATGACCCGTACGGCGATCTCGCCCCTGTTGGCCACCAGAACGGTGTCGAACATCGTCATCGTGGAAGGTCCCTCACATCCGGAAGACGCCGAAGCCGGCGTCCCCCAACGGGGCGTTGGCACAGGCGGTCAGAGCGAGCCCCAGCACCTGCCGGGTCTCCATCGGGTCGATCACGCCGTCGTCCCAGAGGCGGGCCGTCGCGTAGTAGGCGTTGCCCTGCTGTTCGTACTGGGCGCGGATCGGGTCCTTGAAGGTCTCTTCCTCCTCGGCGGACCACTGCTCGCCGCGGCCCTCGAGCTGGTCCCGCTTGACGGTGGCCAGCACGGACGCGGCCTGCTCGCCGCCCATGACCGAGATCTTGGCGTTGGGCCACATCCACAGGAAGCGGGGGCTGTACGCGCGGCCGCACATCGAGTAGTTGCCAGCGCCGTACGAACCGCCGACGACCACGGTCAGCTTCGGCACCCTGGTGCAGGCCACCGCGGTGACCATCTTGGCGCCGTGCTTGGCGATGCCGCCCGCCTCGTAGTCCTTGCCGACCATGAAGCCGGAGATGTTCTGCAGGAAGAGGAGCGGGATGCCGCGCTGGTCGCAGAGCTCGATGAAGTGCGCGCCCTTCTGGGCGGACTCGGCGAACAGGATGCCGTTGTTGGCGACGATGCCGACCGGATGGCCATGGATGCGGGCGAAGCCGGTCACCAGCGTCTGGCCGAACTCGGCCTTGAACTCCTGGAAGCGGGACGCGTCCACGACGCGAGCGATGATCTCGCGGGCGTCGTAGGGAGTGCGGGAGTCGACCGGCACCGCCCCGTACAGCCCCGCCGGGTCGACCTTCGGCTCCTCCGCGGGCTCGACCTGCCAGGGCAGCGGGCCGCGCGCGGGCAGCGTCGCCACGATGTTCCTGACGATCCGCAGCGCGTGCGCGTCGTCCTCCGCGAGGTGGTCGGTGACGCCGGAGACGCGGGAGTGGACCTCGCCGCCGCCGAGCTCCTCCGCGGTGACGACCTCGCCGGTCGCGGCCTTCACCAGCGGGGGACCGCCCAGGAAGATCGTGCCCTGGTTGCGGACGATCACGGCCTCGTCGCTCATCGCCGGGACGTACGCGCCGCCCGCCGTGCACGAGCCCAGCACCGCCGCGATCTGCGGGATCCCCGCGCCGGACATCCGGGCCTGGTTGTAGAAGATCCGCCCGAAGTGGTCGCGGTCGGGGAACACCTCGTCCTGCATCGGCAGGAACGCGCCGCCCGAGTCCACCAGATAGACACAGGGGAGGCGGTTCTCCAGCGCCACCTCCTGCGCCCGCAGGTGCTTCTTGACCGTCATCGGGTAGTACGTTCCGCCCTTGACGGTGGCGTCGTTGGCGACGACCACGACCTCACGGCCGCTGACCCTGCCGATCCCGGCGATCACGCCGGCGGCCGGGGCCTGCCCCCCGTACATCCCCTCGGCCGCGAGGGGGGCCAGCTCGAGGAACGGCGACCCCGGGTCGAGCAGGGTGTCGACCCGCTCCCGGGGCAGCAGCTTGCCGCGCGCCGTGTGGCGGGCGCGCGCCTTCTCGCCGCCGCCGAGGCGGGCCGCCGCGAGACGGGACCGCAGACCGTCGGCGAGCTCCTGGTGTGCCGCCTCATTGGCCTGCCAGGCCTCGGAGGCCGGGTCCGCGGCGCTCGCCAGCACTGGTGCCTGCTGCATTGATCGAGCTCCCTTGCTCGGTTAATGAGCGTTAACGTGTTGCGTCAAGGTTAACGAGCGCTAACCGCCCTGTCTAGAATGAATGTTCATGAGCACCAGGACCGCGGCCCCGACCCGCCGCGAGCAGATCCTCAAGGAGGCCGCCCGCCTCTTCGCAGAGCGCGGCTTCCACGGCGTGGGCGTCGACGAGATAGGGGCCGCGGTCGGCATCAGCGGTCCCGGTCTGTACCGCCACTTCGCGGGCAAGGACGCCATGCTGGCGGAGCTGCTGGTCGGCATCAGTGAGCGCCTCCTGGACGGGGGGCGGCTGCGGGTCGAGGAGGCGGGCACCGGGCCGGAGTCGGTGCTCGCGTCCCTCATCGACGGTCACATCGACTTCGCCCTCGACGACCGCCCCCTGATCACCCTGCACGACCGGGAGCTGGACCGCCTCCGGGACAGTGACCGCAAGCTGGTGCGCCAGCTCCAGCGCCAGTATGTGGAGCTGTGGGTGACCGTGGTCCGCGAGCTCCATCCCGAGGTCGCGGAGTCCGAGGCGCGGGCGGCCGTGCACGCGGTCTTCGGCCTGCTGAACTCCACCCCGCACCTCGGGGCGAACGGCGGCGGCCCCCTGGGCCGCGCGGCGACGGAGGACCTGCTGCGCCGTCTGGCACACGGGGCGCTGGCCTCGCTCGCGGGCTGACGGGCGCGCCCGCGCGCGACAGCCCCGCGGGGTGCGGGACGCCCCCGCACGCACGGACGGGCCGACGGGCGCGCGGGCGCACCGGCGCACGGCACGCCCGGGCTGCGGGGCACGTCCCAGCGGGCAATACGGTCGACACGCTCCGCTCACCCCACGGCACAATGGGTCCATGCCGATACCCAGCCGTGCCGCTCTCGTCGACCACCTCGTCCGCTCACGTATCGCCGGAGACGTCGCCACTCCGCGCGACAACAACCTCTCCCACTACCGGAAGCTCGCCAACGGTGACCGGCACTACTGGCTCGGCCTCGAACTCGGGGACCGCTGGAGCGACGAGCAGGACGTGCTCGCCGTCATGGCGGAGCGGTGCGGGGTCAGCGACGACCCCGGACACCGGCAGGGACAGGACACCATCGACCCCGAGCTGACCGTCGACGCGCTCGAACGCATGGCCGCGCGGCTGCGCAAGGCGGCCGACGCGAAGGAGCGGGTGCTGTTCGCCACCGGCCACCCCGGCGGGCTGCTGGACGTGCACCGCGCCACGGCCGCCGCGCTGCGGGCGGCCGGCTGCGAGATCGTGCGGATCCCGGGCGGTCTGATCGCCGACGAGGGCATGGTCTTCCAGTTCGCCGACGTCGCCATGCTCGAGCGCGGCGCGACCCTCTGGCACACCCACTCGCCGGCCCCGATGGCCGCGATCCTGGACGCCATGGCGCACGAAGGCAGGCCGCTTCCGGACCTCGTGGTGGCCGACCACGGCTGGGCGGGCTGCGCGGGCCAGCGAGGGCTGGACTCCATCGGATACGCGGACTGCAACGACCCGGCGCTGTTCATCGGCGAGGCGGAGGGCACGCTCCAGGTGACCGTTCCCCTCGACGACCACGTCACCGACCCGCGTTTCTACGACCCGATGACGGCATATCTGCTCGACGCGGCGGGCCTCACCCACGAGCTGTGACACCGGCGGCGGCCCCCTGCGGCCCCCGCCGGCATCACGTTCACGGACCTCGCCGCGGCCCCCACCGCGGCCCCACCGTGACCCGTGCCGCGACCCCCGCCGGGATCAGCGGCGCCAGAGACCCCGCACCACGCAGTACGTCCCACCGAGCAGCAGCAGCGAGAGCGAGCCCCGCAGGCCCAGCGCCAGGACGTACCGCCATCCCGTCCCGAGGTCGATCAGCCGCTCGCGCAGGATCAGGAACAGCACCACCGAGCCGACGATCAGTACCGCCCCGCCGGCGGTCCACACCGCCCGGGCGCCGGGCGACGCCTCCGCCCAGGCCGCGGTGCCGGCCGCGTCGTGCGCCGGCTCATCGGCGTACGACGGTTCCTCCTCGGCCTGCGGCACCGCGCTCACTGATCCCTTCGTGCACCGGCCCGGCGGCCCGGGCGGCGTGGTCCCGGGGGTTGGTCCAGCCCCCGGGGATCCGGACGGGCGCTTGTGGCGTCCTAGGATCTGCATCCAGGCTCGCAGCAGCAGGCACGCCATCGCTCAGACCACAGGACGACCTTTGCACTACGACTTGAGGCCGCCGGTGCGTGTGCTCGTCGTCGACGACGAGGAACTGGTACGCACCGCGCTGCAACGCCTCCTCGACTCGGCCGACGCCGTCACCGTCGCCGCCACCTGCGACGGCCCCGACGCCCTCGAAACGGCCCGGCGGCTCGCCCCCGACGTGGTCCTGCTGGACATCGACATGCCCGGAGCCTCCGGCCTCGACGTGCTGCGCGCCGTCCGGGCACTGCCCGCTCCGCCCGTGGTGGCCATGCTCACCGCCCTCGACCGCGCCGACCACGTCGAACGTGCCCTGCGGGACGGCGCGTCCGGGTTCCTGCTGAAGACCACGGAACCGCGCCTGTTCGTCGACGCGGTGCGCCTCCTCGCCGCAGGCGGGGTGATCTGCACACCGCCGGGCAGCGCCGCCGTACTGGCCCGGTACACGGCCGGTGTCCCCGCTCGCACGCCGCCCCGGGCGACCGACGACCTCGCGGGCCTCACCACGCGTGAGCACGAGGTCCTCACCCTGATCGCGGCAGGACTGTCCAACACCGACATCGCCACCCACCTCGGTATGGGGGTGACCACGGTCAAGACGCACATCGGCGCGCTGAAGCGGAAGCTCGCCGTCACCAGCCGGGTCGGCCTCGCCGCGATCGTCCACCGCGCCACGGGCGGACAGGGACCGGGATGAGCGCCCGGTACTGGGCCGGTCAAGCCCTCGTCGTCGCCGCCGCGGTCGCGGAGGCACTGGCCACCCGGGTCTGGCTGGAGGACTGGATGGCCGTCGGCGCGCTCGCCGCGGCGGGCCTGCTCGTCCTTCGCGGGCGTTTCCCCCGCACCGTCTTCGCCCTCACGCTGCCGACGCTCGCCACCGGCGTGCTGTGGCTGCCCGCCATGTGCGCGCTGCACGCCCTCGCCGCCTCACCGCGCCGTCGCGGGGAAGTGGTCGCCGCCTCGGCCGCCGTGGCCGTCGTGGCGTTCGTGCCCTGGCGGGACCTGGACGGATATGCCTGGTCGCTGCCGGAGACCACCCTCGGCGTCCTGCTCGCCGGGCTGCTCGCCGTCGCCCCCGCCGCCCTCGGCCTGCTCGGCCGCGCCCGCGCCGAACTCGCCGCCCGCCTCGCCGAACTGGCGCTCTCCCGCGAACGTGAGCGCCGGTACGCCGCCGAACAGGCCGCGCTGCGGGAACGCGAACGGCTGGCCCGGGACGTCCACGACACGGCGGCCCACCACCTGAGTCTGATCAGCCTGCGCTGCAGCGGGCTCGCCGCGGCCGCCGATTCAGCGCCGTACCGGGAGGAGGCCGCCGCCCTGGGTGAGCTCAGCCGCCGCGCCGCGGCCGATCTGCGCCGGGCCATCCGCCACGACGGCCCGGGCCTCGCGCAGCTCCCGGAGCTGCTGGAGGCCGCGCGCGACCTCGTCGAGGCGGTGCACCTGGAACCCGGCGCATGTCCTCCGGCGGTCGAGCACGCCGCCTACCGCATCGTCCAGGAGGGCCTGACCAACATCCGCCGCCACGCCCCGGGCGCCGCCGCCCGCGTGAGCGTGCGCCGTAGCGGGCACTCCCTGCTCGTCGCCGTCCACAACGACCCCCCGCCGGGCCCCTGCCCGCCCCCCGACCCCGGCGGCCACGGCCTCTCCGGCCTGCGCACCCGCACGGCGGCCCTCGGCGGCACCCTCACGGCCGGCCCGACCCCGGCCGGCGGCTTCGCCCTGGCCGCGACGCTGCCGGTGCCGACGGCGCCCGACCCGGGGGCGGAGCTTCCGGTGCGTGGAGAGACGTAGTCAACCGGGGATCGCCGCTTCACTCGTGCGGCGCATTTCCTGGGGGATCGGGCTGTTATACAGTGCGGTATCTATATGTTCGGCTGTATGGGAGATCCTTTCGACATCGAGATCGAGCCGGAAGTCCGGCTGTGGCTGATGAATCTTTCCGACGCCGACTTCGAACGAGCTGAACACGCGGCCGGGCGTCTTTCTGACGACGCGGCAACACTTGGCGAGCCACACTCGCGTTATCTCGGCGACGGGGTGAGGGAGTTGCGCTTCGACCTGGGGCACGACCGTGAGGCTGTGAGGCTCTCCTACTGGCTCGCGTCGAGGCAAAGGGCCGTACTGCTCACGGTCTTCCGCAAGACGAAGCAGCGTGAGGAGGCCGAAGTGGCGCGGGCGAAAAGGGCCAAGGTGATCTGCGAAGCGGAGCACGGCCCGGCGCACGAGGAGTTCACGCGCACCATCAAGGAAAGGGAGATCCGTTGACCAGTCACGCACGATGGAAGCTGGCCCGCGACAAGGCGATCGCCAAGGGCATCAGCGAGAGCCCGGAGACCGCCCGGCGACGGGAGGAGATCCGGCTGTCCTGGGATCTCGGTCAGGCCGTCTACGACCGGCGGACCGAGCTCGGGATCTCCCAGACCGAGCTCGCCAAGCGCGCCGAGATGACCCAGCCGCAGGTCTCCAAGCTGGAGCTCGGCGGCACCATGCCCACCCTGCCGCTGCTCGCCCGACTCGCCCGCGCGCTCGACGCGACGCTCAGTCTGGAGCTCGACGGTGACACGTCGAAGGTGGTGTTCGCGGCGCACTCCCCGGCCGCCTGACCGCCGGCCGGGGAGTGCGCCGTGCGCGGTCAGCGCGGGACGCGGACCACGCCCTCCTGGATGACCGAGATCGCCAGCTGCCCGTCCTGGGTGTAGATACGGGCCTGGCCCAGGCCCCGGCCGCCGGAGGCGGACGGTGACTGCTGGTCGTACAGGAGCCATTCGTCCGCGCGGAAGGGCCGATGGAACCACATCGCGTGGTCCAGCGACGCTCCGACGACGTCCCCGACCGCCCAGCCGCCCCGTCCGTGGGCGAGCAGGACAGAGTCGAGCAGCGTCATGTCCGAGACGTACGTCGCGAGGCAGACGTGCAGCAGGGAGTCGTCGGCGAGCTTCCCGTTCGCACGGAACCAGACCTGCGAGCGCGGCTCACGCGACCGGCCCGCCGTGGCGTACGGCGGCTCGTCCACGTAACGGAGGTCGACCGCCGCCCGTGCCTCGAGGAGCCGGTCCACCACGCCGGGATCGACGAAGCGGTCCGCGTAGCGGGGCAGCATCTCGGCGGCGGTCGGCAGCGATTCCGGGTCCGGCGCGTCGGGCATCTCCGCCTGGTGCTCCAGGCCCTCCTCCGGCGTCTGGAACGACGCGGAGAGGTGGAAGATCGGCTGGCCGTGCTGGACCGCGACCACCCGTCGGGTCGTGAACGACCGTCCGTCGCGGATGCGGTCGACCGTGTAGACGATCGGGGCGCCGGGGTCGCCCATGCGCAGGAAGTACGAGTGGAGCGAGTGCGCCGTGCGGTCCGCCGGGGCGGTCCGGCCCGCGGCGACCAGCGCCTGTGCGGCGACCTGACCGCCGAAGACGCGTGGGACCACCGCCGAGCGGGAACTTCCCCGGAAGATGTTCTGCTCGATCTGCTCCAGGTCGAGCAGATCGAGCAGTTCGTCGAGCGCTTGGTTCACGTCAGGGAACCTACAGGCCCATCGACTTGGCGATGATGGACTTCATGACCTCGCTGGTGCCGCCGTAGATGCGGTTGACGCGGTTGTCGGCGTACAGGCGGGCGATCGGGTACTCGTTCATGTAGCCGTAGCCGCCGTGCAGCTGGAGGCAGCGGTCGATGACGCGGTGGGCCACCTCGGTGCAGAACAGCTTCGCGGAAGCGGCCTCTGCGGCGGTCAGCTCGCCGGCGTCCAGCGCTTCCAGCGCGCGGTCGGCGACTGCCTCCGCCGCGTCCACCTCGGCCTGGCAGGCGGCCAGCTCGAACTTGGTGTTCTGGAACGAGGAGACCGTCTTGCCGAAGACCGTACGGTCGGTCACGTACTGCTGGGCGAACCGGACGGCGGCCTTGGCCTGGGCGTACGCGCCGAACGCGATGCCCCAGCGCTCGGACGGCAGGTTCTGGCCGAGGTAGTAGAAGCCCTTGTTCTCCTCGCCGAGCAGGTCCTCGACGGGGACCTTGACGTCGACGAAGGCCAGCTCGGCGGTGTCGGAGGTGCGCAGGCCCAGCTTGTCCAGCTTGCGGCCGACGGAGTAGCCCTCGGACTTGGTGTCCACGGCGAACAGGGAGATGCCGAAGCGGCGGTCGTCCTCGCGCGGGGCGGACGTGCGGGCGCAGACGATCACACGGTCGGCGTGCACGCCGCCGGTGATGAAGGTCTTGGCGCCGTTGAGGACGTAGTGCGTGCCGTCCTCGGAGAGCTTGGCGGTGGTCTTCATGCCCGCGACGTCGGAGCCGGTGCCCGGCTCGGTCATCGCCAGCGCCCACATCTCCTCGCCGGTGACGAACTTCGTCAGGTAGCGCTTCTTCTGCTCGTCGGTGGCGAGCAGCTTGATGTAGGGGAGGGCGAGCAGCACGTGTACACCGGAGCCGCCGAACTGGACGCCCGCGCGGGAGGTCTCCTCGTAGAGGACGGCCTCGAACTTGTGCGTGTCCAGGCCCGCGCCGCCGAACTCCTCGGGCACGTTGATGCCGAAGATGCCCAGCTCACCGAGCTTGTAGTAGAAGTCGCGCGGCGCCTGGCCGGCAGCGAACCACTCGTCGTAGACGGGGACGACCTCGGCCTCGATGAAGGCGCGGATGGTGTCCCGGAACGCCTCGTGGTCCTCGTTGAATACGGTCCGGCGCACGGACGCCTCCTCGGTGACTGTGACTCTGTGGGCACGCTGCATGGCTAAGCGCTTGCTCAGCCTAAGTTACCGGGGGGTTGTTGAAAGTGTCCATAGTGATGCTGAGCACGTACCGGCGTGACGACGCCCCCGTCACATGGACGGGGGCGTCGCCGATGTTGCGCTGCGGGTGTCCTCAGCAGGCGATTCCCTGCGAGCGCAACCACTCGCACTGCGTCTCGCCGGACGTCTTGCCGCCGTCGTAGGCGCGAGGGTCCTTGTATCCCGGACCGACCGGCTCGTTCTGCTCGAACACGCCGTCGCCGTCGAGGTCCCCGCCGTCCGGATCGATCGTCTTTTCGGGGTTACGGCAGTTCTGGCGGTCGGCGGGGTCTGTGGTGCACGCCTTGTCTGCCGCGGCTTCCGCCGCCGCGTTCTGGGCCGTGGCCTGGGTCGCGAGGGCCTTCCCCAGCGGAGCGGTCCCGAGCTGCAAGGAGACGTGGGGAAGGTCGGCCGGCGGCCGAGGTGCGGAGGTCCCGGACCCGCAGGCGGAAAGTGCCGGGAGCAGGCAGGCTGCCAGAAGGGCGGTGCCGGCGAGTGTGCCGGTCCTGCGGCGGGTTATGTGCATGGGCCCACGCTCCGACCGATGAGTGATTTGTCCGTTTGTGCGACGAACGCTACGGCGGTTCCCCCGACCGGTCAACGTCTCGGGGCCAGCCGCTCCCGCCCACCCGGAGCGCTTCGGATCCATGACAAACGCGGGCCGGGCCCCGCGCCGGAATCGTGTTGACCTTTACGTAACGTCAAGTTCTACCTTTCACGCATGGAGTGGTCGATCCAGGACATCGCGCGGCGGGCCGGTACGACGAGCCGGACGCTGCGGCACTACGGCGACCTCGGGCTGCTTGCGCCGAGCCGGGTCGGAAGCAACGGCTACCGCTACTACGGCCAGGACGAGCTCGTGCGCCTGCAGCGGATCCTGCTGCTGCGCCAGCTCGGGCTCTCGCTGCCGGCGATCGCCGAGGTGCTCGCGGGGCAGCAGGAGACCGCCGCCGCCCTGCAAACGCACCTCGAGCTGCTGGAGCAGGAGCGCGAGCGCATCGGCCGGCAGATCGCCGCCGTGCGGACCACTCTCGACAAGACGACGAGAGGAGAGCAACTCATGCCCGAGGAAGTGCTGGACGGCTTCGACCACACCCGGTACGAGCAGGAGGTCACCGAGCGCTGGGGCCGGGAAGCATATGTGAACGGCGACCGCTGGTGGCGGTCCCTCACCGACGAGGAGAAGCGGGACTTCAAGGAGCGCCAGGCGGCGATCTCGAGGGACTTCGTCGCCGCCTTCGCATCCGGAAAGGCCGCGGACCACGACGAGGTCCAGGACATCGCCCGGCGCCATTGCGCGTGGCTGTCCGGACCCGTGCCCGTCACTCGCTCGTACGTCATCGGCCTGGGCGAGCTCTATGTCGCCGATCCCCGCTTCACCGCGCTGTACGACCAACATGCCGAAGGAGCCGCCGTGTTCGTCCGCGACGCTCTCAAGGTTTACGCGGAGCGGCATCTGACCGACTGACGCGTCGGTGCCCGACGGCCGGCAGTGGCAGCACCTGGCAGGCGATCCCGAGCCGCGGACGGAGGTGGGATCAGCCCGGCAGTGCCGGTGGCGGGCCCGGCTGGGGGTCGTCCGCGTCGTAGGCCGACAGCGCCGCCTGGCGATGGTCGAGGAGTTCGGCGAGATCCTCCGGGGACAGGTGCTCGCGTGCCAGTTTCACCGTGGCGCGGCCTTCCAGGGCCGCCCAGGCATGACGGGCGCGCTTGTTGGCGCGGCAGCGGGCGTCGCTGCGGAGGAAGCCCGCCCCGGCCGCGAAGCCCGCGGAGGCGAGGGCGAGCAGCGCCGCGGGGATGCGGGCGTCCGCCGTGGCGAGGCCGGCGGCTCCGGCGGTGCCGGCGAGGAGGGCGGCCGGGAAGCCGAGGGCGATATGGGCCTTGGTCCAGAACTCGGCCCGGCGGTGGGCGAGCCCCTTCTGGCGTTCCGCCTCGTCCCGTAACCGCTCGATCTCGGCGCGCAGGCGGCGCGCCGGCCCGTCCGGGTCCGCGACCCTGGTTCCGTCAGCAGGAGTGACCATGCGGGAATTCCAACACACTTGACGGGCAAGGGGATTGGTGTGTGGTGACAGCTTTCGGCCGCGTCGGTCGTGGGCTTGTCACGGAACCGTGGACTCGGACCACCTACCCCTGCCGTAGCGCGAACCACAGCTCCATCCGGACGTCCACGTCGTCCAGGTCGGCGTCCAGCAGGTTCGCGCAGCGGCCGATGCGCTGGCGGACGGTGTTGCGGTGGATGCCCATGGCGGCGGCGGTCCGGTCCCAGCTGCCGTGCAGGGAGAGCCAGGTCCGCAGCGTCTCGACGAGCGCGGGGGAGCCGGCGAGCGGGGCCAGCCGCGCACGGGCGTCGTCGGGGGTGAGCGGGCCGTACTCGCGGTGGCGCACCAGGGGCTTGCCCGTCGTGAGCGCCAGGCGGACGGCGCGTGCCGCGTGCGTGTCGGCGAGGGTCAGGTCCCGCGCCTCCGCGGGGGCACTGACTCCGAGCGACCATCCCGGCTGGGCCGCGACCGCCGTGCCTGCGGGCAGCAGCAGCCGCACCGTGCTGCCGTCGGACGTCTCGACCAGCGAGGTGCCCAGCGCCGCCGCCAGCGCCGCAGCCGCGAACGGGGTTCCGTCGCCGCCCTGGGCGTGGACCACCGTCCAGGGGCCCGGGTCCAGGGAGCGCGCCGCCTCGGCCGGGGCCTCGCCCAGGAGCAGGCGGACCAGGGCCGCGTCACGCACCGCGGAATCCGCGCCGCGTCGCGGGGCCGTGAGCAGCGAGAGCAGGACGACGGCCACCCCGGCGATGGTGTGGTTCCCCGGCTCGTGGTGCTCGGACGCGACGCCGAGCGTGAGGCCGTCGGCGCCGCCGAGCGCGTACGCGGCGAGCCGCAGCCCCCCGCCGTCCCCGCTGGCCGTCGCCGGTCCGCCCGGGCGCGGTCCCACCACTCCCGCCAGTTCCGCGAGCGCACGGCTCGCCGCGTCGGGGATCGGGCGGCCCGCCGCCGCCGACTCCGTACCGTCCGGAGCGAAGAGCACCGCGCGTCCGCCGAGCCGCGAGGCCAGCGCGCCGAGCACCGCCGGGACAGGTGCCGGCCGGGCAGCCGCCGTCGCCAGCGACTGCTGGGCCTCGGTCACCCGCCGCAACTCCTGGAGGCGGGCCTGGGCCATGAGCCGCCACAGCGCCCGGGCGACCGCCGTGAACGGCGTCCGGGGCGGCACCTCGACCAGCGGCAGGCCGTGGCGGGTGCACGCCTCGACGAGCTCCGCGGGGACGGTGTCGTACACCGGCGCCACGCCGAAGCCGAGTGCCGCCGCGCCCGCCTCGACCACGCGTTCCACGTACCGCGACGGGTCACTGAGCTGCACACCCGCCGTCATCAGCAGTTCGCCGCCGAGGAGGTACGGATAGGGGTCCGCCATCTCGGACGTGTGCACCCAGTGGAGGGTGGCGTCCTCGGGGCCCGCGAGCAGTCGCAGCCCGAGATCCCGGCGGGCGAGCAGGGCGGCGAGCGGGACGGCCGGCGCCGGTGGTGTGGATACGGGCTCCTGGGCGGACATCGCGGTGGACCCTTCGTACATCCAGCAGAGAAACAGTGGATGAAACGTACACTTCAGCGTCGCTTTCCGGCCACCTACTGTCATGCCATCCAGCGGCAGCGGGTACGGGCGGATGTCCCCGCGATCGGCCCTGGCACTTTCCCCGCACGACACGCCACTGAGGTGAACAGAGGAGGGCCCCATGGCCGTCGACTACGCAGTCATCGTCCTGTACCTGGCCAGCATGCTGGCGATGGGCTGGTGGGGCATGCGCCGCGCCAAGTCGAAGAGCGACTTCCTGGTCGCCGGCCGTCGCCTCGGCCCCTGGATGTACTCGGGAACCATGGCCGCGATCGTGCTCGGCGGCGCGTCCACCATCGGCGGCGTCGGACTCGGTTACAAGTACGGCCTCTCGGGCGCCTGGATGGTCTTCACCATCGGCCTCGGTCTGCTCGCCCTGTCCGTCTTCTTCTCCGCGCGGATCGCCCGGCTCAAGGTCTACACCGTCTCCGAGATGCTCGACCTGCGCTACGGCGGCAGGGCCGGGGTCATCTCGGGCGTCGTCATGTGGGCGTACACCCTGATGCTGGCCGTCACCTCGACCATCGCCTACGCCACGATCTTCGACGTCCTCTTCGACCTGCCGCGGACCGCCGCGATCGTCCTCGGCGGCACGATCGTCGTCGCCTACTCGACCCTCGGCGGCATGTGGTCCATCACGATCACCGACATGGTGCAGTTCGTCGTGAAGACCATCGGCGTGCTGCTTCTGCTCCTGCCCATCGCCGTCGTCAAGGCGGGTGGCTTCGCCGAGATGAAGGCGGCGCTGCCGACCGCGTACTTCGAGCCGCTCGGCATCGGCGGCGAGACGATCTTCACGTACGTCCTGATCTACACGTTCGGCATGCTCATCGGCCAGGACATCTGGCAGCGGATCTTCACGGCACGCACCGACAAGGTCGCCAAGTGGGGCGGCACCGTCGCCGGTACGTACTGCCTCGCCTACGCGCTCGCCGGCGCCGTCATCGGCACGGCCGCCAAGGTGATCTACCCGAAGCTGCCCAGCGCCGACGACGCTTTCGCCACCATCGTCAAGGACGAGCTGCCGATGGGCGTGCGAGGCCTGGTGCTGGCCGCCGCTCTCGCCGCGGTCATGTCCACCTCCTCCGGCGCGCTCATCGCCTGCGCCACCGTCGCCAACAACGACATCTGGTCCCGGCTGCGCGGTCTCACCGCCAGGGCGGAGGGCGAGCACGACGAGGTCAAGGGCAACCGCGCCTTCATCCTGATCATGGGCCTCGGCGTCATCCTCATCGCCATCGCCCTCAACGACGTCGTCCAGGCCCTCACCGTCGCCTACAACCTGCTCGTCGGCGGCCTGCTCGTGCCCATCCTCGGCGGCCTGCTGTGGAAGCGCGGCACCGTGCAGGGCGCGCTCGCCGCGGTGACCGTCGGCGGGCTCTCGGTCATCGGCCTCATGGCGGCGTACGGCATCCTGGCCAACCAGCCCGTCTACTACGGCCTGCTCGCCTCCCTCGCCGCGTACGTGGCCGTCAGTCTGGCCACCCGGCCCACCGACCCGGCCGTGCTCGCCAACTGGCGCGAGCGGCTGGCCGGCCGCGGTGGCGACGAGGCCGAACCGGAGGCCCCGGCCGCCGAGGCCGCCCCGGTCCACAGTTAAAGTCGTACAAACGCCCTTGAAACGGCTGAATGCGCAACGAGGCGCAGAAGGAAGGCATGTCACATGAGCAGCAACGAGCAGCCGCGCGGCCCCGTCGACTCCTCCCGCATCCCGCGGTACGCCGGACCCGCCACGTTCGCCCGGCTGCCCCGGCTCGACGAGGTCGGCCGTGCCGACGTCGCCGTGGTCGGCGTCCCCTTCGACTCCGGGGTCTCCTACCGTCCCGGTGCGCGCTTCGGCGGCAACGCCATCCGTGAGGCGTCGAGGCTCCTGCGCCCGTACAACCCGGCCCAGGACGCCTCGCCCTTCGCGCTCGCCCAGGTCGCGGACGCCGGCGACATCGCGGCCAACCCGTTCAACATCAACGAGGCCGTCGACACCATCGAGGCCGCCGCCGACGACCTGCTCGGAACCGGCGCCCGGATGATGACGCTCGGCGGCGACCACACCATCGCGCTGCCGCTGCTGCGCTCCGTCGCCAAGAAGCACGGGCCGGTCGCCCTGCTGCACTTCGACGCGCACCTCGACACCTGGGACACCTACTTCGGCGCCGAGTACACCCACGGCACCCCGTTCCGCCGTGCCGTCGAGGAGGGCATCCTCGACACCTCCGCCCTGTCCCACGTCGGCACCCGCGGCCCGCTGTACGGCAAGCAGGACCTCACCGACGACGAGAAGATGGGCTTCGGCATCGTCACCTCCGCCGACGTCTACCGCCGGGGCGCCGACGAGGTCGCCGACCAGCTGCGACAGCGCATCGGGGACCGCCCGCTGTACATCTCCATCGACATCGACTGCCTCGACCCGGCGCACGCCCCCGGCACCGGCACCCCCGAGGCAGGCGGCATGACCTCCCGCGAGCTCCTCGAGATCCTGCGCGGCCTCGCGTCCTGCAACCTCGTCTCCGCCGACGTCGTCGAGGTGGCCCCGGCCTACGACCACGCCGAGATCACCTCCGTCGCCGCGTCGCACACCGCGTACGAGCTGACCACGATCATGTCCCGGCAGATCGCCGACGCGAGGAAGACGCAGTGACCCACGACCACGACCTGGTGCTGCGCCCCACCGCGGCCCAGACCGAGGCGGCCCTGAACCCGCCGGCCGGCCGTAACGGCGGCGACCTCGTCGTCGAGACCCTCTCCGGACTCGGCGCGACGACCGTGTTCGGCCTGCCCGGCCAGCACGCGCTCGGCATGTTCGACGCGCTGCGCCGCTCGTCCCTGCGGTACGTCGGCCTGCGCGTGGAGAACAACGCGGGCTTCGCCGCCGACGCGTACGGCCGGGTCACCGGCGAAGCGGCACCGCTGCTGCTGTCGACCGGGCCCGGCGCGCTGATGTCCCTGGCCGCGCTCCAGGAGGCGGCCGCGGCGTCGGCGCCCGTGCTGGCGATCGGCAGCCAGGTGCCCTCCGCCGGGCTCGGCGGCGGCCGCCACGGCTATCTGCACGAACTGCGCGACCAGCAGGCGTCGTTCCGCGACATCGTCAAGTCCGTGCACGTGGTGCGCACGGCCTCCCAGATCCCGTCCGCGATCGCGGCCGCATGGGAGTCGGCGCTGACCGCCCCGCACGGACCCGTCTGGGTCGAGATCCCGCAGGACGTCCTCCTCGCCGGGACCACCCTCCCGGTCGTCACCGCCATGGACGCCACACCCGACGACGTCGTGCCACGGCCCGAACTGACCGCCGTCGCCGCCGACCTGCTGTCGAACGCCGCCCGGCCGGCGATCATCGCAGGCGGCGGAGTCGTACGCTCCGACGCCTCGGGCAAGCTGCTCGCGCTCGCCGAGAAGCTCGACGCGCCGGTCGTCACCACCTTCGGCGGCAAGGGCGCCTTCCCCTGGGAGCACCCGCTCTCCCTCCAGTCCTGGCTGGAGGACCGCCACACCACCGACTTCCTGGAGTCGGCGGACGTGCTGCTCGTCGTCGGCTCCGGCCTCGGCGAACTGTCCTCGAACTACCACACGTTCGCCCCGCGCGGCCGGGTGATCCAGATCGAGGCCGACCTCGGCAAACTGGAGTCCAACCACCCGGCGCTCGGCATCCACGCGGACGCGCGCCTCGCGCTGTCCGCCCTGCTGGAGACGGTGTCGGACCGCGAGGACCCCTCGGCCGCCACGTCCGTGCGGGACGTACTCACGGCGGTCCGGGCCCGGATCGACTCCCAGGAACTCACCCTGGAGCAGCGGATCCTCGCCTCCGTCCGTGACGCGCTGCCCGACGACTCGCCCAGCTTCTGGGACATGACGATCCTGGCCTACTGGGCCTGGTCGGCCTTCGACGCCCGCAAGCCCAACACCATGCACTCCGCCCAGGGCGCCGGCGGCCTCGGCTACGGCTTCCCCGCCGCCCTCGGCGCGGCCGCCGCCGACCCGTCCCGGCCCGTCCTCGCCGTCTCCGGCGACGGCGGCGCGATGTACTCCATCGCCGAACTGGCCACCGCACGCCAGTACGGCCTGCCGGTCACCTGGCTGATTGTCGACGACGGCGGTTACGGCATCCTGCGCGAATACATGACGGACACTTTCGGCGAGGCCACCGCGACCGAGCTGGCCCGCCCGGACTTCGTGGCGCTGGCGGAGTCCTTCGGCGTCCCCGCCGTCCGCACGAGCCCGGAGTCCCTGTCGGAGGACCTGGCGAAGGCCTTCGCCAGGTCGGGCCCGTCGGTGGTCGTCCTCCCGGCGCTGCTGCGCATGTTCGCCCCGACGCATCTGTGACGGCCCCCTTCCGGTGACGGTCCGGCCCCGACGCCTGCCCCTTCCCGGGCGGCGGGGCCGCGGCCACGGCTGAGGGCACCCGGAGGCAGGTTCCGTGCGACAGTCCGTGCGCCCGGGCCACCGTGCCCAGCCCGCACCTGGTCCCGTGCGATGCCCTGCCGGTAACCGTCCTGGTCCACCGCCGGCTCTCCCCGGGCGGCGGGACCGGGTCAGGCCGGTGCGACGAAGCCCGACTCGTAGGCGGCGATGACCGCCTGCGTCCTGTCCCTCGCGCCCAGTTTGGCCAGCACCGCGCTGACATGGGTCTTGACGGTCTCCGTGCCCACGAACAGCTGCGCCGCGATCTCCGAGTTGGACAGCCCGCGGGCCATCAGCCGCAGGACGGCGGCCTCCCGCTCGGTCAGCGCGGCCCGCTCCATCGCCGTGCGCGCCGCCGAGTTGCCGTACTCCGCGGCCAGTGAGCGTACGGCCGCGGGGAACAGCAGCGACTCTCCCTCGGCGACCAGCCGCACCGCGTGCACGATCTCCGCCGGGCGTGCCCGCTTGAGCAGAAAGCCGTCGGCGCCCGCCCGCAGCGCCTCGTACACGTACTCGTCGTTCTCGAAGGTCGTGACCACCAGGATCTTCGGTGGGTCGTCGACCGTGCGCAGCACGGCACGGGTCGCCTCGATGCCGTCCATCAGCGGCATCCGCACGTCCATCGCCACCACGTCCGGCCGCAGCTGCCGCACCAGCGGGATCACCGCGGCCCCGTCGGCGGCCTCGCCGACCACCTCGATGTCCGGCTGGGCCTCCAGCACGGCACGCAGCCCCGCCCGTACAAGAGGTTCGTCGTCGACAAGCAGCACGGTGATCGGCACCCGTTCAGCGTAGGCCGTCGAGCGGCAGCCCCACCTTGACCCTCCAACTGTCCTCGTGCGGACCGGTCGTGGCCTTCCCGCCGAGCAGCGCGGCACGCTCCCGTATACCGCGCAGCCCACTGCCGCGGGCGGTAGGAGTGACCGGGCCGGTCAGGGAGTTGACGACCTCCAGGTCGAGCCGGCCGTCGGCGACGGCGATCCGCACCCGGGTGGGCACCGGGCCGGCGTGCCGCAGCACGTTCGTCAGCGCTTCCTGCACGATGCGGTACCCCTCCCGGGACACCGGACCCGGTACGAGCGTCAGCGGACCCGTCACCTCTGCCTGCACCTCCGCACCGGACGCCCGCGCCGACTCAAGCAGCCGGTCGGCGTCGGCGAGCGTGGGGCGGCTGCCGACCGGCTGCCCCGATTCGCGGAGCACGTCCAGCACGCGCTCCAGGTCGTCCAGCGCCGCGCGGCCCGTCTCCTCGATCGCGGCCAGCGCCCGCTCGGTGAACTCGCTGTCCCCCGCGGCCCGCGCCGCTCCCGCCTGCACCACCGCCACGGTCAGCGCGTGCCCGATCGAGTCGTGCAACTCCCGGGCGATGCGGTTCCGCTCCAGCAGCTGCTCGGTGCGCTCCTCCAGGGCGGTGAGCCGCTCGGCCGCGGACGTGCCCAGCAGGCGCCGGGCGATGGCGGTGATCAGCTCCCCGACGCCCACGACAGCGGCGAGAAGAACCGCGAGCGGCAGTGGCGCGAGCAGCCCGTACCACCAGTGGCCGTCGCCGGCGGGCAGCGGGACGATCGAGTCCGAATCGGGCTGCTCGCCCCACGCGAGGCGGGCCAGGTCCACCGATGCGCCGAGCAGGTGCACCGTCAGCATCCCGGTGAACAGGCCCAGGCCGAGGCGTATCTCCAGCCACAGGGCCGTACGCCACCGGTCCGCCCAGGTGACCGAGGACGAAACGGCGATACCGGACGTGTCGTCCTTGTACCCGTACGGCGACAGCAGGAGCCGGGCCTGCAACCCTTCGACGAGCCGCATCGCCGGGACGAACCCGAGCAGACCGAGCAGGATCACCGGCATGTACAGATGCGTCGTGTCGATGAACAGCCACACGCCCAGGACGATGGTGCCGATGAACAGGTGCAGCCAGCGGGTGTAGGTGACACGGCGGGTGATCCGACGGGTCAGCGGACGCAGAAAGCGGAACATTCCGTCATCGTGCCAGCGGCACCGGCCGTGACGGCTCCCCCTCACGGGGGAGACGGTCTCCTCCGGCGGGGGAGGCAGCCGGCCCGGTCCGGCGGCGAGGCTGATGCCATGACCAGCATCGACGTCACAGAGCTCACGAAGGAGTACGGCGGCAGGCGCGCCGTGGACGGGCTCACGTTCACTGTCCGCCCCGGCAAGGTCACCGGCTTCCTCGGCCCCAACGGGGCAGGGAAGTCGACGACCATGCGCCTCGTCCTCGGCCTGGACCGGCCCACTTCGGGCACGGCCACCATCGGCGGCCGCCCGTACGCGGAGATCGACGAGCCGTTGCGCCACGTCGGCGCTCTGCTCGACGCGCAGGCGGCCGTGGGTTCCCGCACCGGCCGGGACCATCTGCGCGTCCTCGCCGCGGCAGCGCGGATACCGGCGCGGCGCGTGGACGACGTGCTGGAACAAGCAGGGATCGTGAGCGCGGCGGACCGGCGGATCAAGACGTACTCGCTCGGGATGCGTCAGCGGCTCGGAATTGCGGCGGCGCTGCTCGGCGACCCCGAGGTCGTGCTGCTCGACGAGCCGTCGAACGGCCTGGACCCCGAAGGGATCATCTGGATCCGAGGGCTCGTCCGGCAGCTGGCCGCCGAGGGAAGGGCCGTCCTCGTCTCCAGCCATCTGATGAGCGAGACGGCCTCGTTCGCCGACCACCTGGTGGTCCTGGGCAAGGGCCGGCTGCTCGCCGACACCGGCATGAGGGAGTTCATCGAGGAGTGGACCACCCCTCGCGTCCGCCTGCGCACCACTGACGACGTCCGGCTGAGTGCCGTCCTCGCGGAGAAGGGATTCCATCCCGTGGCGGATGACGACGGCCGCTGGACCGTCGAGGGCGCGCGGGTCGAGGACATAGGGCCGCTCACCGCCGAGGCCGGCATCCCGATCCTCGAACTGGCCGGTGAGGAGCCCTCGCTGGAGCACGCCTACCTCGCGCTCACGGCCGGCGAGGCCGAATACACGACCCCCCGTCCCACCGCTGCCGTCCAGGAGGCCTGAGCATGTCGTCCTTCGCCCCCGTCCTGCACTCCGAGTGGCTGAAGATCCGCTCCGTGCGCTCCCAGTGCCTCGCGCTCGCCGCCGTGCTCGTGTCGACCACCGCGTTCTCGGTCCTGATGTGCGCGACCCTCAAGGCGGAAGACACGTCCGAAGCGGGATTCGACCCGGTGCGCGCCTCGTTCTTCGGCCTCAACTTCGGGCAGATAGCGGCCATCTGCTTCGGCTCGCTCGCCGTGGCCGGCGAATACCGAAACGGAGCCGTCCTCGTCTCGCTCACCGCCGTCCCGCGCAGGGGCCTGTTCTACACGGCCAAGCTGACGGTCGTCGGACTGCTGGCTCTCGCCGTCGGCCTCCTGACGAGCGCGACGTGCTTCGTCCTCGGGCAGGCGGCGCTCGGCGACCGGGGTGTGGGAATCGGTGAACCAGGTGCGCTGCGGTCCGTGGTGGGATGCGGCGTCTACCTCGCGCTCATCACCCTGTTCGCCGCCGGGCTGGCGGCGGTGCTGCGCAGCGCCCCCGCGGTCATGGGAATCCTCATCCCGTTCCTGCTGATGCTGTCGTTCGTCCTCGGGGACGTCTCCGAGGGCGGCGGCTGGGTCGACTTCCTCCCGGACCGCGCGGGCCAGCAGATCCTGCTCCAGAATCCGGACGGGCCGCTGAACCCCTGGACGGGGACGGGTGTCCTGGTGCTCTGGGTGGCGGCGGCGCTGTGGGTGGGCGGCCGGCGGCTCACGCGACGGGACGCCTGAGGCCGGTCGCGCCGACCGCATCCCGCCCCACCCGGCGGCCGGCCCGCCCGGCCCGCCCGGCCCGTCAGGGTTTGGCCGGTCCGCCCCGGGACTGACGTCCGTCCGGGCACTGACGAGCCGTCCCTCACTTCGTGCCGGTGGGTGGGTGCCTACGTGACCACTCTCCACTTCAAGCCGCAGCGGTGGAACGCCCCTCACGTGCCACCGGCGGTGGTCGTGTCCGCGAACGAATGGTGCTCGTGCGCCACGACCCAGCGCCCCTTCTCCTTACGCAGCCCGACCGTCAGCCGCAGGCGGCTCTCGGGGTGCTCCGCCAGCTCCTTGGGCGTTCCGCAGCGCAGCAGCGCGTACGCGAAGGCGGCGTCCCCGCCGGCGGTGACGTCCAGCGACACGATCTCGAACGAGGCACCCTGCGCCTGCCACTCGAAGAAAGGCGGCCATGTCTCGCGATAGGCATCGATACCCCGGACACCGTCATGCGGCGGCGGCACGTCGAACATCACGATGTCGGCGGCGTGATCTGCCAGCACTTCCGGCAGGTCACCCCGGTGAACGGCTTCGGCCCACCGCTCGATCAGGCTCCGGATCTCTGCTTCGTCATCGGCCATGCCGGTTCACTCCTTGTGCCTGGTGTACGGACCTGCACCAGGACAGACTCCGGAACAAGGCCCGATTCATCGGTCAGCGAGGCGGGAGCACCCTGACGAGTCCGGAGTACGGTCCGCCCGTCAGCTCCGGGAAGAGCCGACCCCCGCCAGCACCTCCCGCAGCCCGGCCACGCTCGCCCGCCATGTGGGGCCGGCATCGGTCTCGTCCCAGAGCTCCATCAGTTCCGACGGCTTCCTGAGTGTCCGGTCGAGTGCCTCGACCGCGAGCATCCGCAGGTCGGCGGGGAGAGCGGGGACGGGCTCGTCCGGGCCGTAGGGCGTCGTCACCGCCTCCCCGCCGGGACACTGCGCGGCGACCAGCGCCGCGGCGGCCACCGCTTCGGCCGCCTCGTCGCTGTCCAGGTAATCGTCGGTGCCGACGACGCGCAGCAGCGCCTCGCGCAGGATGCCAGGACGCTCGCTCTCGGCCGCGTCGTCCAGCGTGCCGGAGAAGTCCGCCGCGGTGTCGTTGTCGAAGTGCCCGATGTCCCAGGTGCCCATGGTGTCCCCCGTTGTGCCGTCGGCCGGCTCTCCGGCCGGTGGTCCTGTCCGCCGTCCGACAGGCGTACGCCGGTGGATGACGTCTCGGCCCGTCCGCTCTTCGTGACGTACCGGCATCGTGGCAGGGGCCACTGACAATCGGTCCTGGCTCACGGTCTTCGCGTATCGCCTGCGCGTATCGCCTACGCGCCGGGCACCGGAACGCGTGACAGGCACCGCGTCGGCTCACCAGTCGCGCCACTCGCCCGCGATGTCGTCACCGTCCATGCCGTTGCGGCCGGCCAGGGCGGCGACGTCCACGCCGTGCTCGGCAAGGACGGCGTCGATGTACTCGCACAGGTCCTCACGCTCGACCGTGCAGTACGCGCCGTGCTCGCCGTCGACGGCGTTCAGCGCGAGGACGACCCTTCGTACCGCCGCGAGCACCTCCTCGTCGCCGGGGGCGCTCCCGAGACCCGCCACTTCCGTCTCGTAGACGCCGAGGGCGACGTCCGTCGCGGCGAGCAACTGCGGGGTGTACGGCGTGCCGGTGGCGGCGTACCGCGCTGCTGCTGCCCGCCAAGCGGCCGAGGGCCTGATCGTCATGCCCGGACCGTAGCGCCCGCCACCGACACCGGCCCGGAGGTGTCCTCAGCCCTGGGACCCCACATCGGGCGGCGTGCCCCGTGTCCACGCCACGAGCAGGGCGGTCGCCGAGATGCGCCAGCCGGCCGGGGTTCTGGCGAGCTCGGACTCGGTGTGACCGGCGGAGACGAAGACCTCCTCGGAGCCGTCCGCGAGGACATGCGTGCTGAGCTGGGCGCCGCGGGCCGTGGCGCGGTCGCCGTCGATCTCGATGACCGTGTTGCTCCCCAGGTGCACGGTCCTCTCGAAGAGGTTCATCGCCCGCCGGACGGTCGCCAGCAGGGCGTCCCGCCCGCGGACAGTACCGACGGGCATCTCGGCGGTGACGTCCTCCGTGTGGAAGGCGCGGGCCCACTCCTCGTCGAGCGGCCCCTCGTCCAGGGACCGCAGATACCGGTCCAGCAGATCCGTGATCTCCGCCCGGTCGGCGAGGGCGCGCAGCTCGCGCCGCATCAGTTCGATGTCGGTGTGCATGTCGATGTCGGTGTCCATGCGGGCGAGCCTGTTACGTCAAGCGCGCTTGAGGTCAAGGGCGCCCGAGTGCGGCGCGTTCGGCGCGGCGTCGACCGACGTGGGTCAGCCTGCCGCCACCTGCTCCTTGACCCGGGGCCGACTCGCGGAGCGGCGCTCGAAGGCGGACACCTGAGCGACGACCGAGGCGTAGAACCGGTCCACCGCGTCGTCCACGCTGCGGATGAACCCGGTTTCGGCGTTCCCGCGCGTAGCTCCCATGCTCTTGAACAGAGACAGACGGAATCCGATTATCCGGGCACCGTCCTTGGGGAGGAGGTCACCAGGCTCGGGGCGCAGTCGTTCCAAGGTGCCCCGCGGGCCCTTTCCGTCCTCGATGAGGGTTTCCACGTGGAGATCGGCCGGTGCGTCGGCCAGTGCGCGGACGAGGCGCTTCACCGAGGTGAGGGGGTAGTTGCCCTCCGGCGTCTGGACGTCGACGGATGTACGCAGTTTTCCTGTCCTGAGGTCGGCGACTATGGCCAGCACCCCGGGTGTGTCTTCGATGCGCATCTCCGCAGTCAGGCGCCCGTCGTCACAAAGCTGGTCCGCGAGGGCGACACGCCGGGTCTGAGGGTCGGTGCCCCGCTTGGCGCGCTGAACGGGCAACGCCTTGCGGCCCAGTTCGCCGCCGAGCCGCAAACAGACCTGGCGGACGAGCTGCTCCCAGCTCTCCACGACCTCCAGGGCCCTCGGATCCCCTTGGCACAGGGTTTCCGCATCGATGCCGTTGCGGACGGGAACCCAGGCGGGCCCCATGTTCTGGAACCCGTGGCAGCCCGAGTTCTCGTGCTGCAGGTAGTGGAGCAGTTCCTGCAGGAGCCACGCGTGGGTGGCGTTGCCCACGCCTTCGTGACGGATGAGCAGCTGGGCCTGGTGGGCCACCTCGGCCCAAGAGAGGTGCCACAAGGTCACCTTGTGCTTTCTGCGTCCGTCGGTCCGTACGTCGACCAGAGGGCGGCCTTCCAGTTCTACGTCGTTGGAGAGGGTGATCACGGCCTCGTAGCCACGCCGGGCCGCGATGTCCATGTAGTTCTGGACCTGCTCGGACCTGAGTGCGTTGCCGTTCGTCTTCGTCTCGACCAGAGCTGTCCAGAGTTTGCCCGCCCGCTCCACGCGAATCACGCCGTCCGGTCGCTTCGGGCTGTCCCCGTGCGGGAGGGCCACTTCCACGAAGGTCTGCATGCGCCCGGCCGGGGCGCCGAACGCCGCGGTGAGCCGACGCCCGAATTCCGGGACCTCCGCCATGACGGAGAGCAGCACGGAGGTGGCTCGCATCTCACGTTCTCTGTCGCTCTTGAGTGACGAGGCGGGGAACAAACGCGCCGGCCTCCACGAGTCGTTCTCGGCGAGCGTCGGTCTTACCGTCCTCGGAAGGGTGATCTTCTTCTTCACCGTCCGAGGTCCGCGTGCTCGGGGAGAAGCGGGCTCGACCGGGGACGATCGGACGGGGCCGGGCTGTTCGGGCACGACGAGCACCTCCGACGGTGTCGGCGGCACCGTCCCGGGGTCCGTCGCCGGTTCCGCCGTCCCCATCGGCCGGTCGGTGCTCTCCTCGTCGCTCTCCTCGTCGACAGTGATGCCGAAGTCTGTGGCCAGCCCTGCCAGACCGGTTTCGTACCCCTGGCCGATGGCCCGGAACTTCCAGTCCGTTCCCCGCCGGTACAACTCGCCGAAGATGAAGGCGCTCTCCACGCCGGCGTCCGTGATCGAGAAGCCGAGCAGTGCTTCCCCCGCGCGGTCGGCCACCGTCACACGGAGGTCGTTCAGTTCCCCGAAGGTAGAGCCGCCGTACTGACTCGCGGCGACGACGATGCGCTCCACACCCGCCGGCACCGCCGTCAGATCAAGGCTGATGCGATCCTCGTTGCCGTCGTCGGTCGGCTTCTTGCCCAGGAGCTGCACGCTGCCGTCGGCCGCTGCCGGGTTGTTGTAGAAGAAGAAGTCCGTGTCGCTCCGTACCTTCCCGTCGGCATCCAGGAGGAGCACGGACACATCGGCGTCACCGTCGCCGGTCGCGCTGTTCCAGCGCAGGCTGACGACCACGGCGTCGGTGTCCTCACTCAGGGCCGTCAGGCTGACGTTGGATCCCTTGGTCATCTCCTGCATGGAGCCCCCCAGGCCTGCAGCCGCGTCCGGGCACGCCGAAGCAGCCGCCACGTGCGCGTCGCTCTGTGACATCTTTCGCACTCTGAGTGCGCCTTCGGTGAACCGTAGCGCTCACAAGTCGCCTGTGTGGAGATGATGTGAACATCCGGTTGAGTTTCCTGAACGGCGATCGCGCGCCTCGCCTCCCGGTCCTAGGACCCCGGACCGGTCTTCGGCGCCGACCGGTCGCGGAGGGATGAAATCCGTCGGCCGCCGCGTTGGTGCCTTGCGGAAGATCAGGCCCGCGATCGGATCCGAGGATCAGGTCGGACGGGCCCGCGGCGGTATCGACGGGGAGGCATCACGTGGCGGCGGCACCAGCAGCGCAAGGGTGGGCACGGCGGTTGTCCGGGTACGCATGGCGGTACCGGCTCAACGTCGTACTCGCTCTCGGCTCGTCGCTGGGCGGCATGGCCGTCATGGCGCTCGTACCGCTGATCATCAAGGTCGTCATCGACGATGTGATCACGGCGCAGACACGCTCGCTGAACACCTGGACCGGGCTGCTGATCGCCGCCGCCCTCGCCGTGTACGTGATGACGTACGTCCGGCGCTACTACGGCGGGCGGCTCGCCCTCGATGTGCAGCACGACCTGCGCACCGACATGTACGGGACGATCACCCGGCTCGACGGGCGGCGGCAGGACGAGCTGTCCACCGGGCAGGTCGTGGGGCGGGCCACCAGTGACCTGCAGCTGATCCAGGGGCTGCTCTTCATGCTCCCGATGACCATCGGGAACTTCGTGCTGTTCGGCATCTCCCTCGTCGTCATGGCGTGGCTGTCACTGCCGCTGACCCTGATCGCGCTCGCCGTCGCCCCCGCACTGTGGGTCATCGCCAAGCGCAGCCGCACCCGGCTGCATCCGGCCACCTGGTACGCGCAGAGCCAGGCCGCGGCCGTCGCCGGGGTGGTCGACGGGGCGGTCAGCGGTGTGCGCGTCGTGAAGGGCTTCGGGCAGGAGGAGCAGGAGACGCAGAAGCTGCGCGAGGTGAGCAGGAAGCTCTTCGCGGGGCGGATGCGCACCATCCGGCTGAACTCGAAGTACACGCCCGCGCTGCAGTCCGTCCCGGCCCTCGGCCAGGTCGCGATGCTGGCGCTGGGCGGCTGGCTGGCCACGAAGGGCGACATCACGCTCGGTACGTTCGTCGCCTTCTCCGCCTATCTCGCGCAGCTCGTGGGGCCGGTGCGGATGCTGGCCATGGTGCTGACCGTCGCCCAGCAGGCCAGGGCCGGTGTGGAGCGGGTCTTCGACCTGATCGACACGCAGCCCGGGATCAAGGACGGCACGAAGGAGCTGCCGGCCGACGCCCCGGCCACCGTCGAGTTCGACGACGTGAGCTTCGAGTACGCGGAGGGCAAGCCGGTCCTCGACGGGTTCTCGCTGGAGATCGCCGCCGGCGAGACCGTGGCGGTCGTCGGCGCGTCCGGCAGCGGCAAGTCCACCGTCTCGCTGCTGCTTCCCCGCTTCTACGACGCCACCCGCGGCGCCGTACTGGTCGGCGGCCACGATGTGCGGGAGCTGACGTTCGACTCGCTGCGGGCGGCCATCGGCCTCGTACCGGAGGACAGCTTCCTCTTCTCGGACACCGTCCGCGCCAACATCGCGTACGGGTACCCGGAAGCCACCCAGGAGGAGATCGAGAAGGCGGCCCGTGCCGCCCAGGCGGACCGTTTCATCGCCGAGCTCCCCGAGGGCTACGACACCAAGGTCGGCGAGCACGGCCTCACGCTCTCCGGCGGCCAGCGCCAGCGCATCGCGCTCGCCCGCGCCATCCTCACCGACCCCCGGCTGCTGCTCCTCGACGACGCCACCTCGGCCGTCGACGCCCGTGTCGAGCACGAGATCCACGAAGCGCTCAAGCACGTCATGGCCGGGCGTACGACGCTGCTGATCGCCCACCGCCGTTCGACCCTGAACCTCGCCGACCGCATCGCCGTGCTCGACGGCGGCCGGCTCGCCGACATCGGCACGCACCGGGAGCTGGAGCAGCGCTGCGCGCTGTACCGGCGGCTGCTGACCGACCCGGACGAGCTGGGCGGCGTCTCACCCGGCCACATCGTCCGGCAGGCGGCCGCCCCCGAACCGGACGAGGACCGCACCGTACGGGACGAACTCGACGCCGAGTTCGACGTGGAGCGCGGCATCACGCCGCGGCTGTGGGCGCGGGACGAGAACGCGGAGGAGGCGAAGGAGGAGCCGGGCGCGACGCCGGAGCTGCTGGCCCAGGTCGAGGCGCTGCCCCCGGCCACCGACACCCCCGACATCGACGAGGCGCGGGCCACCCGCCCGGAGCCCGCCGGTGCGACCGCCGGCGAGGGCGGCAGGCTGCGTGCCGTACTGAGCGGGTTCGGACTGCCGCTGCTGGTCAGCCTCGGTCTGGTCGCCGTCGACGCCGGCATGGGCCTGCTGCTGCCGATCCTGATCCGGCACGGCATCGACGAGGGTGTGGAGCAGGTGGCCCTCGGCGCCGTGTGGGCGGCCTCGCTGCTCGCCCTGGCGACCGTGCTGGTGCAGTGGGCGGCGCAGATCGGCGAGACGCGGATGACGGGCCGCACCGGTGAACGGGTGCTGTACTCGCTCCGGCTGAAGATCTTCGCGCAGCTCCAGCGGCTCGGTCTCGACTACTACGAGCGTGAGCTGACCGGCCGCATCATGACGCGGATGACGACGGACGTGGACGCGCTGTCCACGTTCCTCCAGACGGGTCTGGTCACGGCGTTCGTCTCGGTCGTCACGTTCTTCGGGATCATGGTCGCCCTCGTCGTCATCGACGTGGAACTCGCCCTCGTCGTCTTCGCGACGCTGCCCGTCCTGATCGTCGGCACGTACTTCTTCCGCAAGCAGAGCGTCAAGGCGTACGAGCTCGCCCGTGAACGCATCAGCGTCGTCAACGCCGACCTCCAGGAGTCCGTCTCGGGTCTGCGGATCGTGCAGGCGTTCCGCCGGGAGCGCACCGGCCGGGAGAGCTTCGCGGCCCGCAGCGACAGCTACCGCCAGGCCCGGGTGCGCGGCCAGTGGCTGATCTCGATCTACTTCCCGTTCGTGCAGCTGCTGTCGTCGGTGGCCACCGCCGCCGTCCTGATCGTGGGCGCGGGCCGGATCGAGGCGGGCACCCTGACGACGGGCGCGCTGGTCGCCTACCTGCTGTACATCGATCTGTTCTTCGCGCCCGTGCAGCAGCTCTCGCAGGTCTTCGACGGCTACCAGCAGGCGGCCGTGTCACTGCGCCGCGTGCAGGAACTGCTGCGCGAGCCGGCCTCGACGCTCACGCCGGCCGAGCCGCACCCGGTGCGGGCACTGCGCGGCGACATCGGCTTCGAGGACGTGTCGTTCGCCTACGGGGACGAGGAGGAGGCGCTCACCGGCGTCGATCTGCGCATCCCGGCCGGGCAGACCGTCGCCTTCGTCGGCGAGACGGGCGCCGGCAAGTCGACGCTGGTCAAGCTCGTGGCCCGGTTCTACGACCCGACGAGCGGCCGGGTCACCGTCGACGGCAAGGATGTGCGCGAGCTGGACCTGACCGCGTACCGGCACCGCCTCGGCGTCGTCCCGCAGGAGGCGTACCTCTTCTCCGGCACCGTCCGTGACGCCATCGCCTACGGCCGTCCCGGCGCGAGCGACGCCGAGGTGGAGGCGGCCGCGCGGGCGGTCGGCGCGCACGACATGATCGCCACGCTCGACGGCGGCTACCTCCACGAGGTCTCGGAGCGGGGCCGCAACCTCTCCGCGGGGCAGCGCCAGCTGATCGCCCTGGCCCGCGCCGAACTCGTCGACCCGGACGTGCTGTTGCTCGACGAGGCGACGGCCGCGCTGGACCTCGCGACGGAGGCGCAGGTCAACCAGGCGACGGACCGGCTGACCGGCCGGCGTACGACCCTCGTGGTCGCCCACCGGCTCACCACCGCCGCCCGCGCGGACCGCGTGGTCGTGATGGACCACGGCCGCGTCGCCGAGGACGGCACCCACGACGAACTGCTCGCCCTGGACGGCCGCTACGCCGCCCTGTGGCGCACGTTCGTCGGCGAGGGCACGGAGGACATAGGGGAGGACGAGCCCGCGACGGTGTGACGCCACCGGATCCGGCCCGACTGCGCCGCTCTCCGATACCGGCGGGTCTGCGCGGCTTCCCGTCACCGGGCCGTCTGCGCGGCTCTTCGTCCCGGGCCCGTCCGCGCGGCTCCCCTCACCGGCCCGCCGCCCGGCTCTCTGCCCCCGGCTGTCCGCGCCGCCCTTCTCACCGCCCGGTCCCGGTCCGCGCGGCTCCCCGGCACCGCAGGAGCGGCAGGGCGGCAGGAGCGCCAGCGCCGCCGCCGCCCGCCGCGCCGCCGCCGCCCGCCGCGCCGGCGGCCACCGCCGGGCGCCGCCCGCCGCACTGGCGGCCACCGCCGGGCGCCGGGCGGTAGCAGCCCGTAGCGGCCGGTAACGGGCGCAACCGATCCCAGGCCCCGCGCGTCGTACGCAAGTACGGAGCGGTGGCAGTGGGGAGCAAACGTGTTCGATGGGACGGGGATCAAGGGCAGGGGACGGCCGGGCCGCGTCATAGGGCGGGTGCTGGCCGTGGTCACGGCGGTCGCGGCGTTCACCGTCGCCGCCCCGGGCGTCCAGCAGGCCGACGCGGCGGCGCCCTGCCCGGGCCGGCTGGCCAAGACCGTCACCTTCTCGACCGGCGAACTGCGCGTCTACGAACGCGGTGACTACGCCTGCGCCGTCACCCTCGCCAAGCGTCCCGGCGTCCGCCGGTCCATGTCGGTCTCCCTCCAGCCCCGGGGCGGACGTGCGGACACGGACAGCGGGAGGTTCACCCGGCAGGCCGGGCCCGTCACCGTGCACGCCCTCAACCGCTGTGTACGCGCCACCGGTTCGGTCTCCGGGACCTCGCGTTCCACCGGGTGGATTCTGTGCTGATGCGCCAGTAGGGCTCAACCTGGTCTGGCGGGGCCTGTGTTGACACCGCTAGGTTCACCGCGACCACTTGATCTCAAGGGGAGATCTCCAGGGGAGGGTGAATGCGCAAGGCGCTCAGATGGCTGCTGTCGCTCGTGGTGCTCATAGGCACCGTGAGCGCGGCCGGCGTGACGGCGGGTGCGGCCACCGCCGCAGAGCCGGCGACCGGCACGGACATCAAGGACCGGATTCTGTCGGTCCCGGGAATGAGTCTCATCGAGGAGAAGCCGTACCCGGGTTACCGTTTCTTCGTCCTCAACTACACACAGCCGGTGGACCACCGGCACCCGTGGCGCGGCACGTTCAAGCAGCGGATCACCTTGCTGCACAAGGACACCGATCGCCCCACCGTCTTCTTCACCTCCGGCTACAACGTCTCCACCACGCCGCGCCGCAGCGAGCCGACGGCCATCATCGACGGTAACCAGGTCTCCCTGGAGTACCGCTTCTTCACGCCGTCGCGTCCCGCGCCCGCCGACTGGTCCAAGCTGGACATCTGGCAGGCGGCGAGCGACCAGCACCGGGTGTTCAAGGCGCTGAAGAAGATCTACGACAGGAACTGGCTCTCCACGGGCGGCTCCAAGGGCGGCATGACCGCCACCTACTACGAGCGCCACTACCCGGACGACATGGACGGCGTCGTCGCGTACGTCGCGCCCAACGACGTCGTGAACAACGAGGACCGGGCGTACGACCGGTTCCTCGAGAACGTCGGTACGCAGGAGTGCCGCGACAAGCTGAACGCGGTCCAGCGCGAGGCCCTGGTGCGCCGGGAGCCGCTCGAGGCGATCTACGAGAAGCAGGCGGCGGACGGCGGCTACACGTTCGACACCGTCGGCAGCCTGGACAAGGCGTACGAGGCCGTCGTCCTCGACTTCGTGTGGGCGTTCTGGCAGTACAGCCACGTGTCCGACTGCGAGGCGATCCCGGACGCGGCGACCGCGTCCGACCAGGAGATCTTCGACACCGTCGACGCCATCTCCGGCTTCTCCTTCTACGCCGACCAGGGGCTCGCCACCTACACGCCGTACTACTACCAGGCGGGCACCGAGCTCGGTTCGCCCGACATCAGGCAGCCGCACCTGGACGGTCTGAGCCGCTACGGCTACCAGCCGCCGCGGAACTTCGTGCCGCGTGACATCTCCATGCGCTTCAAGCCGTGGGTGATGAAGGACGTCGACACCTGGGTGCGGCACAACGCCGACCGGATGATGTTCGTCTACGGCGAGAACGACCCGTGGGGCGCCGAGCCGTTCCGGGTCGGCAAGGGCACCCGCGACAGCCACGTCTACACCGCGCCGGGCGCCAACCACGGCGCGAACGTCGCCGGTCTGGTGGCGGACGAGCGGGCGGAGGCCACCGCCGCGATCCTGCGCTGGGCGGGCGTCGCCCCGGCCGCGGTCCAGGAGGACCCGGCGAAGGCCAGGCCGCTGGCGAAGGCCGACGCGAAGCTCGACAAGCGCGACCTCGAGCGCGAGCCGATGCTGCGCCCGTAACCGGGCAGCGGCGAAAAGGGCCGTGTCCGCAGCCTTCTCCGGCTGCGGGCACGGCCCCTTCACTTTCGGTCGGCGGCTACCGGTACGTCAGCCCGTGGCCGATCGGGAACAGGACCTGTGACGGGTCGTCGGCCCGCTGCACCGGCACGGGGAGACGGCCCTGCGGGTCCGCCCGGCCCGCGATCACCCGTACCGCGGCCCGCAGTTCGACATCGGTCCACGAGTAGGCCGCCAGGGCGGCGGCGACCCCCTCGAGCCTGGCGATGTCGTACGGGTTGCGGATGGCGAGCGCGACCACCGGCACGCCGGTCGCGACCAGCCGGGCCACGAGCGTGCGCTGGGAGCTGGTCGCGGAGACGTTGTACGTCCCGACGACGACCACGTCCTTGCCCTGGGCCGCGGCGACCGCCTCCGTGATCTTCGCGCTGCTGGGGGCGGTTCCGGTCGACAAGGCGGTGGCCGTGAAGCCCAGCTCGCCGAAGGCGGCGGCGAGTACGGTCGTCGGCGGCCCCGTCGTGCCGCTGGGCGATGCCGGATCGGCGCCGACGACCAGGACCTCGCGATGGCTGCGGCGGCTGAGCGGCAGCAGTCCGTCCGGGTTGGTGAGCAGCGTCGTGGTCCGCTCGGCGATCCGGTCGGCGGCGGCGAGATGCGCCGGGGCGCCCACCGTGCGCCCGACCTCCCGCTGCGTGACGAACGGGTCGCGGAACAGGCCGAGCTTCTCCTTGAGCAGGAAGATCCGCAGGATCGATTCGTCGAGCCGGGCCTCCGTGACCTCGCCGCTCCTGACCGCGTCCAGCACACCGTTCCAGGCGACGGCCAGATCCGGCGGGTTGAGCAGCTGGTCCACCCCAGCGAGCAGTGCGAGAACCGGCACCCGGTGGTCGCCGTACTTCTCCCGCACGCCTTCCATGTTGAGAGCGTCCGTGACCACCACGCCGTCGTAACCCAGCTCCTCGCGGAGGATGCCGGTGAGGATCGGCCGGGACAGCGTCGCCGGGTCGTTGCTGGGGTCCAGCGCCGGGAACTGGATGTGCGCCGTCATGATCGAGTCGATGCCGGCGGCGATGGCGGCCCTGAACGGCGGTGCGTCGATCTCCTCCCACTCCTGGCGGGTGTGGGTGATCACCGGGATGCCGGTGTGGCTGTCGACGGTGGTGTCGCCGTGTCCGGGGAAGTGCTTGGACGTCGCCGCGATGCCCGCGCTCTGGTAGCCCTTGACCTGGGCGGCGACCATCCGGGCGACCGCGGCCGGATCCGCGCCGAAGGACCGCACGCCGATCACCGGGTTGGCCGGGTCCACGTTCACATCGGCGACGGGGGCGTAGTTCTGGACGATGCCCATCGCGGCGAGCTCGCTGCCCGCGATCTGCGCCGCCTTGCGGGCGGCGGACGCGGATCCGCCGGCGCCGAGGGCCATCGCCCCCGGCATCAGCGTCGCCGGCCTGCCGACGCGGGCGACGATGCCGTGCTCCTGGTCGGTGGAGATGAGCAGCGGTACGGGGTTCCGCTGATCGAGCGCGGCCCGCTGGATGCCGTTGGACAGACCGGCGATCTGTTGCGGGTCACGGGTGTTGTGCGCCCACGCGAAGTAGATGATGCCGCCGACGTGGTACTCGGCGATGAGCTCGGCGGCGTTGCGCACGCCCATCTCTTCGAGATTGAGGTCGATGTCGGCCTGGTCGGGGTCGGTGGCGGAGTGCCCGTAGACCCGCATCACGAAGAGCTGGCCGACCTTCTCCTCGATGCTCATCCTCGAGATGAGCCGCGTGAGCCGGTCCTTGGTGCCGCGGGTGACGGCTGCGGGCGCCGCGACGGCGGGTAGCGCGGTGGTGGCGACGGCGCCCGCGGCGACGGCGGTCGCGGTGAGAAGAGTGCGTCTGGAGAGGTTCCGGTCGTGCACTGGTGCTCCTTCCGGCCTTGCTCTACATGCTCGACATGGGTGTGGCACAAGGGGAGTTGAAGGAAACTGCCAAGGTGACACGGATATCCGGAAACTAACTGCCAGGTCAAGGCCCCGCGCACAACCGTCACCGGACCGGCGGCCCACGGTCCGCGCCGGAACGGCTGCCTGGAGAGGGCCCGCCGCGGAACGGTCTGCCTTGAGCGGGCCCGGCCGCCTCGCCGTCCGCGCGCCGGATCGGCCTGCCCGAGCCAGGGGCGGTCAGCGCGCGGAGACCTCCGGCCACAGCTTCTGCAGCGTCCGCACCGTCTCGGTGATCGCGGGCCGTCGCGCCGCCCCCGTGCGCCACAGGGCGTGCAGCCGCCGCGTCGGCACCGGCGCCAGTTGCACGGCCACCACCTGGGGCGGCAGGGCGCCACGGCCCAGCCGGGGCACCAGCGCGATGCCGAGCCCCGCCGCCACCAGGGCGACCTGGGTGTGGTTCTCCTCCGCCTGATGGGCGATCAGCGGCTCGCAGCCGGCCGCCCGCAGGGTCCGCAGCAGCCAGTCGTGGCAGACGGTGCCGGGCGGCTGGGTGATCCAGCGCTCGTCCTTGAGGTCCTCGCGCCGCACGGAGTCGGCAGTGGCCAGGGCGTGGCCGGCGGGGACCAGCACGTCGCACATGTCGTCGCCGATGACGGCCTGCTCGACGCCCGGCGGGGTCGGCAGCGGGGCGATGTCCCAGTCGTGCGCCACGGCCAGGTCGATCGCGCCGCGGGCGACGAGATCGACCGACAGGTGCGGGTCCACCTCGTGGAGCCGGGCGTCCAGGCCGGGATGGCGACGGGCGAGGTCGGCGAGGACGTACGGCATCAGTCCGCGGGAGGCGCTGGCGAAGCAGGCGATCGTGAGCCGTCCGGCCGGCTCGCCGCGCCGCTCCTCGAGACGCACCTCCGCCTCCTCGACCAGGGACAGCAACTGCTGGGCCGTCGCGGCGAGTTGCCTGGCCTCGTCGGTCAGCCGGACGCCCCGGCCCTCGCGCTCGAGGAGCGTCGTGCGCGTCTCACGCTCCAGTTTGGCGATCTGCTGGGAGACCGCGGACGGCGTGTAGCCGAGCGCGGCCGCCGCGGCGCCCACCGTGCCGTGGACGGAGACGGCGTGCAGTGCGCGCAGCCGGCCGAGATCGAGCATGGTCTCTCCCCACTCACGCTTCATCGACTTCATCGACGGCAATCATCAGCAGCGCTTCATCCAACCATGAAGAAATCCGCGCTGGTGCTACATGGTCCCGTGGCGGGATGCTCCATGCCATGCGCCCCGCCCACATCGCCCTCGCCGCACTGGTCGCCGCCGTCTGGGGAGTCAATTTCGTCGTCATCGAGATCGGCCTGGACCACTTCCCGCCGCTGCTCTTCTCCGCCCTGCGGTTCCTCGCCGCGGCGCTGCCCGCCGTCTTCTTCGTCGGCCGGCCGAAGGTCGCCTGGAAGTGGATCGTCGCGGTAGGCCTGGTCCTGGGCGTCGCCAAGTTCGGCCTGCTGTTCACGGGCATGGACCTGGGGGCGCCCGCAGGACTCTCGTCCCTGGTCCTCCAGGTCCAAGCGGTGTTCACGGCCGTGTTCGCCTTCGCCGCGCTCGGCGAACGGCCGGGACGGGTACGGGTCGCCGGAATGGCCGTGGCACTGGCGGGTATCGCGGTCGCCGCCGTCGACGAGGGCGCCTCCGGCCCGCTGTCCGGGTTCCTCCTGGTCGTCGGCGCGGCCGCGTGCTGGGGCGTCTCCAACGTCCTGACCCGTAAGGCCGCGCCGCCCGACGCGCTGAACTTCATGGTGTGGGTCAGCACCGTTCCCGTCCTGCCCCTGCTCGGCCTCTCCCTCCTCCTGGAGGGCGCCGACCGTGACCTGGCCGCGCTGCGCTCACTGGACTGGACGGGCGCCGGAGTCGTCCTCTACGTCGCCTGGGTCACCACGATCTTCGGCTTCGGTGCCTGGGGCCTGCTGCTCCGCCGCCACCCGGCGTCCTCGGTGGCCCCGTTCTCCCTCCTCGTCCCCGTCTTCGGGATGTCCTCCGCGTACCTCTTCCTCGGTGAGCCGGTCGGCCCCCTGCGCTGGTGTGCGGCGGCCCTGCTGGTCGGCGGCGTCGCGCTGACGTCCCTGCCGGGCCGCCGAGGGGCGCGGCCGGCGCCGAAGGCCCAGGAACCGCTGACAGCCGCGCGTACCTGACGTTCCAGGGTGATCCTTCCGACCGGCCGACGGTGGATCACCCACAGCAGCTGATCAGGCGCATCACCCGCAGGAGTTCGGCACCTGGTAGACGGAGGTCGTCGACATCCACAAGACGCTCACCACCGACCCGCAAAGCCCCCGGCTCACCGTTCCCTGGTAGTGGCCGGGTCACGCGGGAAGCGGGCGCGCATCGCGTCGATGCAGAGGTCGCGGGAGGTCGGACCGCCGAAGCGGAGCCGGTCGTACGGGGTGAACGCCGGCTCCAGGGCGTCCAGTTCGTCGATCGCGGCGTGCAGCCTCGCCGACCACGGAGGCGTGCCGGCGTCCGGGTCGTACGGTGCCGCGGTGATCTCGGCGGTCAGCCGCTCCTTGTGCTGTATCGACGCCGGGGTGACGGAGTGCAGGCACACGTACCGGCCGCTCAGATACGCCTCCCATTCCTGGCGCCCGGCCGCCGGGTCGGCCCAGTGCGCGACGAACCAGGCCTCGAGCTTCTCCGGACCGCCGGCCGCCTCCGCCGGTGCGAAGAGGTCCTTCGGGACCATCTGGGCGCCGTCGGAGCGCAGATAGCCGGGCAGCGGCAGCAGCCTGGCCAGCATCATCAGCCGTACGGCGCCGGGGTCGCGGCCGGAGGTCAGGCACAGGTCGTCCAGTACGGCGAACTGCGCGCTCACGTAGGCGTCGTCCGCGGGTGACATCGGATGGTCGCCGTTGACCTCGCGGAAACGGGCCGCGATCTCGCGCTCGTACATGGGAGTCGCTCCTTTGTGAGTCGGTCCCGTGCACGCTAGGGCCGGGACGGTTCGGCGTCCGCCGAACCGTCCCGGCCGCTCGGAAGCAGGCTGTCCAGGAACGGGCCGCTCGCAGGGACGGGCTGCTCGGAGCAGGCCGCTCAGAGCAGCGAGAGCAGATGCTCCCTGCCCGCGGTGAGCAGGCCCGGCAGCTCCGCGGCGGTCGGGTACCACCGCTTCTCGTACTCCCAGCAGACCCACCCGTCCGGGTCGGCGAGCGCGAGGCACTCGGCGAGCGGCAGCACTCCCTGCCCCAGCGGCAGCGGCGTCAGGTCCTCGCGTGAGGCCACGTCCTTGACCTGTACGTATCCGAGGAAGGGGCTCAGCGCCGCGTGGGTCGCCTCCGGCGCCTCGCCGCCCAGCCAGGTGTGCATCACGTCCCACAGGGCCCCGGCGTGCTTGTGGCCGACCAGGCCCAGCACCCGCGTGACGTCGGCGCCCCTGCGGTGCGAGTCGTGTGTCTCCAGCAGGATCCGCACACCGAGGTCGGCGGCGGTCTCCACGGCGGCGCCGAGCCGGCGGGCGGCGATCGCGTCGGACTGCGCCGGGTCCTGGTCGCCGCCGCCGGGGAACACCCGGACGAACGGCGCCCCGAGGTCCTTGGCCAGCCGGCTGAGATCCTCCATCTCCTTGATCACGGGCTTGTCGTCACCCGGCGCGGCGATCCGCGCGTACCCGGCGACGGTGAGGATCTCGACGCCCGCGCGCTCGAACTCCCTGACCGCCTCCGCCCGTTCCGTCGTGCCGATGCCGGGGTGCACCGGCTCCTCCGGATGGGCGCGCAGTTCCACGCCCTGGTATCCGCTGTCGGCGGCGAGCCGGGCCACCTCCGTCAGCGGCCTGCCCGGCACGCCGAGGGTCGAGAAGGCGAACTTCATCGAACCGTTCCTCCCTGAAGTGTCAGCCGCCAGTCCTGGCCGACCAGATCCGCTCCGTACGAGCGGTGCGGCTTCTCGGCGACGAGCGTGAACCCGGCGCGCTGGTAGATCCGGCGGGCCGCGGTCAGTACGTCGTTGGTCCACAACACCATGTCCCGGTACCCGGCATCGCGCGCGAAATCCACGGCGGCGCGCACCAGCCGGTCGCCGAGGCCGTGCCCGCGCGCCTCGGGCTCGACGAGCAGCAGCCGCAGCCGGGCCGTGTCAGGCGCGACGTCCCGTACGCACATCACCGAGCCGACCGGGCGTCCGTCCGTCTCGGCGATCCACACACGCTCCAGGCGGGGGTCGTGCTCCTGGGCGAAATCGGCGACGATGCGGGCCACCAGGCCCTCGAAGCCGGCGTCCCACCCGTACTCGGCGGCGTAGAGCGCGCCGTGCCGCTGGACGATCCACCCCAGGTCACCGGGGCCGGGATCCCGCAGGACCGGCTCCGCGGCGGAGCCGGACCTCGCCTGGGACAGCAGCTCCCGTACGGTGCCCAGCGCCTCCGCGAGCCGGTCCCGGTCCCGCTCCGGCACGTCGGCGACGAGCGCGCCGACGGCTTGCCGGGACCGTTCGTCGAGCAGCGCGGCGGCCTTCCTGCCGCGGTCGGTGAGCGTGATCCGCTGGCGTCGTGGGTCCCGCTCGGAGGGGGCGCGGGCGACGAGCCCGTCACGCTCGAATTTCGCGAGCAGCCGGCTCAGGTACCCGGCGTCGATCGACAGCTCGCCCCGCAGGTCGGCGGCGTCGGTCCGGGGGCTGTGCGCCAGCTCGTACAGGACACGGGACTCGGTGAGCGTGTACGGCGTGTACAGATGCTTGCCGTAGTCGAGCGCGCCGATGAGGTTGGTGTAGAAGCGGTTGAACGCGCGGATCTCTTGTATCGGCATGATCGGCTCCGGGGTCAGCGTTGACTCAGTCAACGCTATGCCCGCCCGGCCTGCCCGGGCAAGGCCCCTGCCGGCTCCGCCGTGCCCCGGATCTGCATCTCGGGGCGCCCGGTGACGATCAGCCACGCGGGGAGGATCGCGACACACAGCACGGGCAGAAGACGGGGGTCGGCGACGAGGACGGCGGCCATGAACAGGCTCAGCCAGCCCTGCCTGGTGACGGCGACGAGCACACCGAGGACCGCGGCCCCGGTCGCCAGGGCCATCGGTACCGCGTCGACGAGGGCGTGGGCGAGCATCCCGAGCGCCGGTGGTGAGCATGGCGACGGTCCAGCCCGCGGACGTGCCGGAGAAGCCCCACCATCCCGGCAGGGTGTCCCACAGCCAGTTCTGGAGCGCTTCGGCGAGCTCGCTCACCCCGATCAGCACGAGGCTGGACGCGACCCCGATGAGCAGTGCCGGCAGGACGAGGGGAAGGAGGACGCGGGCTCGCGGGCCTGCGACCGGGACGCCCCGGCCCCGGGAGCCCCGGGGCCGGGGCGTCCCGGCGATGCGTCGCGCGTCATTCTTCCTCCGCTGCGGCGGTGGACGGGAGGGCACCGGCCCGGGCTGCGTTCCAGCAGCTCCCGGCGTCAGCGGGGCTGCGGTGGTTCAGTGCGCGGACGTGCGGTCGCGATCCGGCCCGCGTCCATGATCGGAGGTCAGCGCCCAGATGACGAACACGGCGATCGCGATGGACACCACCGCCCAGATCGGCTGGTACGGCAGCCACATGAACTGAAGGACGACGACCAGCACGGCCAGTCCCACACCGAGGCCCCGTGCCCAGGCGGCGCCCTGAAGGATGCCCCCGCCGGTGACCGCCACCAGGATGCCGACGATCAGATGGATCCAGCCCCACGTGGTGAGGTCGAACTTGAAGACGTAGTCGCCGACGCGCGTGTACACGTCGTCCTCCGCGATCGCGGCGATCCCGGACAGGATGTTGAGGAAGCCTTCCATCAGCATCAGGACACCGGCGAACATCGTGCCGCCCGTGACCCAGGCGGACCCGCCGCCACCGCGTGAGGTGGTCCGGGTGCTTCGCGTGCTACTGGACATGCTCGTTCTCCGTCCTCGGGGCAGGAACCTCAGCGTGTGGGCGGTGCCTGCGGGGCGGCGAGCGGTTGTGGGCCGTTCAGGTGACGTGGAAGCGGGGCGGACGCCGGCCCGGCGGGACCGCGGACGGCCCCGCACCGGGTCGGGCGGGCGCGCCCCGACGCGGCGGGTGGCCCCGGCCCTTGGGGGCCGGGACCGCGTCGTCGCGCCGCGTCGTCACGCCCTCGGCGGCGCCGTCGAGTCCCGGGCCATCAGCTCCGCCGCGATCGAGGCGATGCCACCGGGCGGCGGCGCCTCGTTGCCCATCGCCAGCCGGCCGGCGCGGGCCCCCGCCTCGAAGAGCGGGAGCCGGACGGTCGTGAGCGCCGGCACCGCGTCCACGGAGAAGGGCAGGTCGTCGAAGCCCGCGACCGAGATGTCGTGGGGGATCCGCAGGCCCTGGTCCCGCAGCGCCGCGCACGCGCCCAGCGCGACGGTGTCGTTCGCGGCGACGATCGCCGTCAACTCCGGGTCCCTGCGCAGCAGTTCCAGGGTGGCGTCGTACCCCGACCTGCGGTCGTACGGGCCGTGCACCGTGAGCCGTTCCTGCTCGGCCGTGTCTCCGCCCAGCCCGGCGGCGGCCATCGCCGCGCGGTGGCCCTCCAGCCGGTGGCGGGTCGTGGTGCGCTCCACGGGTCCGGCGACGTATCCGATGCGGCGGTGGCCGAGCGTGAGCAGGTGCTCGGTGAGCCGCCGTCCGCCGCCGCGGTTGTCGAAGGCGAGCGAGGCGACGACGGCGTCGCTCCCGGGCAACGGCGGACGGCCGCACAGCACGACCGTGGTCCCGGCGTCCGCGAGCCGGCTGAGCTTCGCGGTCATGGCGGCGATGTGGTCGGGGTCCTCCAGGGCACCACCGGTGAGGATCACGGCCGCGGCGCGCTGGCGCTGGAGCAGGGTGAGATAGGTGAGTTCACGTTCGGGCGAACCGCCGGTGTTGCAGACGACGGCGAGCTTCTCGCCGCCCGCACGGCCCGTTCCCTCCTGCCCGCCGATCTCCGTCTGCGCCGCTCCGGCCATGATCCCGAAGAACGGGTCGGCGATGTCGTTGACGAGGATGCCGACGAGGTCGGACGTGGCGGCGGCGAGTGAGCTCGCCGGGCCGTTGAGGACGTAGTCGAGCTCGTCCACCGCTCTCAGCACCCGCTCCCGCGTCGACGCGGCGACCGGGTAGTTGCCGTTCAGTACGCGGGAGACGGTCGCCGGGGACACCCGGGCGCGGGCCGCCACATCCGCCAGGGTGACTGTCATCGCTTTCCTCCGCGGGAGATGGAGCGGCCCCCTTGTCCGGGCCGCTGTCGGCAGGCTAGCTTCATATCGCGTAGAAAGCGCTTGCTACGCTCATATCGAGGGAACTCGGAAGAACCGAGATGAAAGATGGAGGCACTTCGTGACACGCAGGACAGTGCGGATCGCCATGAACGGCGTCACAGGGCGGATGGGGTACCGCCAGCACCTGGTGCGCTCCATCCTGGCGATCCGCGAACAGGGCGGTCTCGACCTCGGCGACGGCGAGGTGCTCTGGCCGGAGCCCGTACTCGTCGGCCGGCGCGAGCACGCACTGCGCGAGATCGCGGAGCGGCACGGGATCACCGAGGTCTCGACCGACCTCGACGCCGTTCTCGCCGACGACAGCATCGACATCTACTTCGACGCCCAGGTCACCTCCGCACGCGTCGGTGCGCTGAAGAAGGCGATCGCGGCCGGAAAGCACCTCTACACAGAGAAGCCGACCGCCACCGACCTGGCCGGCGCGCTGGAACTCGCGCGCCTCGCCCAGGACAAGGGCATCAAGCACGGCGTCGTCCAGGACAAGATCTTCCTGCCGGGCCTGCTGAAGCTGAAGCGCCTCATCGACGGCGGATTCTTCGGGCAGATCCTGTCCGTGCGGGGCGAGTTCGGCTACTGGGTCTTCGAGGGCGACTGGCAGGAGGCGCAGCGCCCGAGCTGGAACTACCGGAGCGAGGACGGCGGCGGCATCGTCGTGGACATGTTCCCGCACTGGGAGTACGTGCTGCACGAGCTGTTCGGCCGCGTCACCTCCGTCAGCGCGCAGGTCGCCACCCACGTTCCGCAGCGCTGGGACGAGCAGGGCAAGCCCTACGCGGCGACCGCCGACGACGCCGCGTACGGCACCTTCCAGCTCGAGGGCGGCGCGATCGCCCAGATCAACTCCTCCTGGACGGTACGGGTCAACCGCGACGAGCTCGTCGAGTTCCAGGTCGACGGCACCCACGGCTCCGCGGTCGCGGGCCTGCGCAACTGCCGGGCCCAGCACCGCTCCGCCACGCCGAAGCCGGTGTGGAACCCGGACCTGCCGGTCACCGAGTCGTTCCGCGACCAGTGGCAGGAGATCCCGGACAACACCGAGTTCGACAACGGCTTCAAGGCGCAGTGGGAGCTCTTCCTTCGCCACGTGGTCCTCGACGAGCCCTACCACTGGGACCTGATGGCCGGCGCGCGCGGCGTGCAGCTCGCCGAGCTCGGCCTGCGGTCGTCGGCGGAGGGCCGGCGGCTCGAGGTGCCGGAGCTGTCGCTGTGACGATCCGACTCCCGCGGCCCGACGGCTCCCTGACCGCGTACGAGCCGCGCACCGAGCCCCTGGGCTTCACGACCTCGGGGGTACTCACCTCCCGTACGGTCTTCTCCGCCGCCCATGTCGTGGCCGACCCGTTTGCCGACGTCAGCCCCGACTCTCCCGCCGCCGTCGACTGGGATGCCACGCTCGCCTTCCGCCGCCACCTGTGGTCGCACGGGCTCGGCGTCGCAGAGGCCATGGACACCGCGCAGCGCGGGATGGGCCTCGACTGGGCGGGTGCGGCCGAGCTGATCCGGCGCTCGGCGGCCGAGGCGAAGGCCGTCGGCGGCACGATCGCCTGCGGCGTGGGCACCGACCAGCTGTCCGGCTCGGCGACACTCGCGTCGGTACGGTCCGCCTATGAGGAACAACTCGCCCTCGTCGAGTCCACCGGCGCGCAGGCGATCCTGATGGCCTCCCGGGCGCTGGCCGCGGCGGCGACGTCCGCCGAGGACTACCTGGACGTCTACGGCCACCTGCTGCGCCAGGCGTCCGAGCCGGTGATCCTGCACTGGCTCGGCCCGATGTTCGACCCCGCGCTGGAGGGCTACTGGGGCTCGACCGACCTGGACGTGGCCACGTCGGTCTTCCTCGACGTGATCGCCGCCCACCCCGACAAGGTCGACGGCATCAAGGTCTCACTGCTGGACGCGCGCAGAGAGGTCGAGCTGCGCCGCCGCCTGCCGCAGGGCGTGCGCTGCTACACGGGCGACGATTTCAACTACCCGGAGCTGATCGCGGGTGACGATCGCGGCTTCAGCCACGCCCTGCTGGGTATCTTCGACCCGCTGGGCCCGCTGGCGGCGGAGGCCGTACGGGTTCTGGACACGGGCGACACGGCCGGCTTCCGCAAGCTGCTCGACCCGACGGTCGAGCTCTCCCGCCACCTTTTCCAGGCGCCGACGCGCTTCTACAAGACGGGTGTCGTGTTCCTGGCCTGGCTGGCGGGCCACCAGTCCCACTTCACGATGATCGGCGGCCTCCAGTCCGCGCGCTCCCTGCCGCATCTGGCCCGCGCGTACGAACTGGCCGACGGGCTCGGTCTGTTCCCGGACCCGGCGTCGGCCGAGGCCCGGATGAAGTCCCTGCTGAACGTCTACGGAGTCCCGCAGTGAACCCTCTCTCGCGCTTCAGCATCAACCAGATGACGGTCAGGCAGCTGTCCTTGCCGGCACTCGCCGACGCCTGCGCCGGCCTGGGCATCCCGGCGGTGGGCCTGTGGCGCGAACCGGTCGCGGAATACGGTCTGGACGCCGCGGCGAAGCTCGTACGGGACGCTGGTCTGACGGTCACGTCCCTGTGCCGGGGCGGCTTCCTCACGGCTCTCGACCCGGCCGAGCGCACCCGCGCGCTGGACGACAACCGCGCCGCGATCGACGAGGCGGCGACGCTTGGCACGGACACGCTGGTGATGGTCTCCGGCGGCCTCCCGCCGGGCAGTCGCGACCTCGTCGCGGCCAGGGAGCACATCGCGGACGCCCTCGCCTTGCTCGCGCCCTACGCGGCCGAACGCGGCGTCCGTCTCGCCATCGAGCCCCTGCACCCGATGTTCGCCTCGGACCGGTGCGTGGTCTCCACCCTCGACCAGGCCCTCGACCTCGCGGAACGCTTCCCGGCCGACCAGGTGGGCGTCGTCGTGGACACGTACCACGTCTGGTGGGACGACCGGGCTCCGGCGGCGGTGGCCCGCGCGGGAGCCGCAGGCCGCATCCATTCCTTCCAACTGGCCGACTGGACGACCCCGCTGCCCGCCGGCGTCCTCAACGGCCGCGGCCAGCTCGGCGACGGCGCGATCGACATGCGCGAGTGGCTCGAGCGGGTGGAGGCGACGGGCTGGACGGGCTTCATCGAGGTGGAGCTGTTCAACGACGGGTTGTGGGCGCGGGACGGGGTGGAGGTACTGGAGGAGACGGCGGGGAGGTTCGCGTCGGAGACGTTCTGAGCGCCGGCCGCGGAGCCTCGCGGCCGGCACGCCTTGTCCCCGTCCGGCGGGCAAGCCCGGTTGCGTCATCGGCGATGGCACCGGCCACGGGAAGCCGGTGGCCGAGGGGACGCCGTGAGGGGTAGGGGTCCGGCGCGGCCGTGGGGACGTGTTCCGTGGCGACGCCGGGCGGGCCTTCGCGGACCGTGCGGAAAGAAGTCCTCCGCCGCTGACATAGACGCACGCGTCGTCCTCCGTCTGAGACGTGAAAGCAACACCGACCACGTACACGACCAGCGGAGGACCGATGAGAACGAAGAGGCTCGTCATGGCAGGGGTCATGGCGATGGCTCTCGCGGGCGGCGCCGGGACGGCGCTCGCCCTGGGGGGCGGCTCGGCGCAGCCGCACGTCAGGGTCGCGGCCGACGGCACGGGCAGCGCGACGCCTGCCGCGGCCGCGGCCGAGACAGGGCCGCGCGTGGTGCAGCCGTACCAGCCCGTGGAGATAGGCCAGGGCGCGAAGATGGGGCTGCTTCCGCAGGGCCGGCAGAACTATGTCGTGGCCTGGGAGGACTTCGAGCGCTCCGTCGAGCGGGCCAAGGCGTACGTCGGGGACAGCATCCGCCCGAACAGCCTCAGCGGCGGCCTGCAGACCGACGGGGACGACGCCCTGTTCACCGGCGCGTTCCGTACCGACACGGTGCCCGCGCGCATCACCGTCCGCGTCGGCTCCGGCCCCGAGCAGGCCGCGGGCATGCTGATGCTTCCCGGTGAGCCGGGCTGGGGCACGTACTACCTCGACGCGGCGGGCGCCGGCGCGCCCAAGGAGACCACCAAGGTGACCGCGTACGGGGCGGACGGCGCGGTGCTCGCCGGCCTGTCGTTCGAGCCCTTCCCGGCCGGCCGCTGACGACAGTCCCGCCCGTAGGGCGGCCATGTCACGCTGTTGCGCCGGCGACGAGGGAGCGGCACAACAGCGTGGCGTGCGCCGCGCCCGGACGGCGAACACGAGGACTCGCTTGAAGACGAGCGCGGAGGCGGAGTTCCGGGCGTTCGTGGTCAGCCGCTGGCCACGCATGCTCCGTACCGCCCATCTGCTGACCGGACATCACCACGACGCGGAGGACCTGGTGCAGGCCGCCCTGGCCAAGGCGTATGTGAAGTGGGAACGCGTACAAGGGGCCGACGACCCCGACTCCTACGTGTGGCGCATCATGATCAACGCAAATGTGGACCGGCTGCGGCGCACCCGGCTCCGTGAGTGGCTCACCACCCGCTTCCCGGAGACCGCCGCGCCGGACCGGACCGACGCCGTGGCACAGCGGGGGGCCGTGATGGACGCGCTCGGCCAACTGCCTCCTAAGCAGCGGGCGGTGGTCGTGCTGCGCTATCTGGAGGACCGCAGCGAGAGCGAGGTGGCCCGGCTGCTCGGCACCGGGATCGGTACGGTGCGCAGTCATACGGCACGCGCCCTGAAGAAACTGCGCGAGCATCCGGGCATCGTCCCGGCGCACATGACGCCGGCGCACATGACGGGGGAGCGGCAGCCGTGAACGAGGACGACCTGCGTCTCGGCGACGCGTTGCGCCGCGAGGCGGACGCCGTACCCGTCGGCCCCGCGCCGGTGGACGAGGTGCTGCGCCGGGGAAGGGCCACGCGGCGGCGCCGCACCACCGCGTGCGCGGGCGGCGCGGTCACCATGCTCGCCGTCGTGCTCGCGCTCGTGCCCCTGTCCGGCCGGTCACCGCACCCGGCCCCGCCCCCGCCGGCGACCGCCCCGCCGGTCACCGCCGCGCCCTCGGGCGTCCGGACGGTCCGGCCGTACGAACCGGTGGCCATCGGCCACGGCATCGGGATGGCACTGCTGCCGGACGGCCGGCAGAACTACGTCGTGGGCCCCGGCGATCTCACCGCCACGATCGACGCCGCCCGTTCCTACACCGGGGACAACATCCGCGACGACGGCCTCAGCTCCGGGAAGGACATCGACGCCGAACACGTCCTGTACCGGGGCGCGTTCCACACCGGAGCGGTCCCCTCACGGATCGAGGTCCGGCTCGACTCGGGTGAGCGGTTCGCGGCGTCCATGCTCCGGCTCCAGGGCGACCCGGGCTGGGGTACCTATTACGCCTTCGGCGACCCGGCCCGGGGCACGGAGGGCTGGACGGTCACCGCGTACGCGGCGGACGGTGGCGTGCTGGTGGAGCAGCACTTCGGGAACCCGGCCGCCCCCTGAGGGACTTCGCACCCTGCGCGCACGGGGCGAGCCGTCGTGGCCGGAACCCGTCCCGGGAACATGGCGGAAATTACTCCGCGCGACCATGCAACCATCTTTGCGTCACCGGAGTCGTATGTGTCGTCAGGGCTTCGGGGGTAGCGCGTCCGGGGGGAACAGCGCTGAGCCTTGGCGGGGGGAGCGTAAGGGGCCCGGTCATCGACCGGGCCCCCTCTTCGTGGCGGGCGAGCGTGGACAGGACCGGGTGGAAGCGGTGGGACGGTGACCCGGGCAGTCCGGTACGGCGGTTGTCCACAGGCCGCACGCGCTGTCGGAGCGCGGCGATAACGTCGGGGCATGTCCAATCCGGTCGCGTTCCAACCCGCTGTGCTCGAAGGCGTGCTCGAGCGGATCACGTACGCCAACGAGGAGAACGGCTACACGGTCGCCCGCGTCGACACCGGCCGCGGCGGCGACCTGCTCACCGTCGTCGGCTCGCTGCTCGGCGCGCAGGTCGGTGAGTCGCTGCGGATGGAGGGGCGTTGGGGCTCCCACCCGCAGTACGGCAAGCAGTTCACCGTGGAGAACTACACCACCGTCCTGCCGGCCACGATCCAGGGCATACGGCGCTATCTCGGCTCCGGTCTGATCAAGGGGATCGGCCCGAAGATCGCCGAGCGGATCGTGGACCACTTCGGTACGGACACTCTCGATGTGATCGAGAAGGAGCCGAAGCGGCTCATCGAGGTGCCGGGCCTCGGGCCGAAGCGGACGAAGATGATCGGCGTGGCCTGGGAGGAGCAGAAGGCCATCAAGGAGGTCATGGTCTTCCTCCAGGGGGTGGGCGTCTCGACGTCCATCGCGGTGCGGATCTACAAGAAGTACGAGGACGCCTCCATCTCGGTCGTGCGGAACCAGCCGTACCGCCTGGCCGCCGATGTGTGGGGCATCGGCTTCCTGACCGCCGACAAGATCGCGCAGGCGGTGGGCATACCCCACGACAGCCCCGAGCGGGTCAAGGCCGGACTGCAGTACGCGCTGTCGCAGTCCACCGACCAGGGGCACTGCTTCCTGCCTGAGGAGCAGCTGATCTCGGACGCCGTGAAGCTGCTCGCCGTCGACACCGGGCTGGTCATCGAGTGCCTCGCGGAGCTCGCGGCCGACGAGGAGGGGGTCGTACGGGAGCAGGTGCCCGGACCGGACGGCGGGGAGCCGGTGACGGCCGTGTACCTGGTGCCGTTCCACCGCGCCGAGCTGTCCCTCGCCGGGCAGCTGCGGCGGTTGCTGACCACCGGGGACGACCGGATGCCGGCCTTCCAGGACGTGGCCTGGGACAAGGCGCTGGCATGGCTCGCCGACCGTACGGGCGCGAAGCTGGCGCCCGAGCAGGAGGCCGCGGTCAAGCTCGCGCTCACCAGCAAGGTGGCGGTGCTGACGGGCGGCCCCGGCTGCGGCAAGTCGTTCACCGTCCGCTCCATCGTCGAACTGGCCCGCGCCAAGAAGGCCAAAGTGGTGCTCGCCGCTCCCACCGGCCGCGCGGCGAAGCGGCTCGCCGAGCTGACGGGCGCCGAGGCCTCGACCGTGCACCGGCTGCTGGAGCTCAAGCCCGGCGGTGACGCGGCGTACGACAAGGACCGGCCGCTGGACGCGGACCTGGTCGTCGTCGACGAGGCGTCGATGCTCGACCTGCTCCTCGCCAACAAGCTGGTCAAGGCCGTGGCGCCGGGCGCGCACCTGCTGCTGGTGGGGGATGTGGACCAGCTGCCGAGCGTCGGCGCGGGGGAGGTGCTGCGCGACCTGCTGGCGGACGGCGGTCCGGTGCCGAGCGTGCGCCTGACGCGGATCTTCCGGCAGGCGCAGCAGTCCGGTGTCATCACCAACGCGCACCGGATCAACACCGGGCTGCCGCCCATCACGTCGGGCCTTCCGGACTTCTTCCTGTTCGTGGAGGAGGAGACCGAGGACGCGGGCAGGGTGACCGTCGACGTGGCGGCCCGCCGGATCCCGGCGAAGTTCGGCCTCGATCCGCGCCGCGATGTGCAGGTCCTCGCGCCCATGCACCGCGGCCCGGCCGGCGCGGGGACGCTCAACGGGCTGCTCCAGCAGGCGATCACCCCGGCCCGGCCGGACCTCCCGGAGAAGCGGTTCGGCGGCCGGGTCTTCCGTGTCGGCGACAAGGTCACCCAGATCCGTAACAATTATGAGAAAGGGCGCAACGGCGTCTTCAACGGCACGGTCGGTGTCGTCACGGCGCTGCACATGGACGACCAGCGGCTGACCGTGCTGACGGACGAGGACGAGGAGGTCCCGTACGACTTCGACGAGCTGGACGAGCTGGCGCACGCGTATGCGGTGACCATCCACCGCTCCCAGGGCAGTGAATATCCGGCGGTGGTGATCCCGGTCACCACGGGGGCGTGGATGATGCTCCAGCGCAATCTGCTGTACACGGCCGTCACCCGGGCGAAGAGGCTGGTGGTCCTGGTCGGGTCGCGCAAGGCGATAGGCCAGGCGGTCCGGACCGTTTCCGCAGGCAGGCGCTGCACGGGCCTCGCGCACCGCCTCGCCGTGTGAGCCGGCGGGCCGGCCGGGCACCGCGGGCACGGTGGTTCGAGCGGCCACGGGCGTGGGAAACACCACCCCACCCCCACCCCGGCTTCCAGAAGCGGGGCGAAGGGGGCAAGATGAGCAGGTTGGCGGCACTGAGTGCCGCCGATAGGCCCAATGGTCGACCCCGAGTGCACTCTCCTGAGCCAAATGGGGGATGGTAGAGACAGTCAGGGCACCTCGAAGAAGAGGCACTACGTCGGTGAGGGATGACGTGAGCGACAACTCTGTAGTACTGCGGTACGCGGACGGTGAATACACCTACCCGGTGGTCGAGAGCACCGTCGGTGACAAGGGCTTCGACATCGGGAAGCTCCGAGCCCAGACCGGTCTGGTCACCCTGGACAGCGGATACGGCAACACCGCCGCCTATAAATCCGCGATCACCTACCTCGACGGCGAGCAGGGCATTCTGCGCTACCGCGGTTACCCGATCGAGCAGCTGGCCGAGCGCTCCACCTTCCTCGAGGTGGCGTCCCTGCTGATCAACGGTGAGCTGCCGACCGTCGACGAGCTGGCCACCTTCAAGGGTGAGATCACGCAGCACACGCTGCTGCACGAGGACGTCAAGCGCTTCTTCCAGGGCTTCCCGCGCGACGCCCACCCGATGGCCATGCTGTCCTCCGTGGTCAGCGCGCTGTCCACCTTCTACCAGGACAGCCACAACCCGTTCGACGAGAAGCAGCGTCACCTCTCGACGATCCGGCTGCTCGCGAAGCTTCCGACGATCGCGGCGTACGCGTACAAGAAGTCGATCGGTCACCCCTTCGTCTACCCGCGCAACGACCTCGGTTACGTGGAGAACTTCCTGCGCATGACCTTCTCGGTCCCGGCGCAGGAGTACGAGCTCGACCCGGTCGTCGTCTCGGCGCTCGACAAGCTGCTGATCCTGCACGCGGACCACGAGCAGAACTGCTCCACGTCCACCGTGCGTCTGGTCGGCTCCTCGCAGGCGAACATGTTCGCCTCGATCTCCGCCGGCATCAGCGCCCTGTGGGGCCCGCTGCACGGTGGCGCCAACCAGTCGGTGCTGGAGATGCTCGAGGGCATCCAGGCCAACGGCGGCGATGTCGACTCCTTCATCCGCAAGGTGAAGAACAAGGAGGACGGCGTCCGTCTGATGGGCTTCGGCCACCGGGTCTACAAGAGCTTCGACCCGCGCGCGAAGATCATCAAGGCCGCGGCGCACGATGTCCTCTCGGCGCTCGGCAAGTCCGACGAGCTGCTCGACATCGCGCTGAAGCTCGAGGAGCACGCGCTCTCCGACGACTACTTCGTCTCGCGCAACCTCTACCCGAACGTGGACTTCTACACGGGTCTGATCTACCGCGCCATGGGCTTCCCGACCGAGATGTTCACCGTGCTGTTCGCGCTCGGCCGGCTTCCCGGCTGGATCGCCCAGTGGCACGAGATGATCAAGGAGCCCGGTTCCCGCATCGGCCGCCCGCGTCAGATCTACACCGGCGAGGTCCTGCGCGACTTCGTCCCGGTCGAGGCCCGCTGAGGCACCGTTCTGCCCGGGCGGGGGCCCAAGGCCCACCGCCCGAACAGCGGAAAGCGCCCCGCTGCCGATCCCCCCACGGGTCGGCGGGCGGGGCGCTTCCCATATCCCCGACAGCGGATTCCCCCCACGGGATCCGGCCGGGCGTCTGCCCGCGCGCAAATCTCCGCACGCGGTATGCCGGGGTACGTACGGGAGGGCCGCTCAAAGCTCCCCGGTGCACGTGCCCCGGCCAACGCTTGCCTCTGGGACGTCCCCCAAGACATCCCATGAACGTCCCCCAAGACGTTCTCGGCATCGACCACTTAGACTCGCGAGGAGCCTGAATGGTTACCCCTAAATATCTGTGATCTAGGTCTCGTTGTGAAGGTCTTGTGACCTGTTTGTAGTCACGAGAAGGAGCGCAGCCGCAGGCTGTTGAACACCACAAAAACGGACGAAAAGGCCATGGCAAAGCCTGCGATCATGGGGTTGAGCAGGCCGGATGCCGCCAGTGGCAGCGCCGCGACGTTGTAGCCAAAGGCCCAGTAAAGATTGCCTTTGATCGTGGCCAGAGTCCGCCGTGCGAGACGGATCGCGTCAGCCGCGACACGCAGGTCACCCCTCACAAGAGTGAGGTCGCCCGCCTCGATGGCCACGTCCGTCCCGGTGCCCATCGCCAGCCCCAGATCCGCCGTGGCCAGCGCCGCCGCGTCGTTCACGCCGTCGCCGACCATCGCGACCGTGCGGCCCTGCGCCTGCAGCCGTTCGACCAGGCGCACCTTCTCCTCGGGCATGACCTCCGCGTACACCTCCTCCACGCCCACCTCGGCCGCCACCTTTTCGGCCACGGCCCTGGCGTCGCCCGTCAGCAGTACGGGGGTGAGGCCGAGGGCCCGCAGCTCCCGTACGGCCTCGGCGCTGGTGTCCTTGACAGCGTCGGCGACGGTGAGCACGCCGAGGGCCTTGCCGTCCCGCGCCGCGAACACGGCCGTGCGGCCGCTGTCGCCGGCCGCCGTGCGAAGGAGCTCCCCGGGCACCTCGACCCCGGCCTCCTCCAGCAGCCGTGCCCGGCCGGCCAGCACCTCATGGCCCTCGACGACACCGCGCACACCCAGACCCGGCACGTTCACGAAATCCTCGACCGCGGGCAGCCGGTCCCGCAGGCGTTCCGCCGCGCGCTCGGTGACAGCGCGGGCGACGGGATGCTCGGAGGCCTGCTCCAGCGCGCCCGCCAGTCGCAGCAGGTCCGTGGCGTCGGCGGTTTCCGCCGGGTGCACGCCCTGGAGGGTCATCCGGCCCGTCGTGACGGTCCCGGTCTTGTCCAGGACGACGGTGTCGACCTTGCGGGTGGACTCCAGCACCTCGGGCCCCTTGATGAGGATCCCCAGCTGCGCGCCCCGTCCGGTGCCGACCATCAGGGCCGTCGGGGTGGCGAGGCCCAGGGCGCACGGACAGGCGATGATCAGCACGGCCACGGCGGCGGTGAACGCGGCCGCCGTGTCACCGGTCGCCCCGAGCCACGCGCCGAGTGTGGCGGCGGCGATCAGCAGGACGACGGGGACGAAGACCGCCGAGATGCGGTCGGCGAGCCGCTGCACCTGCGCCTTGCCGTTCTGGGCGTCCTCGACGAGCTTCGCCATCCGGGCGAGCCGTGTGTCGGCGCCGACGGAGGTGGCCTCGACGACGAGGCGGCCGGCGGTGTTGAGGGTCGCGCCGGTGACCGGCTCACCCGGCCACACGTCGACGGGTACCGACTCGCCGCTGAGCATCGAGACGTCGACGGCGGAGGCGCCCTCCACGACGAGGCCGTCCGTGGCGATCTTCTCCCCGGGCCTCACGACGAAGCGGTCACCGACGGCGAGCCGGTCGACCGGTACGCGTACCTCCGCGCCGTCCCGCAGAACGGCGACGTCCTTGGCGCCCATGTCCATCAGCGCCCGCAGCGCGGCGCCCGCCTGCCGCTTGGACCGGGCCTCGAGGTAGCGGCCGAGCAGGATGAAGACGGTGACACCGGCGGCGACCTCGAGATAGATCACCGAGGCGCCGTCCGTCCGGCCGGCCGTGAGGTCGAAGCCGTGGCGCATGCCGGGCATGCCCGCGGTGCCGAAGAACAGCGCCCACAGCGACCAGCCGAAGGCGGCCAGCGTGCCGGTGGACACCAGGGTGTCCATGGTGGCGGCGCCGTGGCGCAGATTGGTCCATGCGGCCCGGTGGAAGGGCAGTGCGCCCCAGACCACCACGGGCGCGGCGAGGGTCAGCGAGAGCCACTGCCAGTTGTCGAACTGGAGCGGGCCGATCATCGCCATCAGCACGACCGGCGCGGCGAGCAGCGCGGAGACCACGAGCCGTCGCCGCAGGACGTCCTGCTCGGTGGCGGGGCCGGTGCCGGGCTCAGGGCCGGCGGGATGCGCCGGGTCCGGCGCGGGAGCGGGCGGCGGCGGCTCCTCGGCGGTGTAGCCGGTCTTCACCACGGTCGCGATCAGGTCCGCGACCTCGGTGCCCGCCGGATATGAGACGCGCGCCTTCTCCGTGGCGTAGTTGACCGTGGCGGTGACGCCGTCCATGCGGTTCAGCTTCTTCTCGACGCGAGCCGCGCAGGACGCGCAGGTCATGCCTCCGATGGTGAGCTCTACCTCGGATGTCTCCACGCTCAGCACTCCACGCACTCGGCCGGGCCGTACCCCACCAGTATCCGGCCCGGCCGGAAACCGATGGGGTGCGGCCCGGCCCTGACGGCGCCGGGGAGGCGGTGGGCGCTCAGGCCCTGCCCACCAGCTCGTAGCCCGCCTCGTCGACGGCGGCGCGTACGGCGGCCTCGTCCAGCGGGGCCTTGGAGACCACGGTGACCTGGCCGGTGGCGGCGACGGCCGTCACCGAGCTGACGCCGGGGAGCTCGGAGATCTCGCTGCTGACGGCGCCTTCGCAGTGGCCGCAGGTCATGCCGGTCACCTGGTAGACGGTGGTGATGCCGTCGGCCTGAGCGTCCGCGGCGGAGTCGTGGCAGGACCCGGTGGACGAGCAGCAGGAGCCGGTCGCCGTGGTGTCCTCGATCTCGATGCCGGCCTTCGTCTCGGCGGTCATGGCGTTCTCCGTTTCGGTGGTTCGACGCACGCGCGGGTGCGTGCGTACGGACATGGTGCGCCAGCGGGTGCGGTGGATGTCGCATCCTCCGGCGCCATGACGCCCACTATACCCCTAGGGGGTATGGATCCGGTAGCGCCGCGCGGGGGAGGGGGGCGCGGGCTCCGAGGAAGCGCTGTCCTGTCGCACGGAAGCGGCCCCACACCGTCGACGGTGCGGGGCCGTGGCTCTCGTGCCGGGGTGCCTCTCACTCCCTGCGGCCCCTGTTCCCGGGCCGGTTGGCCACCCAGCGGCGGACCGTGTCCGCGTACCAGTACGGCTTCCCGGCCTCCACGTGGTCGGGCGGCGGCAGCAGGCCGTGCTTGCGGTACGAGCGGACCGTGTCCGGCTGCACCTTGATGTGCGCGGCGATGTCCTTGTAGGACCAGAGCCTTCTGTCCGTCATGTGGGGCACCTCCCTGCGTGCGCAGCAGAGGCGGTCGGTATGCCGTCGGGGGAGCTGCCGCGCGGACGCTGGCGATCACTGAGCCTGTGTCCGTTGAACGACGTGGAGTGGCGGAGGGGGTACGGCTGTTGACGGTCTGTGACGTAAGGCGCGCGTAATGGAGACAAGTGTGATGCGCGGGTGACAACGGTGACAGATGTGATGCCGGGCGTCAGACGCCGCAGGAGCGGAGGAAGCCGCGCGTGCGTTCGGCGATCGGGAACGGTTTGTCCGGCGGACACGGATACATGTCCTGCTCGACGATGGCGAACAGGTCGACGCCCAGCGACTGCGCGGCGGCCAGTACCGGTTCGAGGGCGGGCACCCCGGTCGGCGGCTCGCACATCACCCCACGGCCCACCGCGGGCCCGAAGGGCACTTCCTCGGCGACGACTTGGGCCAGGACCGCCGGATCCACCTGCTTGAGATGGAGATAGCCGATCCGCTCCCCGTAGGTCTCGATGAGCTTGACGCTGTCGCCGCCGCAGTAGGCGTAGTGGCCGGTGTCCAGGCAGAGAGAGACCCGGTCGGGGTCGGTGGCGTCGAGGAAACGCGTGACGTTCTCCTCGGTGTCGATGTGGGTGTCCGCGTGCGGATGGACGACGATCCGCAGGCCGTAGCGCTCACGCACCTCGTGGCCCAGTCGCTCGGTCTGGGACGTCAGGTCGCGCCACTGCTCCGGGGTGAGCGTGCGGTCCTCGAGGACCCGGCCCGTCTTGTCGTCGCGCCAGAAGGACGGGATCACGACCAGATGCGAAGCCCCCATCGCCTGCGTGAGCGCCGCGATGTCGGACACGTGGGCCCATGTCTCGTCCCACACGGCCGGACCGCGGTGGAGACCCGTGAAGACGGTCCCCGCCGAGACCTTGAGGCCGCGCCGCCGGGCCTCCTCGCCCAGGCGGGCCGGGTCGGTCGGCAGATAGCCGTAAGGGCCGAGTTCGATCCACTCGTAACCGGCGGCGGACACCTCGTCCAGGAAGCGCTGCCAGGGGACCTGACGGGGATCGTCGGGGAACCACACCCCCCAGGAGTCGGGGGCCGAGCCGACCCGGATGCGGTTCAGGGCGGGGACGGATGAGGTCATGCCGGTCAGCTTTCCGGCCGCCGGAGAAAGGTGTCAAGGCTTGGTCCGAATGTCAGGACAAAATGTTGACAGGGTTCGCGGGAGAGGGCTAGACCTGAGTCACGCCGGCGGTTCGAACCGAAGGGACGCGCATGCCTCAGCCGTATGACGTGATCACGATGGGCCGCATCGGGGTCGACCTCTACCCGCTGCGCGCCGGGGTCCCGTTGGCGCAGGTCGACACGTTCGGCAAGTTCCTCGGCGGTTCGGCGGCGAACGTCGCCGTCGCCGCGGCCAGGCTGGGCCGGCGGACCGCGCTGATCACCCGGACCGGACAGGACGCCTTCGGCGGGTATCTGCACCAGGCGCTACGGGAGTTCGGCGTGGACGACCGCTGGGTCACACCCGTGGACGCGTACCCGACGCCGGTCACCTTCTGCGAGATCTTCCCGCCGGACCACTTCCCCCTCTACTTCTACCGACAGCCGAAGGCGCCCGATCTGGAGATCCGGGCAAGCGAGTTGGACCTCGGGCAGATCCGTGACGCACGGGTCTTCTGGGTGACCGGTACGGGGCTGTGCGCGGAGCCCAGCCGGTCGGCCACGCTCGCCGCGCTGGCGCACCGGGCCCGCTCGGGGACGACCGTGTTCGACCTCGACTGGCGGCCCATGTTCTGGCCGGACCCGGACGAGGCGCGGCCCTACTATGCGCAGGCTCTGGCCCACGCCACCGTCGCCGTCGGCAATCTCGAGGAGTGCGAGGTCGCCACCGGCGAGCACGAGCCGGACGCCGCCGCACGGGCGCTGCTCGCCGCCGGCGTCGAACTCGCGGTCGTCAAACAAGGCCCCAAAGGCGTGCTCGCCCTGCACCGTGACGGCACCCGGGCCGAGGTCCCGCCCGTCCCGGTCGACGTCCTCAACGGCCTCGGCGCCGGTGACGCGTTCGGCGGCGCGCTGTGCCACGGGCTGCTCGCCGGTCATGAGTTGGAGCGGACGATGCGGTTCGCCAACGCGGCAGGGGCGATCGTCGCGTCGCGGCTCGCCTGCTCGACGGCGATGCCGTACGCGCGGGAGGTGGAGACCGTCCTCGCGGGCGGCCCGCCCCCGCCGGACCCCAGCCCGCCCACGGCGCCGCCGGGCAGCGCCCCGTCCTCACCCGATCCGGGCCGGCCGTCACCCCGCCCGGCCCCGCCGGACGCCGCCCCGGGCGAGGCGCGCGGGGAGCCGTCGTGAGCCGCGTGGACATCGCAGAGCTGGTCGGCATCCGCACCCGCCACCCCGAAGCGGTCGCCGAAGCGGCCGTCCGCAGACGGCGCCGGCCGGCGCTCCTCGGCGACAGCGGACGGCTGATGATCATCGCCGCCGACCATCCCGCCCGCGGATCGCTCGCCGTCGGCGACCGCCCCCTCGCCATGGCCAACCGCCTCGACCTGCTGGAGCGGCTCTGCCTCGCGCTGGCCCGGCCCGGTGTCGACGGTGTCCTCGCCACCGCCGACATCCTCGACGACCTGCTGCTCCTCGGCGCCCTCGACGACAAGGTCGTCATGGGATCCATGAACCGCGGCGGCCTGGCCGGCGCCGCCTTCGAACTCGACGACAGGTTCACCGGGCACCGTGCGCGCGACCTCGAACGGCTCGGCTTCGACGCGGGCAAACTCCTGCTCCGCATCGACTACGACGACCCGGCATCCCTCGACACGCTGGACGCCGCAGCCCGCGCCGTCGACGAGATGGCCGAGCGTCGGCTTCCCGTCTTCATAGAGCCGTTCATCTGTCACCGCACCGACGGCCGGCTCCGCAACGATCTCAGCGCCGAGGCCGTCACCCTGTCCATCGCCATCGCCTCCGGACTGGCCGGCACCTCCGCGTACAGCTGGCTGAAGGTGCCCGTCACCGACGATCCCGACGACATGCGGACGGTGCTGGAGACCTCCACCCTGCCGGCGGTGCTGCTCGGCGGTGAGATAGGCGACGACCAGGACGGCGCCTACGAGAAATGGCGCGGCGCGCTGCAACTGCCGACGGTGCAAGGGCTGGTGGTGGGCCGCTCACTGCTCTATCCGGTCGACGGCGACGTGGCGGGCGCGGTCGACACGGCCGTCGGACTGCTCTAGGGGGTACGCACAAGGCATGGACGACAACACCAGGCAGCGGGGTCTCCACGTCCCGGCCGGCAGCGCCGCGAGCGCGCCGTACGCGCTGAGCATCGGACCCGACCAGGCGGGCTGGGAGTACTCAGCCCTCCGGGTGCTCGAACTTCCGCCGGGCGGATCGCATCTGCTGACCGCCGGCGACAGCGAGTGGATCGTGCTGCCGCTCACCGGCGGTTGCACCGTGACCACACAAGGCGGGATCTTTGAACTGCAGGGGCGGGAAAGCGTGTTCGGCGGAGTGAGTGACTTCGCCTACGTGCCGCGCGACGCCCATGCCCAGATCGCCTCCGGCGCGGGAGGCCGCTTCGCCCTGGCAGGAGCGAGGTGCGAGCGCCGACTCCCCGCTCGCTACGGCCCCGCGCCGGAGGTACCCGTCGAGGCCCGCGGCAGCGGCAGCCAGGCCCGCGAGGTCCACAACTTCGCCTCGGCGGACGCCTTCGCCTGCGACCGCCTGATCGCCGTCGAGGTGCTCACCCCCGGTGGCAACTGGTCCTCCTACCCGCCGCACAAGCACGACGAGCACCGGCCGGGCGAGGAGAGCGAGCTCGAGGAGATCTACTACTTCGAGATCGACCGCGGCGGCCTCGGCTACCAGCGCGTCTCCCCGTCCCGTCCCGGCGGCGCCGACCTCCTCGCGGAGGTCCGCACCGGCGACGCGGTCCTCGTGCCCGACGGCTGGCACGGCCCGTCCATCGCGGAGCCGGGCCACACCATGTACTACCTCAATGTGATGGCGGGACCCGGCGACGACCGCCAGTGGCTGATCCGCTTCCACCCCGACCGTACGGAGGGCTACCGGTGACCATCCGACGGCTGACCACCGCCCAGGCCCTCGTCGCGTTCCTCGCCCGCCAGTACACCGAGCGCGACGGCCGCCGCCACCGGCTCATCGGCGCCACCTGGGGCATCTTCGGCCACGGGAACGTGGCGGGCGTTGGCCAGGCGCTGCTCGAGGCCCACCAGGACATGCCCTATCTCCAGGGCCGCAACGAACAGGCCATGGTGCACGCGGCCGTCGGCCACGCCCGTCAGTCCCGCAGGCTCTCCGCGCAGGCCGTCACCACGTCCATCGGCCCCGGCGCCACCAATCTGGTCACCGGCGCGGCGCTGGCCACGATCAACCACCTCCCCGTCCTGCTGCTCCCCGGCGACACCTTCGCCACCCGGCCCGCCGACCCGGTCCTCCAGCAGCTCGAAGTGCCCTACGCCGGCGATGTGTCGGTCAACGACTGCCTGCGTCCCGTCTCCCGCTGGTTCGACCGGATCGTCCGCCCGGAGGCGCTGGTGCCCGCCGCGCTCCAGGCCGTGCGGGTCCTGACCGACCCGGCGCAGACCGGCGCGGTCACGCTCGCGCTTCCGCAGGACGTGCAGGCGGAGGCGTACGACTGGCCCGAGGAGTTCTTCGCCGAGCGGACGTGGCAGATCCGCCGGCCGCGCCCCGACGCGGAGGCACTGGCACAGGCGGCGGCCGCCGTGCGCTCCGCCCGACGGCCGCTGCTCGTCGCGGGCGGCGGCGTGCACCATTCGGAGGCGGAGGAGGCGCTACGGGCGTTCGCCGACGCCACCGGCATTCCGGTCGCCTCCACGCAGGCCGGTAAGGGATCGCTGCCGTACGACCACCCGTGCGACATCGGCGGCATCGGTCACACCGGCACCGCCACGGCCGACGACCTGGCCCGCACCGCGGACCTGGTGATCGGCGTGGGCACGCGCTGGTCCGACTTCACCACCGCCTCCTCGACACTGTTCCGGCATGAGACGGTCCGCTTCGTCAACCTCAACATCACCGCGTTCGACGCCCACAAGATGGCCGGCCTCTCGGTCGTCGCCGACGCCCGCGCCGGACTCGAGGAACTCACCGCGGCGCTCGGGGACCACCGAGTCGACGCCGGCCACCGGGCGCGGTACACATCGGCGAAGGCGGCCTGGGAGGAGCGGGTCACCGCGGCCTTCACCGCCCACGACCCCGACGCCGCCCCCACCCAGGCACAGGTCCTCGGCGCGCTCGACGCCCTGGTGACCGGCGACGACATCCTCATCAACGCGGCCGGCTCCCTCCCCGGCGACCTGCACAAACTGTGGCGCAGCCGGTCCGCCGACCAGTACCACGTCGAGTACGGCTACTCCTGCATGGGCTACGAGATCCCCGCCGCCATCGGCGTCGCCATGGCGGCCCCCGGCCGGCCCGTGTGGGCGCTCGTCGGCGACGGCACGTACCTCATGAACCCGACCGAGATCGTCACCGCCGTCCAGGAGGGCGTCCCGATCCGGATGGTCATCCTGCAGAACCACGGATACGCCTCCATCGGCGGCCTCTCCGAGTCGGTGGGGGCGGAGCGCTACGGCACCGCCTACCGTCACCGGGCCGCCGACGGGTCCTTCACCGGCCCGCCGCTGCCCGTCGATCTCGCCGCCAACGCCGAGTCCCTCGGGATGCGGGTGATCCGCGCCCGCAGCGTGCGTGACCTGCGTGAAGCCTTGGCCGAGGCCCGCGCTGCCGACGTGCCCACATGTGTCTACGTGGAGACCGGAACGGCAGACACTGTGTCGGGCCCGCCCGGCGCACAGGCGTGGTGGGATGTTCCTGTGGCCGAGACCGCGACCCGCCCGTCGGCGGTGAAGGCCCGTGAGGAGTACGACCGGCAGGCCGCCGCCCGACGCCGCCATCTCTGAAGGAGCTTTTCGTCATGACGAAGACCGTCAACCACTGGATCGGTGGCAAGACCGTCGAAGGTGCGTCGGGGAACTGGGGCCCGGTCACGGACCCGGCGACGGGAGCCGTCACCACCCGGGTCGCCCTCGCCTCCGCCGACGAGGTCGGCGCGGCCGTGGCCGCCGCCCGGGAGGCGTACACGACGTGGGGCACCTCGTCGCTGGCCCAGCGCACCGCGGTCCTCTTCCGCTACCGCGCCCTGCTCGACGCACACCGCGACGACATCGCGGCCCTGATCACCGCCGAGCACGGCAAGGTCCACTCCGACGCGCTCGGCGAGGTGGCCCGCGGTCTCGAGATCGTGGAGCTGGCCTGCGGCATCACCACCCAGCTCAAGGGCGAGCTGTCCACCCAGGTCTCCAACCGGGTCGACGTGTCCTCGATCCGCCAGCCCCTCGGCGTCGTCGCCGGCATCACCCCCTTCAACTTCCCGGCGATGGTGCCGATGTGGATGTTCCCGCTGGCCATCGCCTGCGGAAACACCTTCGTCCTCAAGCCGAGCGAGAAGGACCCCTCGGCCGCCAACCTGCTCGCCGAGCTGGCGGCGCAGGCCGGTCTGCCCGACGGCGTACTGAACGTCGTGCACGGCGACAAGGTCGCCGTCGACGCGCTGCTCGCGCACCCGGACGTGGCCGCGGTCTCGTTCGTCGGCTCCACCCCGATCGCCCGCTACATCCACACCACCGCCTCCGCCAACGGCAAGCGTGTCCAGGCGCTGGGCGGTGCCAAGAACCACATGCTGGTCCTGCCGGACGCCGACCTCGACGCCGCCGCGGACGCCGCGGTGTCCGCGGCGTACGGCTCGGCGGGCGAGCGCTGCATGGCGATCTCCGCGGTCGTCGCCGTCGGCGCGATCGGTGACGAGCTGGTGGACAAGATCCGCGAGCGCGCCGAGAAGATCAAGATCGGTCCGGGCGACGACCCGACCTCCGAGATGGGCCCGCTGATCACGGCCGCCCACCGCGACAAGGTCGCCTCCTACGTCACGGGCGCGGCCGCCCAGGGCGCGGAGGTCGTCCTCGACGGCACGGGCTGCACGGTCGACGGCTTCGAGGACGGCCACTGGATCGGACTGTCCCTGCTCGACAAGGTCTCCACGGACTCCGACGCCTACCGCGACGAGATCTTCGGCCCGGTGCTGTCCGTGCTGCGGGCGGAGACGTACGAGGACGGCGTGGCGCTGATCAACGCCTCACCGTTCGGCAACGGCACCGCGATCTTCACCCGCGACGGCGGCGCGGCCCGCCGCTTCCAGCTCGAGGTCGAGGCCGGCATGGTCGGCGTCAACGTGCCGATCCCCGTGCCGGTGGGCTACCACTCCTTCGGTGGCTGGAAGGACTCGCTCTTCGGCGACCACCACATCTACGGCAACGACGGCGTGCACTTCTACACCCGCGGCAAGGTCGTCACCACCCGCTGGCCGGACCCGGCGGACGCCCCGGCGGGCGTGGACCTGGGCTTCCCGCGCAACCACTGAGACACCTGCGACGCGGCCCGTGCGGATCCCGCACGGGCCGCGTTTCAGTACCGGTCGTCCAACGCCAGGACGACGGCGCGCAGTTCACGCGCGGCGCGACGGGGAAGGGCGAGCACGGCGCCCTCGAGCATGTCGCGGGCGCGGAGGGGGTCACCGCAGCAGAGCCACTCGGTGCAGCCGCCCTCGTCGTCCCGCCACAGTCGCCGGTCGGGCCGGCCGACGAAGCCCCGCCACAGCGCGAGGGACTCGCCGACGGCGCCGGTCCACAGGTAGTTGCGGGTCTCCTCGACGCGCACGATCTCGTACAGTGTGCGCCGCGAGACGCCGGAAATGGACGGCACCTGGTTCTTGACGCACCGCTCCCGCACCCGCTGCTCGGCACGGACGTGCCCGGGCCGCCTACGCGGCATGACCTCCGAAGGTGTTCATGGGCGCGAGCCTAGGGCGTAATCCGCTGGCCCGGCAACGAGGTTCGCGCGCAGGCTGTGCGTCATGACCGACGAACCCCGCTACCGCGTACGCGCCCGGTACACCGACGACACCGTCACCGTCTACCAGGCGTACCACCCCGCCATCGGCGTGCCCGCCGCCCGCGACGGTCGGTTCCCGGCGGCGTGGAAGCGGGAGCGGATGACGTGGATCAAGCCGTCGTTCCTGTGGATGATGTACCGCTGCGGCTGGGCGACCAAGGCCGACCAGGAGACCGTGCTCGCCGTCGAGATCCGGCGGGACGGTTTCGAGTGGGCGCTGCGCAACGCCTGCCTGTCGCACTATCAGACCGGCGTGCACGAGAGCCAGGCGGCGTGGAAGCGGGAGCTGCGGAGCGCGCCCGCGCGGGTGCAGTGGGACCCGGAGCGGGACCTCGGCCTGAACCCGCTGTCCCACCGGTCGTTGCAGCTGGGACTCGGAGGTGAGGCGGCCGGCCGTTACGCGGACGAGTGGACGGTGGGCATCACCGACGTGACCTCGCTGGCGCACGAGGTGCACCGGCTCGTGCGCGAGAGGGACCGGGAAGGGGCGGCACGGCTGCTGCCCGAGGAGCGGCCGTATCCGGCGGACACGGGGCTCCTCGGGCATCTGGTGCCCTCCGCGGGCTAGAACAGCGAGTGGAGCAGCTTGTTCGGGGAACCGGTCAGGGGGCTCTGGACCTTGCCCGTCGTCGCGTTGTTCACCAGGGCGTCCCGGACCTGCGCCGGGGTGGCCGTCGGGTGTGCCGAGAGGTAGAGAGCGGCCACGCCCGCGGTGTGCGGGGTCGCCATCGACGTGCCCGAGATGGTGCTGGTGGCGGTGTCGCTGTCCTTCCAGGCCGAGGTGACGTCCACGCCGGGCGCGAACAGGTCGAGGCACGTTCCGTAGTTGGAGAACGATGCCCTGCGGTCGGAGCTGTCCGTCGCGCCGACCGTGATCGCCTCGGGGACGCGGGCGGGCGAGTAGTTGCACGCGTTCGCCGGGATGCCCAGGATCGGCAGGCCGTTGCCCGCCGCGACGGAGTAGCTGACGCCGGAGGCGATCGACTTCTTCACCGCGTCGTCCAGCGACGCGCTCGCGCTGCCGCCGAGGCTCATGTTGGCCACGGCCGGCTTCTTGGCGTTGGCGGTCACCCAGTCGATGCCGGCGATGACGCCGGCGGTGGTGCCGGAACCCTGGCAGTCGAGGACGCGTACGGCGATGAGGTTGACGCTCTTGGCGACCCCGTAGTTCTTGCCGCCGACCGTGCCGGCGACGTGGGTGCCGTGTCCCTGACAGTCCTGGCCGTTCTGGCCGCCGCCCACCGTGTCCGTGCCGACGCTCGCGCGCCCGCCGAACTCGCTGTGGGAGGTGCGGATGCCGGTGTCGATGATGTAGGCGTTCACGTTCGACGCCGGGGTGTTGTAGGTGTACGTCTTCGACAGCGGCAGGTTCCGCTGGTCGATGCGGTCGATGCCCCACGTGGCGTTCGACTGGGTGTCGTTCAGCCGGACCGTGGAGTTCTGCTCGACGTAGGCGACCCGTGGATCGGCCGCGAGCGCCTTGGCCTTCGAGGCGGACATCGCGGCGGAGAAGCCCGAGAGGACGTTGCGGTAGGTGTGCTTCGGTGCGACGCCGAGGTCGGCGGCGCGGGTCGTGCCGTCCTTGAGGACGACGATCCAGCTGTTGTCGACGGCAGTTGCAGTGGGAGCGAGACGAAGATCGCCGATGGACGCGCTGTGCGCGGTGGGGGATACGGCGAACTGGAGACCGGTCGCGGCGGCGGCGGCTGATATCAGCGCCCCGGCGCGACGGGCAGCGGCTCTCATCTCGTGCACCTGACCTTTCTTTGAACAGTAGTTACGGACAAGTAAGTACGGGCGTGCATGGTGACAGGTGGGGCGGTCGCGTCGACCAGGGGCCGGAAGTGTGACCTACGCCACAACGGTGCGGGTGAGGGGTGTGAGCTGCTGGCGATGGACCATCAACTCGCCCTGAATCAAGGGATGTTGGGATCGTCCAGCGGGCCTCTCGGGTGCTGTGTGTGTCCGGTGGTCGCAGGGTGAAGATCCAGCCGGGTGGCCCGATCATGGTGGTTTGCCCGTTCCCGGCGCGCGGCGAGCCGGTGCTTCGCCACCTCGCCCGGAGGTGTTCGCAGGACTTTGCATCCGCTCATGTGAGGCCCGGCGTGGCCGCCGGTCGCCACGCCGGCCGTCACGAGGGTCCGACTGTCGCGGCCGACCGCTCCGGAGGTGCTCCTCGGGGTGGCGCCGGAGTCGGCGGGCGCCCCCTCGGGGTGGGTGCCGCATTCGGGGCCCGGCCGATCTGCTTCGTGTGCCCCCATCTGCAGTAACTGCCCCTTATCTGCGAGCAGTCCGCTATCGGTGCGGCGTGGCCGTCCATAGTGATCCATCTCACATTCTGAGACGTTGCGGCGCCTGTCGTGCTCCCTGAAGATCGTCCGGGGACGGACCGCCGCCATCACACTCCGATGCTGGGCTGTTCGTATCTGTCGATGTCTAGGGGGAGTTCGACATGTCCACAGCGTTGGATGTTCACGTGCGGGAACTTGCGGAGCAAGGGCACACGCTGCTCGGGGGGCTCGAGACGGACGAGCAGGCGGCCCAGGCCCTGCGCGCCTTCGGTGAGCTGGTCCCGCAGTACGACGGCTCGCTGCGCTACCAGGTCAAGGCGGCGCCGGGCTTCGAGGAGCGGCGCTACTCCAAGAGCGTCAATACGATCCTGGTCCACACGGAGGCGCCCGGCTGGAATCCGCCGCCCACCTATCTCGCGCTGCACTGCCGGGTCCAGGCGACCTGCGGCAGCGGCCACACCGAACTCGCCGACATGCGCCGGTTCGTGGCCATGCTCGGTGAGGCCGACCGGGCCGCCCTCTACGAGCGCGACATCGAGTGGGTCGGCCACAACACCGGCGGCGTCGGCACCGAAGGCGTACGGCGCCCGGTCGTCGAGCGCGCCAACGGCCGCGAGACCCTCCGCTTCAGCTACAACCTGCTCACCACCGGACAGTACGACCCGCCCGTCGACGCTTCCGTCGACCCCGCGGAACTGCCGCTGGGCAGCTTCGGCATCCACCTCGCCGAGCAGGCGGAGGCGTTCTTCCGCGAGAACAAGATCTCCGTGCTCATCCCCGAGAACTCGGTCCTCGTCTGGGACAACCAGCGCATGGTGCACGCCCGCTCCGCCTACCGCGACGCCCGGCGCCACCTCACCCGCTACTGGGTCGCCGCTCCCAACTGACCGCGGCCACCGCTACCCGTGAAGGAACGGGGCGGGTACCACTCTGCCCGCCCCGCAACGCTCCCGGTGCGCGCGCGACCGGCCATGACGCCGTCACTCGTGCCGGAACACCCACGCCGTGAAGACCCGTGCCGCGAGACACCCGTGCGCGCGGGCCGCGCCGCGCCCGGGACCACCGATCTCTCGTGAGGCTGGACAATGACCAACGCTCAGAACGCCGTTCTCGAGTCCGAGGAGTTCCCCACCGGACTGCCGGAGGAGCTCAAGGGCCTGCCCGAAGGCGTGCCCCGGCACAACCCCGACGACCAGGTCGAAAGTGCCGTCATCCGCCGCCTGGTCGGCAACTGGCACCGCCGGGCCACCGTGAAGCGCGACGAGCCGGACCTGGACGAGCTGTTCGAACTCGACCGGCCCGACTACCCGGAGGGCATCCTGCCCTTCCACGACCACCCCACCTACCTGGCGCTCGACCCCGACAAGCGGTCCGAACTGCTCAGCTGGGCCTGGATCGCCTACAACCGCCACACGATCATGGCCGAGCAGAAGGTGGCCAACCCGGCATTCGCCCTGGTCATGGAGGGCGAGTACCCCATGCTCCAGGACGAGGCGCTCACCATCTCGCTGGCCCAGGCGATGGTCGACGAGCAGTACCACACGCTGATGCACCTCAATGCCAGCGCCGTCACCCGGCGCCGCCGCGGCAGGGCCATGCCCGACAACGAACTGCCCATGTCGCACACCGCACGCGAGCATCTGCGGCTGCGCGACACCGCGACCGAGCGGTGGCAGAAGTCCCTGACCACGCTCGCCTTCGCGACCGTGTCGGAGATCTCCATCAACGCCTACCTCGACCTGCTCGCCGACGACCCGGACATCCAGCCGGTCAACAGCAGCACCGCCAAGCTGCACAACCGCGACGAGTACTGCCACGCCTCCATCTCCGCCGTCCTCGCCGAACAGGTGCACGACAAGCTGGACGAGCCCGGACAGCTGTACTTCCGCGACATGCTCTTCGAGGGCCTGGAGGCGTTCGTCGCCACCGACTACACCACCTGGCACCGGATCATGGACCTGGCCGGGGTCGAAGGCGGCCACGAGATGCTGGCCGACTGCCAGGCCGAGACGAGCCGCAAGCGCCTCGTCCGCGACTACACGGGACTGCACACGCTGATCGAGCGGATGGGCGTCCAGGAACTGGTCGAGTTCGACTGGTCCAAGTCCCATGTCGGCCGCTGACGGAATCGAGAACTCCCGGTGAAACACTACGCGAACGAGCGGCTCGCTCAGCTTGCGCAGGACCGCGGCATGCCCGGCGAGTACATACGGGACCTGCGTGTGGTCGGCAGCGTCCTGCCCTTCAAGGTCAACGAGTACGTGGCCGACGAGCTCATCGACTGGTCGGCCGCGCCGGACGACCCGATCTTCCGGCTCACCTTCCCGCACCGCGACATGCTCCCGGCGGACGTCTTCGACCGGATGGCCGCACTGCTCGACGCCGGCGCCCCGCGCGACGAGCTGCGCCGCGCCGCGGCCGCCGCCCAGCTCGAGCTCAACCCGCACCCGGGCGACCAGCTGGAGGCCAACGTCCCCACGCTGGACGGCCGCAGGCTCGACGGACTCCAGCACAAGTACGCGGAGACCGTGCTGGTCTTCCCCTCCCAGGGCCAGACCTGCCACTCGTACTGCGGCTACTGCTTCCGCTGGGCCCAGTTCGTGAGCCGGGCCGAACTGCGGCAGGCGCTGCGCGACCCCGCGGACCTCACCGGATACCTCGGGGGTCATCCCGAGGTCACCGACGTGCTGTTCACCGGCGGCGATCCGATGATCATGCGGACCGAGGTGCTGCGCCGATGGGCCGAACCGCTGCTGGAGGAGACGCCCTCCGTGCGCACCCTGCGGTTCGGCACCAAGGCGCTGGCCTACTGGCCGGCCCGGTTCACCACCGGCCCGGACGCCGACGACCTGATGCGGCTCTTCGAGAGCGCCGTCGCCGCGGGCCGGCATGTGGCCGTCATGGCCCACTTCTCGCACCCACGGGAGCTGGAGACCGAGCAGGTACGCACGGCGATCGCCCGGATCCACGCCACCGGCGCCGTGATCCGCGCCCAGGCGCCGCTCGTGGCTCACGTCAACGACGACGCGTCCGCCTGGTCCCGCATGTGGCAGACCCAGGTGGAACTGGGCATCACGCCCTACTACATGTTCGTCGAGCGGGACACCGGAGCGCGCAACTACTTCGGGCTGCCGCTCGTACGTGCCCTGGAGATCTACAACGAGGCCGTCCGGGGCGTCTCCGGGCTGGCCCGCACCGCTCGCGGCCCCGTCATGTCCGCAGGGCCGGGCAAGGTGATGATCCACGGGACCGCGGAGGTCGGCGGGGAGAAGGCCTTCGTTCTCAGCTTCCTCCAGGCCCGCCGCCCCGAGTGGGTCGGCCGCCCCTTCTTCGCCGCCTACGACGAGCACGCCCAGTGGTACGACGAGCTCAAGCCGCTCTCTGCCTCCGGGGCCTCGTTCCCGCCGTTCCCGGAGCTTGCGGCATGAGGCTCCACGTCCACGAGATCCGCCTGACCGACCACGACGTCTGGCGCAGCGCGCGTGAGGCGATCCCCGTGCAGCCGGGCCTGCTGGTCGAGCTGTCGGCGGCCGGTCGCTCCGGCTTCGGCGAGGCCTCGGCCTTCATGACCGACCGCTACAACTCCGGCCTCGACGCCATGCACGCCGACCTGCGCCGGGTCGCCGGCACCCTGCGCGACCTCCCGGCCGACGACCCCGGGCACAGCTGGTCGGTACTGGCCCCGCTGCTCGCGGGCTCTCCCTTCACGCTGGCCGCGCTGGACGTCGCCGCGCACGACCTGGCGGCCCGGCTGGCCGGCGTGCCGCTGTGGCGGCACCTCGGCGCCCGGACGCCCGGAGCGCTGCACTCCAGCTACAGCATCGGCCTCGACGAGCCCGCCGTGATGGTGCGCAAGCTGCTGGAACGGCCTGGCTGGCCCGCGTACAAGGTCAAGCTGGCCGGACCGGGCGACCTGCACATCCTCGAGGCACTGCGGGAGCACACCGACGCGCCCTTCTACGTGGACGGGAACTGCGGCTGGAAGCTCCCGGACACGCTCGCCGCCCTCGACGCGATGGCCGCCCTGGGGGTCGAACTCCTCGAGCAGCCGTTCCCGAGGGAGCGGTGGGACGACGCCCGGGCACTCAAGGAGGCCTCCCCGATCCCGGTGTTCGCCGACGAGAGCATCACCGGGCCGGACGACCTCGACGCCTGCGCGACCGCGTTCCACGGCGTCAACCTCAAACTGATGAAGGCCGGCGGCATCACCCCGGCGCTGCGGATGCTGCGCCGGGCACGGGCCGCGGGACTGGGCACGATGCTCGGCTGCATGCCGGAATCCAGCGCCGGCGTCTCCGCGACGGCCCACCTCGGCCCCCATGTCGACCATCTCGACGCCGACTCCATCGCCCTGCTCGCGGTGGACACCGGCACCGGCGTGCTGCTCGACGACCGCGGGCGCATCACCCTGCCGGACACCCCGGGCACCGGATTCGTCCCCGACTTCACCGGTCCCGCGTTCACCGTGCGGCCCACCACGGCCCACCGGTGCGTCTGGGACAACGAGGAGCTCGCGGTCCACCGGGACGGGAAGCCGACGGCATCCGTCCGGGTGCGCCGCCGCCCGCTGCCCGGCGACGAGCCCGGCGACCACGTCCGGCAACTCGCGGAACCGTCCCTGGCGGACGGAACCGGCGGTCCGGCCGGCGACGTGCCCGTGGAGGAACTCGTCGGGCTGCTGCGCACCGCCCTGACCCGCGCCGTCGCCGCCGGCGCGGACACCGTGTGGACACGGGTCGCCGGCCCGTGGACCGCAGCCGCGCTCGCCGCCGGATTCACGGCATCGGCCGCCGCTGCCGGCGGTCACGGCACCGACACCCTCCTCATATGGAAGGCGGACACCCATGACCAGCGTGCATGACCGCGTGAGCGGGACCTCCGGCGCGGGCCAGGACGGACGCCTCACGGCCACCACCGCGACAGCCGTCGCCGTGGCCGCCCTCCGCGAGGCGGGTGTGCCGGACGGCGACGCCCGCGATGTCGCCGCCGCGCTGACGGACACGTCGCTGCGCGGCATCGACACCCACGGTCTGCGTCTGCTCCCGCAGTATCTGACGGAGCTCGAACAGCGCATCGCCGTGGCGCGGCCGGACATCACCGTCGTACGGGACACCGGTGCGGCCGTGATGCTCGACGCAGACGGCGCCCTCGGTGTCGTCGCCGGCCTGGCCGCGGCACGGATCGCCGCGGAGCGGGCCCGCCGCCACGGCGTGGCGGCGGTGGGCGTACGCAACTCCAACCACTTCGGCGCCGCCTCCGTCTACAGTCGCCACCTCGCGGCCGAGGGCCTGGTCGGCATCGTCACCACGTCGGCCGCTTCCCGGGTCGCCCCCTTCTCCGGCACCCGGCCGCTGTACGGGACCAACCCGCTGAGCTTCGCGGCCGCCTGCGACGGCGACGAGTTCGCCCTCGACATGGCCACCAGCCAGGTCTGCTTCGGCGAGATCAAGGAACGCCGTAAGCACGGGGAACCTCTCGACCCGGGCTGGGCCACCGACGCGGCCGGGCGTCCGGCCACCGATCCCGGCGAGGCGCACGCGCTGTCACCGCTCGGCGGCTACAAGGGCCAGGGCCTGGCCATGGTCGCCACTCTCCTCGGCGCCGTGCTCACCGGCTCGCCCGCGGACTGGCACCTGGAACACATAGGTGAGGCCGAACCCGGGCGCAGCCGCGGGATCGGCCACTTCCTCATCTGCCTCGACCCGGCCGCGTTCGCCGGCGGCGAGAGCTTCGCCGCCGGATTCGCCGACCTCGTGGACACCACCCGGCAGGCCGAGCCGGGAGCGGAGGCGACGCTGCCGGTCCAGGTGCCCGGAGATCCGCAGCAGCGCACCGCGCGGGAGCGGGCCGTCCACGGCATACCGCTGGACCCGCACACGGCGCGCGCGTTCGCGGAGCTCGCCGCCCGCCACGGCATAGGGGCCGGCGCGTGATCCTGATCCTGATCAGCCCCCGCAACGCCGGACTTCCCTTCGCCGAATGGCTCGGCGAGGAGGCGGGCCGGCTGCTCGCGGTCACCGCGCACGGGACCGATCCCGGGCCGGGTTTCCGCGACGTCCGAACCGTCCCCGACTACTTCGACGACGCCTCGGTGCACGAGGCGGCGCGCCTGCTGTGCGCGGAGCACGACGTCACCCGGGTGCTCGCCCTCGCCGAGGTCGACGTGGAGCGGGCCGCGCGGCTGCGTGAGGAGCTCGGCCTGCCGGGCCAGCGGCCGCCGAGCGCCCACGCCTACCGGGACAAGGTCCGCATGAAGGAGCTCGCCGCGGCCGGCGGGATCCGGGTGCCGGCGTTCGCGCCCGTCACCTCCCTGGCCGACGTCGAGGCGTTCATGGCCGTCCACCCCGGGCCCGCCGTGGTCAAGCCGCGCGGCGGCTCCGGCTCCACCGGTGTGAGCGTCGTCGGCAGCCCGGGGGACGTCGCCGCCGACGTGGCCGCAGGTATCGCCTCCGGCGGCATGGAGGTGGAGGAGTACGTGGCGGGCCGGTTCTGCCACGTCGACGCCCTGCACATGGGCGGTGAGCCGGTGGTGTCCGTCCCGTCCGTCTACACCGACGGCGGCTGCCTGTCGCACTGGACCGACTCCGGCAACGGAAGCTGGACCCTGCCGTCCGACGACCCGCTGTACGACCGGCTCGTCGCGGAGACGTGGCGGCTCGTCGGCGCCCTGCCCGCGGCGCCCTCCCTGTTCGTGCACGCCGAGTTCTTCGTGACCGACGCGGACGAGATCGTGCTCTGCGAGGTCGCGGGCAGGGTCGGCGGCACGCCGATCCCCGCCATGCTGGAGGCGGTGCTCGGCCTCGACCCCCGCCGGCTGTGGGCGCGGATCGAATGCGGTCTGCCGGTCGACCTGGACACCGTCCGCGACCACGCCCGCAGTGCACCCCTCGTCGCCAACTTCGGACTGCCGCCCAGGAACGGCCGCATCACCCGGGTGCCGCTCGAACCACCGGCGGGCACACGGGACTTCACCGTGCTCGCCGAGGCCGGTGAGGACTGGGGCGGCGCACGCTACCGGGCCCGCAAGTCCGGCGACTTCGTCGCCACCTGGCTGGTGACCGCCCCCACGGCGGGCGAACTGCTGGCCCTGGTCGCCAAGACCGAGGCCGAGGCAGAGGCCGCGTTCGGCTGGGACCTCGTGCCCGGGGAGGCGTCATGAGCGGGCTGACCGCCGAAGTCCTCGACCCGGCCGGCCGGCCCACCGCGGCCGGCATGCCCGCGCTCGACCGGCCCCCGGTCGTGTGGGAGGACGACCGCTGGTGGCGGTTCACCGAACGCACCGACCTGCACGAGAACCACTACCTCGCCGTCCACGACGCGGGCGTACTCGTCGCCCTGGCGCCCCTGCTCCTCACCCGCGACGGCGGCGGACTGCTGTTCTACGACGCGCCCAAGATGGTCGGCGCCCTGGGCGCCTTCGGCGACACCGAGCGGCTCACGGACGCCGAACGGACCCGCTGGGACGAGCTCGCCGAGGCGCTGCCCGCCGCCCGCCGCGACCAGTACCCGTCCGTCGCCCTGTCCGTCTTCGGCTCCCACCACGGCATCGTGCACGCCGAAGGGCGCACCGCGGCCGAGCGCCGTGAGGTACTCGCCGAGCTGCCCAGGCTGCTCGACGACGCGGCCCGCGCCCTGGGCTGCCGGAGCAGCGCCCTGCTCTACCTGGGCGACGAAGAGGCCGGACCCATCGGCCCGGCCGCGCGGGCGCTCGGACACACCCCGGCCGTGCTCGGCGCCGAGTCCGTGCTGCGGCTCGACGCGGCGGACTGGGACGAGTACCTGGCCGGGCTGGCGAGCCGCAAACGCAGACGGACCCACCGCGAGCTGACCGAGTACGAGGACGCCGGCTTCCGCACCGTCATCCGTACCGGCGCCGACGCGCTGACCGGTCCGGTCGTCGACCTCCAGGTCGCCCTGCGGGCCAAGTACGGGCTGCCCGGCGGCCGCGAACGGGTCCAGCGGGACTTCGACGCCATCCGCGACACCGTCGGCGACAGCGCCCTGGTCCTCAGCGCCGAACGCGACGGCGAGACCCTCGGCTTCGTCCTCTACCTCCGTTCCGGCGACGCCCTGTTCGGCCGGACCGCGGGCTTCGACGAACGGGCCAAGGGCGTCTACTTCGCGCTGACTTACCACGAGACCGTCCGGTGGTCGCTGGCCAACGGAGTGCGCAGCATCTGGTACGGCCTCGCCGCATACGACGCCAAGAAACTGCGCGGCTGCGACCTCGAACCGCGCCACGGCTGGTTCCGCTTCACCGGCGAGGGCCATGGCGTGCTCGAGGAGACACTCCGGCTGCAGAGCGCCGGCGAACACCGCCGGCTGCGCGGCCTCGGCACCGACAGCACCACGTCACAAGGAGACTGAGCCGACATGCCACTGACCCCGACCCGCTTCATCTGGATGGACGGCGAACTGGTCCCCTGGGACGACGCCAAGGTGCACGTGCTCACCCCGAGCCTGCACTACGGATGGGGTGTCTACGAGGGCATCCGCGCCTACGCGACCGACACCGGCGCCGCCGTCTTCAGGCTGCGGGAGCACATCGCCCGGCTGCGCGCCTCCGCCCGCGTCTATCTGATGGAACTGCCCTGGTCCGACGAGGAACTGATCGAGGCCGTCCGTGAACTCGTGCGCGTCAACGGGCAGGAGTCCTGCTACATCAGGCCCATCGCGTACCTCGGTTACGGCGAGATGGGCGTGGCCCCGCAGCTCGACGCGGTCCGGATGTCCATCGCCGTCTGGCCGTGGGGCTCCTACCTCGGGGACAAGGCGGAGAACGAGGGCTGCCGGCTGATCGTCAGCAACTGGCAGCGGAACTCGCACCAGACGGTTCCCCCGCTCGCCAAGGCGACAGGCGCCTACGTCAACAGTGCGCTCGCGAAGGTGGGCGCACAGCGGGCCGGCTACGACGACGCGCTGATGCTGACCGCCACCGGCCACATCGCGGAGGCGTCGGCGGCGAACCTGTTCCTGGTGCGCGACGGTGAGCTCGTCACTCCGCCGGTCAGCGACGGCATCCTGCCCGGTATCACTCGGGACACCGCGATCACCTTCGCTCGCGACCTCGGCATGCGGGTCACCGAGCGGAGCGTCCCGCGCAGCGAGGTGTACATCGCCGACGAGGCGTTCCTCACCGGCACCGCGGCGGAGATCGTCCCGGTGGCCTCCGTGGACGAACGCCCGCTCGGCGCGGGCGGCGTCGGGCCGGTGACCAAGCAACTGCGTGAGATGTTCCAGCAGGTCGTCCGGGGCCGCGACGCGACGTACGCGAGCTGGCTGGAGCGGGTGTGAGCGCCGCCGACGGCCGCATGGCCGGGCGTCAGGGCGACGCGGCCCGGGCGGCGGTGGCGCTGCTGGAGAGCGCCGCCGCCGGGCTGCCGCGGATAACCGGTGACCGCCCCGAGGACGTGTCGTCGGCCGAGGAGGTGTGCGACCGGCTGATCGATCTGGCAGCTGCCCGCGCATGGCTCCGCACGGCCGGCGCGACCGCCCCGGAGGGCGTGGACGACACCGGTGAGGTCATGCACGGCTGCGTCTGCTGGGTGGTGCGGGAGGACGTCGTACGGACCCGCTCCGGCAGTGCTTCGACAGGGGGCGTGCGGGACGGGCTGCCCGTCGGGGCCGCGCACGCCCTCGTCACCCGGCTGGTCACCGCGCTCGCCGACCCCGCCCGCTACGACGAGGTGTGCGCCCGTACCCGCTCGTCGCTCGGACCGTGCCCGCAAGGCCGGGCGGCCGCCGCCTGGGACGTCGCGGACGGGGCGCTGCGCGGTCTCGGCACCACCAGGGACGAGTGGGCCGGGGCCGACCCCGCCCACACGGCCGCCGGCGGCTGGGTACTGGTGGACCGCGTCGGCCGGCTCCAACTGGCCTGCGCCCTCCTCACGGAAGCCCGGACGTGTCCGCCGGAGGACGCGCCCGACCTGGTCAACGCGGCCCGCCGCTACACCTGGAACTGGCTGCGGCAGCCGCCGCCGGAGGCGGCCACGGAGATCCACGTCCGGCGCACCGCCGAGCTGGTGGCCTGGATCCGTCGAAGCGGGCCCGCCCTGCAGGGGAGCGGGGCGTGACCGGCACCCGGCGCGGTGGGGGAGCCGTCCGCCTCCTGCTCTCGATCCTGCCGAGAACCCCTGGCGGCCGGAAGCTCGCGGCGGGCGCCGCCGTCGACTCCGTCGGCTCCGGCATGTTCCTCGCCGCCTCGACGCTGTACTTCGTCACCGTGGTGGGCCTGCCCGCCGTCCAGGTCGGCGTGGTGCTGTCCGTGGCGAGCGTCGTCGGACTGCTCAGCCCCGTACCGCTGGGCCGCCTCGCGGACCGGATCGGTCCGATCAAGGTATACGTGATGCTGCTGGCGGCCAGAGGCGTCGGCTACGCGGGCTTCGCGCTGGTCGGCGACTTCTGGCCGTACGCGGTACTGACCTGCGTGCTGACCGCGCTGGACCGGGGCTGCTCACCGCTCCAGCAGGTGGTGGTGGGCATCATCGAGGGCGGGGAGAACCAGGCCCGCACGATGGCCTCGATCCGCTCGGTGCGCAACATCGGTCTGACGGCCGGCTTCCTGCTGGCCGGCGCCGTACTCGCCGTCCAGCACCGGGCCGCGTTCGTGGCCCTGTTCCTCGGCAACGCGCTCACCTTCTTCGTGATCGCGGTCGTCGTGGAGCGGCTGCGGCGGCGGGCCGCCGTCGAGGACCGGCGGGCCGCGGCCGGGGACAAGGAGCCGTCCGGACCGGTCGCCGTGCCTGAACAGGCGTCGGTCCGCAGCCCGTTCAGGGACCTGCGGTTCATGCTGTTCACCGTCTCCAACGGAGTGCTGTCCCTGCACGACTCCGTCCTCTTCGTCCTGCTGCCGCTGTGGCTGACCACCGCCACCACCGCGCCTGCCTCCGCCGTCTCCGTGCTGCTCGCGGTGAACACCGTGCTGACCGTGCTGCTGCAGGTGTACGTGGCGAAGTTCGCGGACACCACGGCCCGTGCCCTGAAGCTCGTCTGGGCCGCGCTGGTACCGCTGCTGCTGTCCTGCGGCGTGTTCGCCGGCGCGGAGCACGTCTCGCTGTGGCCCGCCGCGGCGTTCGCCGTGCTCGCCGTCGTCCTGCTCACCGTCGGCGAGAACCTGCATTCCGTCGCGGTCTGGAACCTGTCGTACGACATGTCCCCGGCCCCGGCCCGCGCCCGCTATCTGGCCGCGTTCAGCCTCGGTACGACGGGGCAGCACATCGTCGGCCCGGTGCTCATGACCGCCGTGATGCTGCCGCTCGGCAGCGCCGGCTGGGCGCTGCTCGCCGTCGTCTTCGCGCTGGCGGCGATCGGCGTACGGGCCACCGGCGGACCCCGCACCGAGCAGGCCCGGGGCGCGTCCGCCCCTTCCACTTCCGCACCCACCGAGGTGAAAACATGACCCAACACGTGCTCATCGTCGGCGGCGGCAGGGAGATCCCCGGCCTGATCCGCGAAGCCGGCGGGCCGGACGTCGCCACCACCATCCTGTGCCGGATGGACATGATCCCCAAGATCCGCCGCCCCGGGCAGCACGACCGGGTGATCGCCGTGCGCAGCGACGCGCCCGACGAGGAGTGGATCGCGCCGGCGGCCGCCGTCCACGCCCGCACGCCCTTCACCCGCGTCGGCACCTTCGGCGAACGGGACCAGGACCGCGCGGCGGCCGTCGCGAAGGCCCTCGGCCTGCCCTGCCACACCCCCGAGACCATCGCCTGGGTGCACGACAAGCACGCCATGCGCCGCAGGCTCACGGAGACCGGCGTCGACGACACGCCCGTCGCCCGCGTGGCGGACCCTGGCCGGCTGCGCGCCTTCATCGCGGAGCACGGCACGCCCTGTGTGGTGAAGCCGGCCCAGGGCGCGGGAAGCTTCGGTGTGTCGGTGGTGCGGAGCCCGGAAGAGGCGGACGCCGCGTTCGCCCGTGCCGCACGCGACTTCGAGGTGATCCCGGACGCCGGCGTGCTCGTGGAACGCTTCCACGAGGGGCCGCAGTTCAGCGTCGAGGCGTTCTCCGAGGACGGCGAGCACGAGATCCTCGCGGTCACCCGCAAGTTCTCCGACCCTGTCGGCTTCGTCGAACTCGGCCATGTGGTGCCCGCCGCACTGACGCCGGAGCAGAGCGGCCTTGTCCACGGCTACGTACGGCGGCTGCTCGACGCCCTCGGTGTGGACCACGGCGTCACCCACACGGAGATCGTGCTGACCGACGCCGGGCCCCGTGTCATCGAGACGCACGTCCGGCCGGCCGGCGACGAGATCCCGTACCTCGTCCACGATGTCACCGGGGTGGACGTGATCGACTGCATCGTGCGGCAGACGCTCGGCGAACCGGTGCTGGCGGACATCCGCAAGACACTCGCTGACCCGGACGTGGACCGGCGGCCGGAGGCCATCTGGTTCGCGGTACCGCAGGCGCGCGGCGAACTGACCGAGGTCAACGGTCTCGAGAAGGCCGCTGCCCTGCCCGGCGTGGTGGCCGCGGAGGCGCTGCTCGCACCCGGGGACGAGGTGGGGGACCTGGACAGCTCCGAGTCCCGTGCCGCCTTCGTCCGGGCCAGGGGAGCCGACGCCGCCGAAGCGGTGGCACGCGCCCGCGCCGCCGTGGCGGAGCTCGACTTCGTCGTCAGGGTGTCCGGAGCCGCTGCCGGCCCCGACTCCTGGGTGTGACATGACGGCGAACACGGCCGGCCCGGCCGACTCCGTGGCCTCCGGCTCCTCCGGTTCGGGCTCCTCCGGTTCGGGTTCCGTGGGCTCCCACCCCTCCGGCTCGGGTTCCGTGGCCGCCGGCCCTTCCGGCTCCGTGGCCGTCGGCGGTGCCGCGTCCACCGCTCCGGTGACGGCGGCCCCGGGGCTGGAGCAGCGGGCGAAGGCCGTACTGCCCGGCGCGGCCTACGAGTTCTACGCGGCCGGCGCCGACGAGCACATCAGCGCGTCGGAGGCGACCGACGCCTGGCGCGCCCGGCGGCTGCTGCCCCGGGTCCTGCGGGACGTGTCCAGCGTCGATACCGGTCTGGAGTTGTTCGGCAGCAGCCTGGCCCTGCCGGTGCTGGCCGCTCCGACCGCCTTCCACCGGATGGCGCACGACGAGGGCGAGGTGGCCACGGCGGCGGGCGTGGCCGCCGCCGGTTCGCTGATGGTGCTCTCCTCTCGGGCCACCCGGCACCCGGAGGACGTCGCCGTCGCGGCCGGTCCCTGGTGGTACCAGGTCTACTGGCTGCGGGACCGGGACGTGACCCGCCGTCAGGTCGAACGGGCCACCGCGGCCGGCGCCCGCGCCCTCGTGCTGACCGTCGACGCCCCTTATGTGCCGCCGCGGACGACGGCCCCGCTGCCGCTCCCGCGGGACGACGAACTGTGCAGGTCCGTGGGAGCGGGCACACGGCTGCCCGGCTGGGAGCAGGACCCGTCCGTGGGCCCGGGAACGATCAGCGAGCTCCGGCGGATGTCCGGTCTTCCGGTGCTGGTCAAGGGCGTCATGCGGGCGGACGACGCCGAGGCCTGCGTGGCCGCGGGTGCCGCCGGCGTGATCGTCTCCAACCACGGCGGCCGCCAGCTCGACCGGGCGGCCGCGACGGCCGACGTACTGCCTTCGGTGGTGCGGGCCGTCGGCGACCGGGTGCCCGTCCTCGTCGACGGCGGCATCCGCACCGGTACGGACGTCCTGGTCGCCCTGGCCCTCGGGGCACGCGCTGTCCTGACGGGCCGTCCGGTGCTCTGGGCCCTCGCGGTGGACGGCGCTGAGGGAGTGAGCGGGCTGCTGGACTCCTACCGCCGCCAGCTCTCCACCGCCATGGCCCTGGCAGGCGCCGCCCGCCTCAGCGAGGTCGGACCGGATCTGCTGCACTCATGAGACGCCAGGACGCAGGGCCGCGCCCGCCTCGCGTCCCGGCCGCCTCGCGGGGGGCGTCGTGTACCGCGGCCGGTGTACGAAGGCGGCGGCGCGTACTACTTCAGGAGGCGCACCGGTTCCACCCGGCGGCAGCCGACGGCGCGCCGCCGTGCGCTTAGGGTTTCCACCATGGAGATCCGACTTCCCCGGCTGCGGGGCCGATGGTTCGCGGGCGTCGCCGCCTTCGCCGTCCTCGCCGGCGCCGGTACGTGGACCGCCGTCGCCGACGACGCCGCGCCCGCCGTGCACCGCGAGGACCGGGTGCACAGCATGCCCGGGGCGAAGATCGACACCTCGTACTTCACCGGCGGCGGCGACGAGCGGCGGCCCGCCGTCCTGCTCGGGCACGGCTTCGGCGGCAGCAAGGAGGACGTCCGCGCGCAGGCCGAGCAACTGGCCCGCGACGGATATGCCGTACTGACCTGGTCGGCCCGCGGCTTCGGCCGCTCCACCGGGCAGATCGGGCTCAACGACCCCGACCGCGAGGTCAAGGACGTCTCCCGGCTGATCGACTGGCTGGCGAAGCGGCCGGAGGTGACGCTGGACGCCGACGGCGACCCGCGCGTCGGCATGAGCGGCTCCTCGTACGGCGGCGCGATCTCCCTGCTCGGCGCGGCCTACGACCGCCGGGTCGACGCGATCGCCCCCCAGATCACGTACTGGAACCTCGCGGACGCCCTGTTCCCCGACGGCGTCTTCAAGAAGCTGTGGGCAGGGATCTTCTTCTCGACCGGCTCCGCCGCCTCACTCGACACGGCCCCGGGAAACGGGCAGGTCCGGCCCGGGACCCCCGAGGACCCGCCCGCGGGCGATGCCCCCGCCGGACGGGACCAGGCGGCCGCCGCATCCGGAGGGACCGCCGCACCCGCCCCCCGGAACCCCGCCGGATGCGGGCCGTTCGAGCCAGCCCTGTGCGCGATGTACGAGCGGGTCGCCGTGGCGGGCAAGCCCGACGCCGAGGCCCGCGAGCTCCTCGAGAGCCGCAGCCCCTCGGCGGTCGGGGACCGTATCAGGACACCCGCGCTGATCGTGCAGGGCCGGTCCGACTCGCTGTTCCCGCTCTCGCACGCCGACGCCATGGCGAGGACGATCCGCGCCAACGGCGCGCCCGTGTCCGTCGACTGGATCGCCGGCGGTCACGACGGCGGCGACCGGGAGAGCGGCCGTGTCGAGGGCCGCATCGGCGACTGGTTCGACCGGTACCTGAAGCAGGACAAGAGCGTGGACACCGGTCCCGCCTTCCGCGTCAGCCGCACCGGCGGCGTCGACTCCACCGACGGCCAGGCGCTGCTGCGCGGAGCGACCGGCCCCGCCTACCCCGGCCTGACCGACGGCACCCGGCAGTTCGCGCTCGCCGGACGCGAGCAGCGGTTCTCCAACCCGGCGGGCGGCACCCCGCCCGCCATCTCCGCCGTTCCCGGCCTCAGCGGCGGCGCCGGCGCGCTGTCCTCCCTGGGCGTCGGCCTGTCCCTGGACTTCCCCGGCCAGTTCGCGAGCTTCGCGTCGAAGCCGCTGGACACCTCCGTCCGGATCACCGGCTCGCCCACCGTCACGGTGAAGGTGGCCTCGGACAGCGGCGACGCCGTCCTGTTCGGCAAGGTCTACGACGTCGGACCGGACGGCAGACAGCAGGTACTGCCCTCCCAGCTCGTCGCCCCCGTACGGGTCGAGGACGCGAAGGCCGGCAAGGAGGTCCGGCTGACCCTGCCGGCCGTCGACCACGAGGTCGACGCCGGGCACCGGCTGCGTCTCGTGCTGTCGGCGACCGACCTCGGCTACGCGTCCCCGGCCGCCCCCGCCACGTACACCGTCTCCCTCGCCGGGCAGCTCGCGGTGCCCACCGCTCCCGCCGTGAAGAGCCAGGCGGCCGGCCTGCCGTGGTGGGTGTGGGCGATGCCCGCCGCTGGCGCGGTCGTGGCGGCGGCCCTGCTGCTCACCGCTCGTCGCCGCACCCTCGCACCGCCCCCCGACGCGGAACGCGCCGACGTGCCGCTGGAGATCACCGGCCTTTCCAAGAAGTACTCCCGCTCCTCCGACCGGTACGCGGTGCGGGACCTTTCCTTCCGTGTCGAGAAGGGCCAGGTGCTCGGCCTCCTCGGCCCCAACGGCGCCGGCAAGACCACCACACTGCGGATGCTCATGGGCCTGATCCGGCCCGACGCGGGCGAGATCAGGGTCTTCGGCCACGCGATCAGGCCCGGCGCGCCCGTCCTCTCACGGGTCGGCGCGTTCGTCGAGGGCGCCGGATTCCTGCCGCACCTGTCGGGGCGCGACAACCTGGAGCTGTACTGGCAGGCCACCGGCCGTCCCGCGGCCGACGCGCACATCGAGGAGGCCCTGGAGATCGCCGGCCTCGGCGACGCGCTGGCCCGCGCGGTGCGCACCTACTCCCACGGCATGCGCCAGCGGCTCGCCATCGCCCAGGCCATGCTCGGCATGCCTGACCTGCTCATCCTCGACGAGCCGACCAACGGACTCGACCCGCCGCAGATCCGTGAGATGCGGGACGTGATGATCCGCTACGCCGAGGGCGGCCGGACCGTCATCGTCTCCAGCCACCTCCTCTCCGAGGTCGAGCAGTCCTGCACCCACCTGGTGGTCATGGACCGCGGCCGGCTCGTACAGGCCGGGCCGGTCGCGGAGATCACCGGCGAGAGCGACACCCTGCTCGTCACCACCGACGGCGAGGTGCCGGAGCAGCTCGTCGAGAAGATCGCCGCTCTGCCCGGGATCGGTTCCGCGGTCCGCGCCGGCGACGGACTGCTCGTACGGCTCGACGGAGCGACCGCCACCGAGATGATCACCGAACTGGTGCGCCTGGACGTGCCCTTGACGGGCGTGGGCCCGCACCGCCGCCTGGAGGACGCGTTCCTCACCCTGATCGGAGGTTCCGCATGAGCGCGCCCGTGGAGACCGGCACGACGAGGCCCGTGCTCGTCGGATCCGCGCCCGGCTATCGTGCCCGCCGCACGCTGCCGCTGCGGGTGGAGGCGATGCGGCAGCTGAAGCGCCGCCGGACGCTGGTGATGGCCGGGGTGCTGGGCGCGCTGCCGCTCGTCCTGATCGCGGCCTTCGCGATCGGCGGCACCCCGGACGGCCGGGACAACGGCCGGATCACGCTGATGGACACCGCCACGGCGTCCGGCGCGAACTTCGCGGCCACCTGCCTGTTCGTGTCGGCCGGCTTCCTTCTCGTCGTGCCGGTGGCGCTGTTCCACGGCGACACGGTCGCGTCGGAGGCCAACTGGTCCTCCCTGCGCTATCTGCTGGCCGCACCGGTACCGCGCACCAGACTGCTGTGGTCCAAGCTGGCGGTGGCACTGGGCTTCAGCGCGGCGGCGATGCTGCTGCTGCCGCTCGTGGGCCTGGTCTCCGGAACGATCGCCTACGGCTGGGGGCCGCTGGAGCTGCCCACCGGCGGCTCGCTGGCGGCCGCCGACACCCTGGCGCGGATCGGCCTGGTCGTGGCGTTCGTGTTCGTCTCCCAACTGGTGACCGCCGGGCTGGCGTTCTGGCTCTCCACGAAGACCGACGCGCCGCTGGGCGCGGTGGGCGGAGCCGTGGGCCTGACGATCGTCGGCAATGTGCTCGACGCCGTCACCGCGCTGGGTGGCTGGCGCGAGGTCCTGCCCGCCCACTGGCAGTTCGCCTGGATCGACGCCCTCCAGCCGCAGTTGGAGTGGGGCGGCATGCTCAAGGGCTCCGCGGTCTCCGTCACGTACGCGCTGGTCCTGTTCGCGCTCGCGTTCCGCAACTTCGCCCGCAAGGACATCGTCTCGTAGGGAGATGCGGGGCGTAACGGGCAAAACGCCGAGCCTGTTGCCGCATTGAGACTCTTCCGCAACTCTGCCGACTGCTCCCGATCGGCCCTCTCGAACGTCACAGTCACAAGTGCCGACGACACGAGGGGGAGTCCGGATGACATTCCGAACAGCGACGCGTACGAGGTTGGGCAAGGCGGTGGTGGCGGCCGCCCTGGCCGGCGGTGTGCTCATCACCGCGGGCTGCGGCGGCTCGGAGAACTCGGCGACCGACTCCTCCGAGGGGTACCGGCCGGCACCGGACGTCGCACCGGCGCCCGTCGTACCGGACGGGGGCAAGGGCGGGCCGGACCGGGACGCGTCGGGTGAGGAGAAGCGGGACTTCGCGCCGCCCGCCGACTACCTCTCGACGTTCGCGCTCGACGTGGACACCGCCTCGTACGACTACACGCGCCGCCTGCTCAAGGAGGGCGGGGCGCCGGGCCGGCACCAGGTGCGGCCTGAGGAGTTCATCAACAGCTTCCGGCAGGACTATCCCCGGCCCCAGGGCGACGGGTTCACCGTGACGGTCGACGGAGCCCGGCCGGGCGACGGCGCCGGCGGCGGTGCGGGCGAGATCAAGCCGCAGACCCAGGACGCCGAGGGATACGAGGACGGCAACTGGTCCCTGGTCCGTGTGGGACTCGCCACCCGGCCCGCCGGCCGCGAGGCCGACCGGCCCCCCGCCGCGCTCACCTTCGTGATCGACATCTCCGGCTCCATGGCGGAGACGGGCCGGCTCGACCTCGTGAAGAAGTCGCTCGGCACCCTCACCGACCAGCTGCGTGACGACGACTCCATCGCCGTCGTCACCTTCAGCGGCGAGGCGGAGACCCGGCTGCCCATGACCCGCCTCGACGGCAACCGCGACCGCATCCGCTCCATCGTGGACGAGCTGGAGCCGACCGATTCCACCAACGTCGAGGCGGGCGTCACGACCGGCTACGACGAGGCCGTGGAGGGCCGCCGCAAGGGCGCCACCAACCGTGTGGTGCTGCTCTCCGACGCCCTCGCCAACACCGGCGAGACGGAGGCGGAGGCGATCCTCGAGCGCATCGACGACGCCCGCCGCGAGCACGGCATCACCCTGTTCGGCGTGGGCGTCGGCAGCGACTACGGCGACGACCTGATGGAACGCCTCGCCGACAAGGGCGACGGCCACACCACCTACGTCTCCACCGACGAGGAGGCACGCAAGGTCTTCGTCGAACAGCTGCCCCGCCACGTCGAACTGCGGGCGCGGGACGCCAAGGCGCAGGTCGCGTTCGACCCGCAGACCGTCCAGCAGTTCCGGCTCATCGGCTACGAGAACCGGGAGGTCGCGGACGACGACTTCCGCGACGACCGCGTGGACGGCGGAGAAGTGGGCCCCGGCCACACCGTGACGGCGCTCTACGCGGTACGCCTGCGGGACGGCGCGCGCGGCCACGTTGCCACCGCGACCGTACGCTGGCTCGACCCCAGGACGCGGGCGCCGCACGAGGAGAGCGGCACTGTGGAGACCGACGCGATCGACGGGGCCCTGTGGGACGCACCGTCGAAGCGGCTCCAGATCACGGCGGTCGCGGCGTACTTCGCCGAGTCGTTGCGCGGAGGCTCCGTGCCGGGCGCGCCGGGCCTCGGCGCACTGGAGGACCGGGCACGGGCGCTCGCGAGGTCCACGGAGGACAGCGCCGTGGAGGAACTGGCCGACGCGATCGAGCGGGCGCAGCGGTCGGGGCGGTACTGACCCCCGGCGAGGGCGAGGGCGAGGGCGAGGGCTAGGGCACGGACGGGACAGGGGCGTTGGGGCGGCCCCGCGGCCGGCAGGGCGTGGCGCGGGGCGTCTGACCGGCCGTCGGCGGGTTCCGCTCGCGGACGGTTCGCAAGCGGATCGCGATCGGTTCGAGGATGGTTCGAGGCCGGTGGGAAACCGGCCTCGAACCGCCCCACGCCGACCGAAAACACGGCGCGCCGCCCACCGTGTCAGGCCATCATGAACGGCATGGCCACCCTTCTCCTCGCCCTTGCCGTCGTGTCCACCGGTCTGTACGCCGGCTTCTTCGTGATCTTCCAGACGGGCATCATGCCCGCGCTCGCGACCCTGTCCGACGAACAGTTCGTGCCCGCCATGCGCCGCATCAACGAGAAGGTGCCACGCGGCTCGTTCATGCTGGCCTTCCTCGGCAGCCTGGGGTTCCCCGTCGCGGTGCTCTTCGTCCCCGTCGACGGCCGTACCGCCACCGACCGCTGGCTGGTCATCGCCGCCCTCGTCTGCGCGTTCGTCGGCCACGTCATCACCAGCGCCGGGAACGTCCCGCTGAACAACGCCCTCGCGGCGGCCGAGAACTCGCCACGGCCCGCCCGTGAGGTCCGGGCCGCGTTCGAGGGCAAGTGGAACGCCCTGCACCTGGTCCGCACCCTGTTCGCCCTCGCCGCGTTCGTGCTCATGGTGTGTGCCGCGACGGCTTGAGACGCGGTGACGCGGTGACGCGGTGGCCCGTGGATGCGGGACCTGGTGATGCGGGACCCGGTGATGCGGTGGGTCCGTGGTGCGAGTCGCCGCGCCCGTCAGAAGCTGCCGGGCGCCGCCTCGAGCCGCAGGAACGGGATCGACTCGCCCACCCGGCGGTAGCCGGCCTCGCTGCCGTCGACCTCGTACCCCATGAACCGGCAGAGCCACCGGGCGGCGAGCGGATGGCGGGGCGCGTAGCGGGCCATGAGCCGGCCGCCCTCCTCCGGACTGACCGGCTGCGCCGTCACCGGGTAGTAGCGGCGGCCGACCTGGATGGTGGCCTGCGGGGTGTGGAGGAGGTTGCGGTACCACTGGGCCCGCGGTCCGAAGCCCGATGCCACCGTCCAGGATCCGCCGGTCCGGTCGGACTCCACCACCTCGATGACCGTCTTGCGGGTGAGCCCCGACGTACGGCCGGTGTGGATCAGCAGCAGCAGACGCCGCCCGAACAGGGGTCCCAGGCCGATCCGGTAGAGGTGGACCGGCAGCCTGGCCACGAAGCGCTCGACACCGACGGGGAGCTGGGGACGCTGCGGCTCGGGGTGCGGAGAAGTCACGTACCTGCCTCTCGTGAGCAGTGCGGAGGGGGTGGGGGCCTTGGCGGCGACCGGGGGCTGAGAGTTCTCTGAGAGCGGCTTCGATTCGGTAACGGGGGCGGACCAGGACGATTCGACTGTGCAACCTTTGCATAGTCTAAAAGTGCTGCGAGGCCGATGGGGGCGACGCGCCGCTCTTCCGCGCGCACGGCTGCCGCGTGGCCGTGTCGCCGACGGAGACCGATTCCCGCCAGCCGATCAACCGCGGAGTCCGACTTGGCCGAGCAGATCCCGTCGCACTCCCGACTGCTGTCCGCCCTCCCGTTCGTGGTGATGGGCATAGTCGCCCTGGTCGACGTGACAGCCGGGTCCAGCGTGGGATTTCTCGCCCTCGTCTCGCTCGGTCCCGCCTTCGCCGGACTCGTGGGCGGATGGCGGCGTACGGCACTGATCGGCGTCCTGTCGCTGGGCTTCTGCTTCGGTCTGGGGATCTACGACGGGGTGCTCGGCGAACGCCGCTGGTACTCGGCCATGGCCTCGGTGGCCGGGGTGACCGGAGCGGGTGTGGCGGCCGCGGTGATGCGGCAGCGGCGGGAGGCCGAGCTCGCCAGCATGCGTTCCATCGCGGAGGTCGCGCAGCGCGTCCTGCTGCGGCCCGTGCCGCGCACGGCGGGCCATCTGCGGGTGGCCGTCTCCTACACCTCGGCGGTCGCGGAAGCCCGTATCGGCGGCGACCTGTACGAGGTGGTCACCTCACCGGGAGGCGTGCGGGTCATCGTCGGCGACGTCCAGGGCAAGGGGCTCGAGGCGGTCGAGACGGCAGCCGTCGTCCTCGGCGCCTTCCGGGAGGCGGCGCACGAGGAAGGGGACCTGGCAGGCGTCGGAGAGCGGCTCGAGCGGGCCCTCGAACGGGAGCTTCAGGGCGGGGAGAAGTTCGTCACGGCGGTGCTCGCGGAACTGCAGCCGGGCAAGGGCGTGACCCTGCTCAACTACGGGCATCCCGCGCCGATGGTGGTGCGCAGCGAGGGAACGGTCTCCTTCGTGGAGCCGCCCAAGCGTGCGCTGCCGCTCGGGCTCGGACTCCATGGGACCTCCGGCCCCGAGCCGTTCACCGCCGACTTCGCGCCGGGCGACCAGATGTTCCTCTACACGGACGGGGTCACCGAGACCCGCGACCGGGGCGGACGGTTCTACCCCCTCGGTGAGCGGGGCCATCTGCTGAGGACCCAGGATCCGGAGGCGGCGCTGGCGGAACTCCGCGCGGACCTGGAGCAGTACGCACAGGCGCCGCCGCACGACGACGCCGCGATGCTGCTGATCCGCCACCGCCGGGAGTGACGGGGGCGCGGCGCGCGGCGGGTCGTCGGCATGTCGGTCCCGGTTCCTCGCCGTCCGCCGCTGCGGACCGAAAGACGGGTGGGCGGGGGGCGGGGCGGCGCCCGGCCGGGGAACCTGGCGCGAGGCCGCCGCACGGCAGCGGGGCGGCGCGCGGTACAAAGAAGAAATGACCGAACCAGCGCACTCCTCGTACTCCTCGCGGGGGATGGACGACGTCGACGCCGTGACCCGTGCGGTGCTGACCGCGTCCCGGCTGCTCGTCGCCCTCTCGGCCCGCTCGCTCGCCGCGGTCGAGGACCGGGTGACGTTGCCGCAGTTCCGGCTGCTGGTCGTGCTGTCGCTGGAGGGGCCGGCCAAGCTGGTCGTACTCGCCGACCGGCTCGGTGTGAACCCGTCGACGGCCATGCGCATGATGGACCGGCTGATCGCGGCGGGCCTGGCCGACCGGCAGGTCAACCCTGACAACCGGCGTGAGACGGTGCTGCGGCTGACGACGGCGGGCCGGCGCATCGTCGAGGACGTCACGGCCCAGCGCCGTAAGGAGATCGCGGCCATCGTCGAACGGCTCGACCCGTCGCAGCGGGCCGCGCTCATCGGCGCCCTGGCCGCCTTCACGGAGGCCGGTGGCGAACCGGCGGTGCCCGAAGAGGACGGCGAGCTGTACCCGCTGGGCTGGTCGGACACGGGGCCGCGGCCCGGCCGCTGACACCCGCGGCCGCGGCCCCGCCGCTGACGCCGCTGAACGGCTGGCGGGGAGGACCCGGTCGACATCGCCGGCGTGCGGTGGTCGAGCTGCGTCACCGTGCCAGTGCCGCTCCCGGGCAGAGGCCGGCGAGCAGCCGGGTCCTCCACCACGAGAAGCATTGCACAGTGCAAGGGATTTTACTTCCCCTTGGCAGGCCCGGGTCCGCCGGACTCCACCGAGGCGGTGCGCCGGGTCACTTCGGCGCGACCGCCGCCTCGACCTCCGCGAAGGTCGCGGCGTCGACGAGCCCGGTGTCCTCGAGGACCTCCATGTGGTCCAGCACCGTCTGGTTCGCCTGACGGGCGTGACGGCGGATCAGGTCGTTCTGCGTGGCGGCCCTGACCTCGGCGATCGTGGCGAAGATCTTGCCGTGCGAGGAACGCAGCAGGTTCGCGAAGATCCGGTCGAACTCGGCGCCCTGGGCGTTCTCCAACTGTGTCACGAAGCCCTGCTGCTCCTCGGTGGCCTCGTTGGGCAGCTGCACCCCGAGGATCTTGGCGTCCTCGCGCACGAGCTGGTCGAGCTTGCTGTGACCGTCGAGAAGATGCAGCCCGGCGCGCTTCACGGCCTCACTGGAGGCGTGCGTCTGGGCCAGCCGCCCCGCGGGGATCTCCCAGAGCCCCGCCTGCCGCACCTTCACCAGGAACGTCCGGTCGACCTCGGTCACCTTCTGCGGCCCCTGCGCCTCCGCGGCCGTCGCCCCCGAGAATCCCGCGCCCGCGTGACCGGCGCCGTGCTGGGCGGCCCCGCCCGTCGCGGTGGTCCCCGCGGTCGCCTCCCCGCTCCCCGTCTGCAGCGACACGACCACCAGCGCGGCCGCGGCGACTGCGGCGGTGACCATCGCGACGACCCGCACGGAAACTTTGGAGCGTGCTGCACGTCGGTTCGAATGCATTGATGCCTCCCGGCTCGGCATTGAGAAAAATGGCAGATGGCATTCGGGAGCTGTTGTGGCGGCTGGCACGGCACGCAGAGGTCAGTACGGACGCGCGAGCCGGGATGTTCAACGCGCGCCGTACGTAAGGGCCGTACGGGGTGTGACGAGAGGTGAGGTCCGAGGGCGTGTGACGGGCGTCTGCGGCGAGGGTGAGGGGGCGCCCGGTGGCGCCCCCTGCCTGATCGGTCCGGGTGTCGCTCCGTGTCAGTCCGCGACATCCACTCCGTAGCTGCGGGCGAGCGCCGCCAGCCCATGGTCGTAGCCCTGGCCCACGGCTCGGAAGCGCCACAGCGGTCCGCGGCGGTAGAGCTCGGCCAGCAGCAGCGTCCGCTCCGTGGTGGCGGCGTCCAGGGCGGCCTGTGCGAGCGGAGCGGCGCTCCCGCCGGGGCCGGTGGTGACCTGCACGGCGCCGACATCGCCGAACGTGGGCGTGCCGTCGATCGCCGCCGCGACGACGACCCGCCTGACCGCCGGCGGCAGCGCGCCCAGATCGGCGGTGACGGTCTGCTCCGTCGGGCCGTCGGTCAGCAGCCGCACGGCTCCGTCCGGGCTTTCCGGCGCTCCGTAGAACACGAAGTGCTCGTCGCAGGACACCTGGTCGTCCTCGTCGACGAGGAACGCGACGAGGTCGATCTCGCAGGTCGTCTGCTGCGCCCACGTGGCGCTGACGCTCCACAGGGACCCGGCGCGGCGGTCGGGCAGGTCGACCACACCGCCCCTCGGCAGCACTTGTGGGCCCGGCCGCCGCTCGCTCCACGCGGGAACGGGGGCGACGACGGGCGCGTCCAGCCACGCTTCCTCGTACGCCGGGATCTGGAGCGTCGCGATCCGCCGCATCCGGCGGTCGGCCTCCGCGCCGGCCAGCAGGACGACGTCGGTGACACCGGAGGACAGGTTGATCGCCGCGGCGCCTCCGAGCTCGACGACACGGACGCGGGCGGACGCCGCCTCGGGGTGCGTCCCGCCGAGCACCAGCACCCGCCGTCCGCGCAGCGGCCTGCCCGGATCGGCCGCCCGCGCGGCGGCTACGGGCGCTGCCGGTTCGGGCTTGCGGGTCGCGGGGAGGGACGACGTGGGGGCGGGCGAGGTGGGTTTGGGCGAGGTGGGGACGGTCGTGTCGGCGGTGGGCTCGCCGGGGCCGGAGTCGCGTGCGGCGGGTACGGGTGCGGGCGGCACGGGAAGGGCGTTCACGGGCGGGGCGGGGGTGGGAACGGCCGGCACGGGAACGGCGTTCACGGAGGCGGCGCTCTCGGGGGCGGGAGCGGTCTGGGGCGACGCCTCGTGCGCCGTGCCCGGCCGTACGTCTTCGAGCAGCCTGAGGAACTCCTGCTCGTCGATGACGGGCACACCCTCGGCTACGGCCCGCCGCGCCTTCGCCGAACCGGAGGACCGGTCGTTCGTGACCAGAACGCCCGTGTGCCGGCTGACGGAACCCATCACATTGAGTCCGGCGGCCACGGCCCTGGCCACCAACTCGGCGCGGGCCGTTGCCGTGGCGCCCGTGACAGCGATCTTCATGCCCTGCACGAGCGGTCCGCCCACGGCCATCCGGCCGGGGTTGCGGAAGGCGCAGGGCGTCTTCGGCGGGCTCGGGGTGAACCGCGCGTCCTGCCGGGGCGGACAGGCGACGAACGGCAGCGGCAGGTCCAGCCGCGCGGCCTCCCGGAGGGATGCGCGCAGCACGCCGGCCAGCACGCGCGTGTCGTCGAGGGCGTCGTGCGCCTGCAGTTGGCGCACGCCGTAGTGGGCGGCCAGTGTCCCGAGCCGTAGATCCTGCGTGGGCGGGTCGACCCGCCGGTTCAGCGCCAGCGTGCACAGCCGCCTCGCGACCGGCAGCAGCACCCCGGCGCGGGCGAACTCGTGGGCGAGGAAGTCGTAGTCGAACTGCGCGTTGTGAGCGACGAGCACGCGGCCCTCGAGCATGCCCGCGATCCGCTGGGCGACCTCCTCGAACGCCGGAGCACCGTGCAGCCGTTCGGCCGTCAGTCCATGGACGTGGACCGGGCCCGGGTCACATCCCGGGTCCAGCAGCGTGGAGAACTCCCCGGTCCGCTCCCCGTCCGGCCCGACCGTCACCACCGCCACGGACAACACCCGGTCCCGCCGCGCCACGAGACCGGAGGTCTCCACGTCGACGAGCGCCCAATCGTGGGCGTAGGCGGGCAGGTTGGACACATCGAGGTCCGCGGCGGCGAGAGTCATGGCGGAAGGATGGTCCGACCTTCACAATTTCTTCAACCTGGATGATGATTTCTCCCGTTATGCGGAGCGTGCGGATGCCCTATTCCGAAATCTCCGACCCCGTGTGCGCCCCCTGGTCGATCAGCCAGGCGACGACGTCCCCGGCTCCCCGCGCCTGTTGCTCGTCCTGTGCACGGGCGATGTCGAAGGGCGTCATGCCGCCGTGGCCCACCTGATCGATGTGCGCGCCGCGCGCCAGCAGGTACTGGGCGGTGGCCAGTTGCCCGCCGTGGCAGGCGCCCCAGAAGGCGCGGGTGATCTCGTCGGGCGCCGGCGTGGCCGGGCCGGAGACGTAGTCCTCGACACGGTCGAGCAGCCCGAGGGTGGCCGCCTCCTCGAACGTCGTACGTGCCCCGAGCTCGACGAGCCGGTACGCGGCCTCCCACTGCCCGAACCCGCAGGCGTCGGCGAGCGGCGTACCGCCTCCGAGGACGGCCCCGTCGGCCTCGATGTCGGCACCGGCCGCCACGAGCGCGTCCAGCACGCCGACATCGTTGCTGGACGCCGCCCAGTGCAGCGGCGTCTCGGCGTGCGCGCCGCTGAACCGCGCCCCGGGATCGGCGCCGGCGGCGACCAGGGCCGCGACCGTCCGCGGCCCTTCCGGACAGTGCCCGGGCCAGTCCGCGACGACATGCAGCAGACTCCGCCCACCCGGCCCGCACCCCTCCCGCGCCTCGACGATCCGGGCCCGGGCGAGCCCGGGATGCTCGTCGAGCAGCCGCCCCAGCGTCATGAGATCACCGCCCCGGACGGCCCCGGTGACGGCGAGAGCGAGCGGTTCCTGCGAGTCGAGGGTCAGCATGGGAACAGGGTCGCTGACGCGAGGGCGGGGCGGGGGTCGAAGTGACGGAGGCGGCATCGGACGAACGCTTACGTGTCCGATACGTCCGCCGGTCCATGGTGCGTGCCGACGACGAAAAGGCCCTCCGGGTCGGAGGGCCTCGAGGTGGTGCGCGTTGTGCGCCCCCGGCAGGACTCGAACCTGCGGCCAAGCGCTTAGAAGGCGCCTGCTCTATCCACTGAGCTACGGGGGCCGGTGGTGGCCTCGGTGGCCTGGAGCCCCCCTCGGGTGGTCCGTGACCTTGCCGGGCACAAGGATAGGGCTCCGATCGCCTTGACCCGGTTGCTTCGCCTGCGTGGCACGATGTGGAGGTTCGGTGAAGCGAACCGATAATCGCAGGCAGGTGCGATTCGTGCACCGCTTTTGACGTCTCACGTCCCGGGTGTTGTGCACTCGTTATGCCTGCGTCCCACTCGTCCCGTGTGTCCCATCTGTCTGATCGGCGCGCAGAGATCGTCATACGCTTCAAAAAGTCACCAAAATTGGGCATTCTTCGCATGTGGTGACCTTGGATGCACGGCCTCAGCTGATCGACGCACTTTCCGCCCTGCGCGACCGTGTCGCCGCCGTGCGTCTTCCACTTCCCCTCGCGGGCGCGCCCCGGGCCCGGCAGACGCGGGCCGAGCTGCTCGCCCAGCTCGACGACTATCTGGTGCCCCGTCTCAAAGATCCCGAAGCACCCTTGCTCGCTGTCATCGGCGGGTCAACCGGCGCCGGGAAGTCCACGCTCGTCAACTCGCTTGTGGGGCGACGGGTCAGCGAGGCGGGGGTGCTGCGGCCGACGACCCGTACGCCCGTGCTGGTGTGCCACCCGGACGACCACCACTGGTTCGCCGGGATGCGGGTGCTGCCGCAGCTCACCCGGGTCTGGATGCCTCCTCAGGAGGACGCCGAGGAGGAGCACCTGCTGCCCGCCAGGGCAGGCGGCCGCAACGGCGGCGGGCGGGCCGGCGGCGGGCGGGCGGCGGAGGAGAAGGCGCTGCGGATCGAGACGGCCTCCCTGCTCCCGCGTGGCCTGGCACTGCTCGACGCTCCCGACATCGACTCGCTGGTCGTCGAGAACCGGCTGCTGGCTGGGGAGTTGCTCTGCGCGGCCGACGTGTGGGTGATGGTGACGACGGCCTCGCGCTACGCCGACGCCGTCCCGTGGCACCTGCTGCGCACGGCGAAGGAGTACAACGCCACCCTGGTGACCGTGCTCGACCGGGTGCCGCACCAGGTGGTCGAGGAGGTGTCGCGCCAGTACGCGGCGCTGCTGACGAAGGCGGGCCTCGGTGACGTACCCCGGTTCACGATCCCGGAGCTGCCCGAGTCGGCCGGCGGCGCGAACGGGCTGCTGCCCAACACCGCCGTCGCCGGACTGTTCTCCTGGCTCGCCCACCGGGCGCAGGACCCCGCCGCGCGCCAGCAGGCCATCAGCCGTACGGCAGGGGGCGTGATCGACTCGCTCAACATGCGGATGCCGGAGCTGGCGAGCGCGGTCGCGGCACAGTACGCGGCGGCCGTACGGCTGACGAGCGCGGTCGAGGAGGCGTACGAGGCGGAGCGCGACCGGGTCCGCAGGCAACTGCGGGCCGGCGCCGTATTGGCCGGTGACGCCCGCACACGCTGGCGCGGCTACCCCCGCGACAGCTCGGCCGCCGAGCTGCTGGACTCCCTCGTCGCCAGTCTGTCCGCGCTGCTGCAGTGCGCCGTCGCCGCCGCCGACGAACAGGTCGAGAACGCCTGGCGGCGGGAGCCCGCGGCCGCCGGCGTCGCCCGCAGCGGCCGGCGCGACCTGGAGGCGGGGGAGCGGATCGGGATGGCCGTGCGGCGCTGGCGCCGTGTCCTGGAGGAGCTCGCCGAGGAAGAGGTGCGGGGGATGGAGCGCAACGCCGCACCCGACCCCGAGATGGTGGCCGCGCTGCTCGCGACGTCGCTGCTGGGCGGGCGGCGGGCGCGCAGCGCGGGTGAGCGGCTCGCCGAGCGGATCGGCGCACAGAGCGCGCTGCGCCTGCGCGACAAGGGCGGCGAGCTGGCGACGACGTACATCGACGACGTACTGAACAGCGAGCGGGAGCGGCGGCTGGCGCCCCTCGACGCGCTCGAGGTGAGCCCGGAGCCCCAGGCCGAGCTGATCGCCGCGCTGTCCCTACTGCAGAAGGAGAGGTGACCGCGGGTGACCGCCATCACCGACGACGAGAACGAGACCGGCGGCCGCTGGGACGACGGCCTGATCGCCCGCCGGGTCGGTCAGCGGAACGAGGACGGCACGGGTCACGACGGCGGCACGGGTCACGACGGCGGCACCGGTCAGGACGGCGTGGGCGGAGAGGGGGAAGGAGACCAGATCGGCGACGAGCAGCTGCCCGTCGGAGGCACGTACGGCGGCCCTCTGCGCGCCCGGCTCAGCGCCCTGCGCGAGCTGCTCGGGCTGTCCCAGACCCGACTGGACGGAAAGACCCTCGCGGAGGCCGGCCGGGTCCTCGACGAGGCCGCCGCGCGCCAGCGGCTCTCCTCGCGCCACACCGTCGTGGCCATCGCCGGCGCGACGGGAAGCGGCAAGTCCACGCTGTTCAACGCGCTCGCCGGAGTGCGCATCGCGGAGACCGGGCTGCGCAGGCCCACCACGTCCGCGCCCATCGCCTGCACCTGGTCGGAGGGGGCGGCGGGGCTCCTCGACCGCCTCGCCATCCCCGGGAGACTGCGGCGCAAGCCCCTCGCGGGCGGTGACGGCGACGAGACGCTGCAAGGGCTGGTGCTGGTGGACCTGCCCGACCACGACTCGGCCGTCGTACGGCACCGCGAGCAGGTGGACCGGATCCTGGCGCTGGTCGACGCGGTGATCTGGGTCGTGGATCCGGAGAAGTACGCCGACGCGGCGCTGCACGAGCGCTATCTGCGGCCACTGGCCGGTCATGCCGAGATCACCTTCGTCGTGCTCAACCAGATCGATCGGCTGCCCGGCGAGGCCGCCGACCAGGTCCTGGACGATCTGCGCAGGCTGCTCGACGAGGACGGCATGGCGGTGGGGGAGCACGGCGAACCGGGCGCGACCGTCCTCGCGCTCTCCGCCCTCACGGGGGAGGGGGTGGGCGAACTGCGCGAGATGGTCGGCGCGTTCGTGCAGGACCGCGGTGCGGCGGCGCGCAGACTGTCGGCCGATGTCGACGCGGCGGCGGCGAAGTTGCGGCCCGTCTACGTCGCCGACGGCCGGACAGGGCTGGACGAGCGGGCCCGTGAGGACTTCTCGGCACGGCTCGCGGAGGCGATCGGCGCGACGGCGGCGGGCGAGGCCGCGGAGCGCGAATGGCGCAGGAACGCGGGACGCGCGTGCGGGACGCCGTGGCTGCGGCTGTGGCGCTGGTACGAGCGCAAGCGCATGCCCGGGGCGGCGGCCGTCGAGCCGGCGGTTCCCGTGGAGGAGGAGCCGACCGCGCGGCAGCGGGTCGAGCAGGCGGTCCGCACGGTCGCCGACGAGGCCGCGCACGGGCTGCCCGCGCCATGGAGCCAGGCGGTACGCGAAGCGGCCGTGCGGGGCGCACAGGGGCTTCCTGAGGCGCTGGACGAACTGGCGGCGCGTGAGGCGGCGGAGACCAAGGGGCGGCCGCTGCGCCCCGCGTGGTGGCCGGCCGCGGTGCTCGCGCAGGCGTCGATGACGCTGCTGCAGATCTTCGGCGGCCTGTGGCTGGTGGGCCAGATCGTGGGCGTACTGGAGCCGGGGCTGGTTCCGCCGGTGCTGGTGATGCTCGCCGGCATCGTGGGCGGACCGCTGGTCGAATGGGCATGCGCGGCCGCGACGAAGGGCCCCGCGCGGCGGTACGGGCAGGATGCGCGGCGCCGCCTCCAGGAGGCGGCGGCCGGCTGCGGGCGCGCGAAGGTGCTCGATCCGGTGGCGGCGGAGCTGATGCGGTACCGGGAGGTGCGGGAGCAGTACGCGACGGTGTCGGGATCCGCGAGGTCGGCGTCGTCCGGGCCGGGCCCGCTGCGGGGGCGGGTGCGTTCCCGGATCGGGTGACGGAGTTGTCCACAGCGGGGCGTCCGTCCACAGGCGTCGGCGGGATCTTTCCGTCCGGTCCAGCATGGAGACCGGTCCACAGCGATCGGGCAAATGCAACCGGACGGGGAGGTGACCGTCATGAACGACACCATGGTGACGGTGGTGGGGAATGTCGCCACGAATGTGGAGTACCGGGAAACGGCCACGGGCGGGATGGCGCGATTCCGTTTCGCCGTTCCTTCGCGGCGCTGGGATCGCCGGGGCGGTAACTGGACGGACGGGCCGACAAGCTTCTACACCGTCTTCGCCTGGCGCTCGCTCGCACAGAATCTGGCCGGTTCCGTTTCGGTGGGGGAACCGCTTCTCGTGCACGGCCGCCTGAAGGTGCGTGAGGAGGAGTCGGACGGCAGGCGGCGGACGTTCGTGGACATCGACGCGCTGGCGGTGGGGCACGACCTGACCCGCGGGACCTCGGCGTTCCGGCGGGTGGTGAAGAGCCGGGTCCCTGACGAGAGGTCCGCGACGGCCATGGGGACGGCGCCGCCGGGGACGGCCGCGGGGGTCGACAGGACGGCGCCGCAGGGGGCGGACGAGGCGAAGGCCGTGGCGCGTGGAGCGCCCGTTGTCGCCGTTTCTTGACGGGAGTTGAGGCAGAACGGTCCGACTGCTCAGGGGGTGCGGGTGGGCGGAAAAGGGCGATCGGGGGACGATCAGGGGGTGAACTCACCGACAGGGGTAACGATTTCGAGTCGGAATGGTTATCTGACGGCATGACCGGGCATCGCGCTGCGCGCCGTCCATAGGATTCCCGGGTACTCACGGGGCACTTGAGTCTGCTGGCGAGACACTCCCCCCACGCGTCGCACGCCTCGCACGCGTCGCACGCGAAAAGGTCTCGCCCGGAGGGGAATTCTGCTGTGTTTGCTGTGTTCTCTACGTCTGCCGTACGCAGGCGGCGCGCCGCTCGCCGTCTGGCCGCCGCGGCGGTGGTGTCCGGCCTGATGGCCGCCGGATCCATCGCCGGCGCCGGCGCGGCAGCCGCCGACGATGCCGTCCAGCATCAGGGCGGTGCGGTCGCCACGCTCGACGGGCTGCAGACGTACGACCAGGCGGTGCTGCACACCAACGGCAAGGACCAGGAGATCCTCGCGGGTCTCTTCGAGATGACGGTCGACGGCGGCGGCCAGCTGCAGACGTACTGCATCGACATCCACAACCCGACCCAGGACCAGGCCAAGTACCTGGAGACCCCCTGGAACCAGACGTCGCTGGGCGCCAACGAGAACGCCGGCAAGATCCGCTGGATCCTGCAGCACTCGTTCCCCCAGGTCAACGATCTGGCGGCACTGGCCAGGAGCGCCGGGCTCGACGGACAGCTGACGGACAAGACCGCCGCAGCCGGCACCCAGGTCGCCATCTGGCGGTTCTCGGACGGCGCGGACGTCACGGCGGCCGACCCGCAGGCGGAGAAGCTCGCCGACTGGCTTCAGGAGTCCGCGGCGGACGTCGAGGAGCCCAAGGCCTCGCTGAGCCTCGAGCCGAACGCGGTCTCCGGCAAGCCCGGCAGCCGGCTCGGCCCGGTGACGGTGCGCACCGACGCCGGCCAGGTCGCCGTGGCGCCCCCCGCCGACGCGGCCTCCAGCGGCATCAAGATCACCGACGAGGCCGGTAAGCCGGTGACGTCCGCGGTCGACGGCAGCAAGCTGTACTTCGACGTTCCCGAGGACGCCGCGGACGGAACGGCCACCCTGAGCGTCCAGGCGAGCATGTCGGTGCCGGTGGGACGGGCCTTCGCCAGTGCCACCAAGAGCCAGACGCAGATCCTGGCCGGATCCAGCCGGTCCACCGTCTCGGCACAGGCCGCCGCGACCTGGGCGAAGGCGGGGGCGATCCCCTCCCTGTCGGCGAAGAAGAACTGCGCCAAGGGCGGCGTGGACATCACGGCCGGCAACAAGGGTGACGCTCCGTTCACCTTCTCGCTGGCCGGTTTCAAGCACACGATCAAGGCCGGGGAGTCCCGGACGGTGACGGTGCCGGTGGCCGAGGACCAGGCCTACGACTTCACGATCACCGGTCCCGGTGGGTTCGAGAAGAACTTCAAGGGCGTGCTCGACTGCAAGACCGCGAGCGCCCCTGCCCAGCCCGGCACGGAGACCCCGTCGTCCCAGCCCAGCCCCGCGTCGGCGGGCGGCACGTCCGCGGGACTCGAGGGTGACCTCGCCGCGACGGGCGGCTCCAGCGCCACGCCGGTGATCGCGGGCATCGCGATCGTGCTGGTGCTGGCCGGCGGCGGCGCGGTCTTCTTCCTCCGTAAGAAGAAGTCGGCCGGCGGAGAGTGACCAGGCCGCCGCGCACTGTGGCGCCGTAGGTGAACTGATCGCAGGAGGGGCCCGGCACGGGGACGTGCCGGGCCCCTCCTGTTCGGTCCAGGCGCCGGGTCCGTCGGTCCAGGCGCCGGTCCCGTCGGTCCACGCTCCGGTCCTGTCGGTCCACGCGCCGGCCGCTCGACGTGGGCCTGTCCGGGTTGTCCGGTTCGCGGCGTCGGCCGTCCGATTCGGGAGCGAACGGGCGGGGCCGGGTCGCCGGGCCGCCCGGGGCACACGCAGGCGTACGGACGCGGTTTCCGTCCGGGGGGCGCCGTACGGCAAGATGGGTGTATCTGCCCACCCACTTCCTGCCGGACGGTTTCTCTTGGCTGAGTACATCTACACGATGCGCAAGACGCGCAAGGCGCACGGCGACAAGGTCATCCTCGATGACGTGACGCTGAGCTTCCTGCCCGGTGCGAAGATCGGTGTGGTCGGCCCCAACGGCGCCGGTAAGTCCACGGTGCTGAAGATCATGGCCGGTCTGGAGCAGCCGTCCAACGGCGATGCCTTCCTCTCTCCCGGCTACAGCGTCGGCATCCTCATGCAGGAGCCGAAGCTGGACGAGTCGAAGACGGTCCTGGAGAACGTCCAGGACGGCGCCGCGGAAATCATGGGCAAGCTCAAGCGCTTCAACGAGGTCGCCGAGCTCATGGCGACCGACTACACGGACGCGCTCATGGAGGAGATGGGCAAGCTCCAGGAGGACCTGGACCACGCCAACGCGTGGGACCTGGACGCCCAGCTGGAGCAGGCCATGGACGCCCTGGGCTGCCCGCCCGGCGACTGGCCCGTCGTCAACCTCTCCGGTGGTGAGAAGCGCCGCGTCGCGCTGTGCAAGCTGCTGATCGAGGCCCCGGACCTGCTGCTCCTCGACGAGCCCACCAACCACCTCGACGCCGAGTCGGTGAACTGGCTCGAGCAGCACCTGTCGAAGTACGCGGGCGCCGTCGTCGCCGTCACTCACGACCGGTACTTCCTGAACAACGTCGCCGAGTGGATCCTCGAGCTCGACCGCGGCCGTGCGCTGCCCTACGAGGGCAACTACTCCACGTACCTCGACAAGAAGGCCGCCCGCCTGAAGGTCGAGGGCCGCAAGGACGAGAAGCGCGCCAAGCGGCTCAAGGAAGAGCTCGAGTGGGTCCGGTCCAACGCCAAGGGCCGGCAGAGCAAGTCCAAGGCCCGTCTCGCCCGCTACGAGGAGATGGCCGCCGAGGCGGACAAGATGCGGAAGCTGGACTTCGAGGAGATCCAGATCCCGCCGGGCCCGCGTCTGGGCTCCGTCGTGGTCGAGGTCGAGAACCTCTCGAAGTCCTTCGGTGACAAGGTCCTCGTCGACGACCTGTCCTTCACGCTGCCGCGTAACGGCATCGTCGGCATCATCGGTCCGAACGGCGCCGGCAAGACCACGCTGTTCAAGATGATCCAGGGCCTGGAGCAGCCGGACTCCGGCACGATCAAGATCGGTGACACGGTCAAGATCTCCTACGTCGACCAGACCCGCGCCAACATCGACCCCAAGAAGACCCTCTGGGCGGTCGTGTCGGACGAGCTGGACTACATCAACGTCGGCCAGGTCGAGATGCCGTCCCGCGCGTACGTGAGCGCCTTCGGCTTCAAGGGCCCGGACCAGCAGAAGCCGGCCGGTGTCCTCTCCGGTGGTGAGCGCAACCGCCTCAACCTGGCGCTGACGCTCAAGGAGGGCGGCAACCTGCTGCTCCTCGACGAGCCCACCAACGACCTCGACGTCGAGACGCTCTCGTCCCTCGAGAACGCTCTGCTCGAGTTCCCCGGCGCGGCCGTGGTCATCTCCCACGACCGGTGGTTCCTCGACCGGGTCGCCACGCACATCCTGGCGTACGAGGGCAACTCCAAGTGGTACTGGTTCGAGGGCAACTTCGAGTCGTACGAGAAGAACAAGGTCGACCGTCTCGGCCCGGACGCGGCTCGCCCGCACCGCGCCACGTACAAGAAGCTCACCCGGGGCTGATGCGGCGCATGGCCCGTCACATCTACCGCTGCCCTCTGCGCTGGTCGGACATGGACGCCTTCGGGCACGTCAACAACGTGGTCTTCCTCAGGTATCTGGAAGAGGCGCGGATCGACTTCATGTTCCGGCTGGCGCCGGGGGACGGTTCGCCCTCCTTCTCCGGCGGCTCGGTGGTCGCGCGCCACGAGATCGACTACGTGCGGCCGCTGGTCCACCGGCACGAGCCGGTGATCATCGAGTCGTGGGTGACGAAGATCAGCGCCGCCTCCCTGACCATCGCGTACGAGGTCAAGGAGGAGGACGATCCGGCCACGGTCTATGTGCGGGCCTCGACGGTCGTCGTGCCGTACAACCTCGAGTCGCAGCGGCCGCGCCGGATCAGCGCCGAGGAGAAGTCGTTCCTCGAGAAGTACCTCGACAAGGCCGCCCTCGCCGCATGAGCGTTCCCATGTCCGTGCCCGTGCAGAGTCTGCGTCTCGCCGACGTGAGGGAGGCGGAGGACCTCTCCGCCTTCCTCGGCCGGCTGATCCACTACGACCGCGCCGCCGCGGTCAGACTCCAGGCCGGGCGCGGGGCACTCGCGGTGTTCGGGCGGCCGCCGTCCTTCGAGGTGCTCGCCATCCGTACGGCGCGGCTCGCGGAGTCCGTCGAGCTGGACGTCACCGTCTCCGCGGGGGAACTGCTGGAGTCGCTCGAGGGGGCGGAGTTCGCCGTGCCCGCGGCGGTCACCGGTCCTCCCTGGGCGGGTGTGCTTCCGCCGCGCGGCGGCTGGCGGGAACTGCCGGGGCTGCCGGACGTGTCCGCGATGCGGGCGGCCGTGGCCGCTGCCGTGACCGAGTTCCGCGGGCGTGACGAGGCGCTCCCGGCGGAGCGGCGCACCCGTGCGGAACGGGACCGAATCGGCCGCGAGATCTGGTCGCGCACGGTCGGCGCGACGGCCCTTCCCCTGCGCGCCGTGCACGCCGCGCAGTCGCTCGGCTTCCTGCGACCCGGCATGCCCGTGGCGCTCCTGTCCGCGGGGACGTGGCTGCGGCTGCGTACGCCCTTCGGGTCGATCGCCCTGCGTACCAACGGCGTGGGCGGCCTGACGGTCACCCCGGCGTAGCCCGCCACGCTGGACGCCTCGCCGGTCACCCCGGCGTAGCCCGCCACGCGGAGAGGGGCACGTCCCCGGGCGCCCCGCCCCGAAACGCCGCCGCGTTCAGCGTTCCGCCGCGTCGTCCGGCCAGATCCCGATGTGGTCCTGCTCGAGCTCCAGCATCACGCGGTGCTCCATGCCGAGCGCCGCCGTGTAGTCGGCCGGCAGCTGAAGGCGCCCCGCCCGGTCCAGCATCGCGTACTCGCGTGCCACCACCGACTCCTGTCCCTCCGCGTCGATCTCGGTACGCCGCAGCACCTCGGACGACGTGCGGCCGTCGCGGATGGCGACCGTGCGGCGGACCTCGCCCGCGACGGCCTGGTCGTGCGTGACGATCACGATCGTCGTGCCCAGCTCCTCGTTGGCCCGGCGGAACGCCGCGAAGACCTGCTCGCCGGTCGCCGAGTCCAGTTCGCCGGTCGGCTCGTCGGCGAGCAGCACCGCGGGCGAATTGGCGAGGGCGACGGCGATCGCCGTGCGCTGCTGCTGCCCGCCGGACATCTGGTGCGGACGCCGGTCGCGGCAGTCGTCGACGCCGAGCATCGACAGCAGTTCCTGTACGCGCTCCGCCTTCTGCTTCTTGCCGCGGCTGCCGCCGCGCAACTGCATGGGCAGGGCCACGTTCTGGGCCGCGGTGAGATACGGCAGCAGGTTGCGGGCGGTCTGCTGCCACACGAAGCCGACGACCTCGCGGCGGTAGCGCAGCCGCGCCTTGGCGTCCATCGCGAGCAGGTCGCATCCGGCGACCCGGGCCGCGCCGGCGGACGGCACGTCCAGCCCGGCCAGGATGTTCATCAGGGTCGACTTCCCGCTGCCGGACGCGCCGACCAGGGCCATCAACTCGCCCTCCTTGACCAGCAGATCGAGTCCTTGCAGCGCCTGGACCTCCACCCCGTCCGAGGCGAAGATCCGCACCAGCCGGTCGCAGGTGATCAGCGCGTCGTGCCCGTAGGAGGGCCGGTCGCGGTGGGCAGCGGCGCGTTCCTCCAGCTGCTCCAGGGTGGTGTCGGTCATCGCGTGTCTCCTGCCCTGAGTTCGGTGATCGATCCGCGGCGCCCCGCCCACCACGCCTGCACGGCGGCCACGGTCCCCGCCAGGACCACCACGGCGGCCGCGGGCAGCGCCAGCGACCACGGGTCGGCCCGCAGGGACGCACTGTCCAGGGGCGCGGAGCCGGGCGCGGCCGCCAGCGCGAGGCGCACCAGGTCCACTCCGGGCGCGAGGAGCCTGATCGTGGCCCAGCCGACGAGGATGCCGCCGACGGCGGCGAGCAGTGCCTGGGGGAGTGCTTCGAGGCCGAGGAGCTGCCGGCCCTGACGGGTGGTGAGGCCCATGGTGCGCAGCCTGGCCAGCAGGGTGGCCCGTTCCGGCGCGGCCTGCATGAGCGAGAGCAGCAGGGCGAGCACGGCGTAGCCGGCGCCGGCGGCGATGGCGGCCGCGTAGATCCGTTCCGCGCCCGCCTGGAGCGGCGAGTCGGTGAAGGTCGCCCGCGCCTCGTCGCGCAGCCGCACGGTGAGGTCGTCGTCCATGCCGTGGACGGCCGCGCGCAGTGCCGTGCCGTCGATGCCGGTGCCCGTGGCCAGCAGCGCGGTCGGCGCGCGATGGGTGAGCCGTGAGCCGTCGACGACGAGGAACTCCGCGGACGACACGGCGGGCGTCCGGGACCGTACGGCGGTGACCTTGACGGTGAAGGGGCCGGCCGCCGAGTTGATCCGGTGCGTTCCCTCGCCGAGCTGTTCGGCGACGCGCGGGGAGGCGACGGCGTGCAGAACGGGCTCCCCGGAAGGGTCACCCGCGGCCGGTGAGGTCCTGAGCGCGTCCGCGGGGAAGGCGCCGAGATCGGCGTGCCGGGCGAGCTTCGCGTACGCGCCGGGATCGGCGCCGACGAGGGAGACGGGCAGCGGCTCGGACCGCTCGGCCTGGTTCCGGGCGGGCAGGGTCAGCGCGTGCTCGACCTGCACGGCCGTCACCTCCCGGACGCCGGGCACGTCCCGCACGGCCCGCTCCGCCCCCTTCGGGAGCGCCAGCACGTCGCCGGGGCCCGAGACGCGTGCGTCCGCGCCCGTCGCCAGCAGCGCTGCCCTGTCCCGCGCGTCCGCGACGCCCGCCAGGACCGACCCGCCGAACGCGGCCGTCGTGAGCGCGACCAGCAGAGCCAGCAGCGGCAGGGCTCCCGCGGCCGAGGAACGACCGGTACGGGCGAGCGAGAGGAATCCGACCGCGCCGCGCAGCCGGCCGGCGGGACGCGCCGCCCAGCGCAGCGGCAGCGGATAGAGCCGCACGAGGACGAGCGCGGCGATCAGGCCGACCAGCACGGGCGCGGCGCTGACGAGATGGTCGGCGCCGTCGGAGGTGCCGCGCCGCCGCAGTGCGACGACGGCGCCCACGGCCAGGACCAGGAGGGTGAGTTCGGCGACGGTACGGCGCCGGGACGGCCGGGCGAGCACCACGTCGTCGCGTTCCCCGGGCACACGGGGCCTGCGGTGCTGCGTCACCGCACGCACCGGCAGCGCGGCGCAGGCCATGACCGCCACGGCAGCCGTCCCGATCACGGCGGGCAGCAGTCTCGCGTCGTCGACGACGAGGACCGCGAGGAGCAGACCGGCGGCCGCGGTGGGCAGGGCGACGACGGCGGTCTCGGCGAGCAGCCTGCCGCCGATGCCGCGCAACGAACCCCCGCGGGAACGCAGCAGCGCCAGTTCGGCCCGGCGCCGCGCCGCGAACAGCCCGCCCGTCATCGCCACCACGACGGCGGCGACGGTGCCGATCCCGAAGGCGGCCACGGCGACGACCGGCGTGATGGCGTCCCGCATCGTGGTGTAGGAGGCGAGGATGCCGTCCATGTCCGTGGTGAGCAGGGCGTTCTCGTCGACGGCACCCTTGATCCCGAGCAGCCCCGGGCCGCCTTCCAGGGACGCGATCCGGTCGGTGAGGGCGGGCACGTCCTGTGCGGTGAGGTGGCCGGTGAGCGGGGCGAAGCGCCAGTACGGCTGGGGCTCGCCGAGGGTGCCGAGCAGCGCCGGGGCGGCGTCCGGGGCGATCAGCAGCGAGGCGTTCCAGTAGGCCACCGGTGGACTGCTCCCGGGCGCGACGAGGAGCCCGGGGGCGCGCAGCCGCGGGTCGGCGGACCAGTAACTGCCCTGCGGATCGCGCGGGTCCACGATGCCGGTGATCCGTACGGACAGCGCCGTTTCCCCGGGGTCGCCCAGGTGCAGTACGGAGCCGGTCCTGATGCCCAGGGTCTGCGCGGTCTCCGCGGTGACCGCGGCCTCCAGCTCCTTGGTGGCGGACGTGACCCGTCCGTCCGTCTTCGGCAGCCGGCCCTCACGCACGGTGGAGTGCGTCCGGAGCCCGCTCTGCGCCACGACGGAGAACTCCGGCGACGCGCCCTCGGGGCGCGGCAGCCAACGGTCCGTGCCCTCCAGGGGCTTGGCGGTCTCCACGCCGTACGCGGACTGTGCGGTGTCCACGCGCAGCGGCTCCGGCAGCAGCCCGGCCACGGCCCGGTGGGCCTCGGCGAGGCGTTCGGGGAGCAGCGACTTCTCCCGGGCCGGTTCCGGTATTTCGAGCGGCGGCTGCGGTGTGCTCACCTCCAGCACACTGCGGGACGGCTGGGCGTCGCTCAGGTCGTGCCGCAGGCCGTGGTTCTCGTACGAGTCGACGGCACGCGGGAACGCGGCGGCGAGGAACGCGGTGAGCAGCACGAGCACACCGAACGCCAGGGCGGCCCCCGGGGCGGTGCGCAGCCGGGTCCTGACCCACGGGGCGACCGTGCGCCGGGCGTGGCCCTCGTGCTTGCCGGAGCGCGGATTCATGTCAGTTGTCCCCCCTGTGGCGCAGAGTCACCGCGGGGTCCGCGCGACGCAGGGCGATGACGGCGACGATCAGAAGCGGCAGCGCGGCGACACCCGCGAGGAGCAGTCCCACTTGGCCCACGGGCAGTTCGATCAGCACATCCGGAACGGGTTTGGTGGCCTGCCCGGTCAGGACGATCAGTGGCACGACGGCCCGGGTCAGTACGGCACCCAGGCCGATGCCCACCAGCAGCGCGATGCCGATCAGCAGGGTCTGCTCTGCCGCGACCAGCCGCGCGAGCTGGCGGCGCGGAGCGCCGAGGGCGCGGAGTACGGCGAGTTCGGCGGATCGTTCCCGCAGCGAACCCGCCGCGCTGACGGCGAAACCGACCGCGGCGAGCGCCGCCGCCGCCAGCGCCACCGCCATCAACGCGGAGCGTGGTCCGGCGCCGAGCGGGTCACCGAGCAGTTCGTCCGCGGCCTCGTCGCGTACGAGCACCTGGCCGGGGTCGGCGGCGGGGCGGTCGCGCAGCGCCTTCGCGACCTCGCCGGCCTTGCCGGGCTCGGTGCTCAGCCACCATTCGGTGGGTGTGAGCGATGACCCTCCCCGGGCGGCGATCTCGGTGTTGACCGTGGGCAGGTCCAGCAACAGGGCTCCGCCGTCGGCGTCCTGCCGGCCGGTGGCCGCTCCTTCCCCGGCGTCGGCCACGGCCGCGGCGGTGGCGCCCGGTCCGGTCGTCGGGAGGGCCCGTGCCGTCCCGGCGATCTCCACCCGCAGCGATTCGCCCGACAGCATCACATCGATGACGTCGCCACGCTTCGCTCCGGCCGCGCGCAGGAACTCGTCCGTGGCGACGGCGGCGATCTGCCCGGGCCGGGCCGGCCGGGCGGCGGCGACGAGGATGCTGAACTCGGAGCGGACGGGCCGGCCCCACGAGTCCACGGCCTTCGGGTCCGGTCCGACGCCGAAGCCGAGGTCCAGGGGACGGGAACCGGAGGCGGCGGGGCGGAGCGGCCTCGGCGTGCCGGGCTCGCCTGCCTGGATCTCGGTGTAACCGCCCTCCCAGCGCGGGTCCTGATCCGCCGCGACGGGCCGCGAGGTCCCGTCGGCGCCGGTGGTGCTCAGCCCTTCGACGCTCAGGCGGTGCGCCGTGGCGGGGCCGTCCGGGATCGCGCCGTCGAGCCGCAGCCCGGTCAGGGCCAGCGGGCCGGCCGGGGCGGTGCGTCCTCCGGAGGAGGACTCGTCGAGGTCGAGGGTCAGCGGACGGACGCGGCCGTCGGCGGCCACCCGGCCGGCGGGCATGCGGTAGGCCAGGCCGTAGCGGTCCTCGACGATGACGGTGACCTGCGGCGCGAGCCGGGAGGGCGACGCACCCGCGGGGGCCTTCTCCTCGGTGATCCGCAGGTCGAGAGTGAGCCGGCGGGTGTCGTCGGGCAGCAGCACGCCGGGGCGGGCCCGCTTCGCGGCGGTGGCCGTTCCGAGCAGCGTGCCGGGCGGCTCGTCCGCGAGATCGTCCCGCAGCAGGAGCCGCTCGTCGGCGCGGGCCGTGTCGATCGCGAGCACGGTCGCGGTCCGGTTGCCGGAGAGCCCGAGGGGAGCGCGGTGGGCGGGCGCGGCTTCGCGCACGCCGGGGAGGGACGCGTACAGGCCGATGTCGCCCGGCCGGCCCGCCCCGCTGTCCGTCACCCGCACCGACGCTCCGGCCCCGAAGTCGGCCTGGTCGCTCTGGGACCGGTCCCACGAGGCACTCTGCCCGATCGCCAGCATGCCCATCGCCACGGCGAGCACCAGCAGCAGCACCGGTCCGGCGCCGCGCAGCGGCCGGCGGCTGAACTGCCAGCCCGCGAGGGCGGCGGGCAGGCCCCGGCCGCCGGCGGCGCGGCGTTCGGCGAGCCGGGCCGCGGGCGGCAGCAGACGCAGCGTCAGGACGGTGCCGGCCAGCAGGGCCAAGGCGGGTGCGGCGACCAGGAGGGGATCGATGCCCAGATCTCCCTCCCGGTCACCGCTGATCGCCCCACCGCCGGAGGAACCGGTCTGCCGGTCCAACTGCCAGTAGGCGACCGCCGCGACGGCCAGCAGCCCCACGTCCGCGCCGGCCCGGACCGGAGCGGGCAGCGTGCCGCTTCGGCCACGCCGCAGCCGCAGCGCCCCGGACGTCGCGGCCAGCGCGGGCGCCACGACGGCCGCCGCGCAGCACACCGCGACCCCCGCTGCGACCAGCCACACCTGCGCCGTGGGCGCCTCGCCGAGCCGCAGTCCGCTCCTGGCGAGCGTGGAGTGCTCGGCCAGCAGGCGTGTCAACGGCCCCGACAGCAGGGGCGCGCAGAGCGCGGCCGGGAGTGCGAGCAGCAGGGCCTCGACGGCGGCGAGCGAGATGATGCGCCGGCGTGAGGCGCCGCGGGCGCGCAGCAGATCGGTCTCGCCGGTCCGCTCCGTACTGAGCAGCCGGGCCACCAGCAGCAGGGCGTACGCGGCGAGAAGCACCAGCTGCACGGCGACGATCATCAGGGTGGAGCGGGCGACCAGCAGGGCCCGCTCGCTCTGGGCCAGCACGGTCGGCAGGGCGGTGCGCACCGTCGCGCCGGACGCGAACGCCGGGTCCTTGGCCAGCGAACGGGGGCCGCTCGTGGCCGTGGCGCGCAACGCGCCGATGCGGTCGGTGGTGACGGTGCGGAAGTCGGCGGTGGCCAGCCAGGCCGCGTCCCCGGCGGCGACACCGTCGGAGGCGAGGACCGAGGGGTGGGCGAGGAGCGGACCGTACGTGGTGAAGACCAGGGACCGGACGCCGCGGCCGCCGAGGCTGTCGAGCTGCCAGTAGGGATCGTTGCCGTCCGCCGGCCGGTAGAGGCCGGTCAGATGGACGGTGATCGGCTTGTCGGAGAGCCGGTCGGTGAGGGTGAGGCGGGCGCCGGGCTTCAGGTCGAGCCGCTTCGCGGCGACTTCCGGCAGCGCGACCGGCACGACCCCGGCGTCGGCGGGGCCCGGGCGGGTACCGGACACCATCGTGATCCGGCTCTCGTCGAGAGCGGCGAAGTGGGTGAGGTCGGGCTCGCCCTTGCGCGCCTCCGGGTCCTGGAGGGACTGCGGGAGTGCGTACGTCCCCGAGCGTTCGAGCCTGTGCACCGTCACGGGCAGTCCGTCGAAGGACCGCTCGGCCCCTCGGACGACGGCCTCCTCCGCCGCCTCGCGGCGCTCCGGCGGGATCTTGGCGGTGACGGTCAGCGCGGCGGCGGCCGCGTCCCGCCCGTCCAGGGTCTGCCGCAGCGCGGCGTCCCCTACGGAACCGGAGAAGGCGGCGAGCGAGGCGAGCACGCAGGTCGTGAGCAGAACCGCCAGGAGTGCCGCGGCAAGCAGCAGCCGGTGCGCCCTGACGCGCAGTAGTACGAACCCCGTCACCCGTCCCCCACCCCACAGCCGGTACGTGTCGGCGCCCCCGCCGCCCCCCGTCCATGGATGCTTTCAGAGCACACGGGTCCGTGGAAACCGCTTGCACCACGACCTTCATCTGATCGTGACCGTTATCCGGCGACGGAGTCCCGGATTCGGTTCAGAGGCCGTTGCGTAGGAGGCCGGAGGGACAGCCTGGTGCGACCGGCGGGACAGGCCGATGTGAGGGGACCGGCCCGGCGGGGGGACCGCCGGGGAATCCGTCAGTCCGGGGTGTTCACCATCGAGGCGGCGGCGTACGTCAGGTAGTCCCACAGCTGCCGCTCGTGCTCCTCGGCGAGGCCCAGCTCGTCCAGCGCCGTACGCATGTGCTTGAGCCAGGCGTCGTGGGCCGCCCTGTCGACGGTGAACGGCACATGCCGCATCCGCAGCCGGGGGTGGCCGCGGTTGTCGCTGTAGGTGCGCGGCCCGCCCCAGTACTGGATCAGGAAGAGCGTCAGCCGCTCCTCGGCCGGCCCGAGGTCCTCCTCCGGGTACATCGGCCGCAGCAGCGGGTCCTCGGCAACGCCCTCGTAGAAGCGGTGCACGAGGCGCCGGAAGGTCTCCTCGCCGCCGACCTGCTCGTAGAAGGTCTGCTCCTGAAGCGTCCCGCGCCGAATCTCATTCACGCCCCCCATGCTCTCAGACCGACCCGCCCAGGGCCGAGGCCCTTGTGGCCCCTGAGACTCCGTGCGGCGCCCGGCATGGAGGCTCGCCTCATGTGCGTCTACGCAGCAAAGTGAACATATGGGTCAGAACCGGGATCGATTCGCCGAGGCCGCCACCGAAGCGAGGCGGGCGATGGTGCGCGAGATCGTTGCCGACGGCGGGCTGACCGATCCGGCCTGGCGGGCGGCGTTCGAAGAGGTGCCGCGGCATCTTTTCGTGCCGTACTACTTCACACCCCGGGCGGGAGCGTGGGAACGCCTGTGGCGCGAGGACCCCGACCCCGGCCGGCGTGCCGGCTGGCTGCGCGGCGCCTACACGGACGAGCCGCTGGCCACCCGCCTGCGCGACGGGGAGCTGCTGTCGTCGAGCAGCCAGCCCTCCCTCATGGCCCTGATGCTGGACGCGCTCCGGGTCACCGACGGGAACCGGGTCCTCGAGATCGGGGCGGGCACCGGATACAACGCCGCGCTGCTGGCACACCGGCTGGGCGACGCCGCCGTGACGACGATCGACCTCGACCCGGAGGTCACCGAGTCCGCCCGCGCGCATCTGTCGGCCGCCGGGCACCGCCCCACGGTCGTCACCGGCGACGGCGCCCGCGGCTGCCCGGAGCGCGCCCCGTTCGACCGCGTCATCGCCACCTGCACCCTGCCGGCGGTGCCCTACGCCTGGCCCGCCCAGTGCACCGACGGCGCACGGATCGTCGCGCCGCTGTCCACCGGGATCATCGCCCTGCGGGTCCGTCACGACGCGGGCGGCCGCACGGCGGAGGGCCGCTTCCTGCGGACCTCGGCATACTTCGTGCCGCTGCGCGGTACGGCCGTGCCCGAGGAACCGGGGACCGGCGGACTGTCCGGGAGCGCGGTCGAGAACGACCTGTTCCGCTTCATGCTGAGCCTGACCGCGGGAAGCCTCGACCCGGAAGAGGCGCTCGCCCTGTGGTACGGGGAGCACCGCCCGGAGCGCAGCCGTTTCGGGGTCACCGTCGGCGCGGGCCGGCAGTGGGCCTGGCTGGACGATCCCGAGGGGCCCTACGTCTGGCCCCTCGGACCGTCCGGCGACTGACGCGCCTGCCGTGGCCGCCGACGGCCCGTGGGCCGTCGGCGGCGCTCCCCACACTCCCGTGCCGCGGTTGAACGCTCGCGCCCGGCACCACGTATTCATGGCTGTCGGCAGGATCGCCGTCCGTCGCGGTGAGGCTCCCCGTTCGGGTCGCTCAGCCGCGGCGGACGGTGATCGTCGTCCAGGCGCCGACGTGCACGCGGTCGCCGTCGTTCAGCGGGACAGGGACGTACGGCTGGATCGGGTCCTCCGCTCCGTTGAGCGTGGTGCCGTTGGTCGAGTTCTGGTCGACGACCGCCCAGGACCCGTCCGGCTGCTGCACCAGCACCGCGTGCTGGTGCGAGACGCCCGGGTCCTCCGGCGGCACCGACAGGTCGATGTCCGGCGACTCGCCCGTCGACTGCCGGCGGCGGCCGATCGTGATCTGGCCCCCTGTGAGCGGCAGGTGCTGCTCGGGGGAGTAGGCCGGCAGATTGAGACCGGTCGCCTCCGGGCCGCTGCGCTGCATCATCGCCATGAAGTACTCACGGTCCGGGCCGACCACCGCCGTCCAGCCCGCCGGGGCGGCCTGCTGCTGCGGAGGCTGCTGCTGACCCGGGTGCATGCCCTGCATGCCGGGGCCCTGCTGATGCTGCTGGTGCTGCGGCGGCATGGACTGCTGCGGGAACGGCGGCGGACCCTGATGGCTCTGCTGACCCTGGTGTCCCTGCGGCCCTTGCGGTCCCTGGTGCCCCGGCGGAGGCGGGGGCGACTGGGTCCGGGAGGGCGGCGGCAGCATCCAGTCGTCGCCGCCACCGGTCTGCTGCGGCTGCGGCGGTGCGGGCGGACCAGGCTGCTGCTGGAACGCGGGCGGTGCGGGCGGGCCAGGCTGCTGCTGGAACGCGGGCGGCGCCGGGGGACCGGGCTGCTGCTGGAACGGCGACGGCGGGGGCGGCGGACCGCCCTGCTGCTGGAAGGCCCCCGGCTGCTGCTGCTGCGGTTGCTGCTGATGGTGGCCCGGGGACTCCTGCCCCAGCGGCTCGGCCGGCCGGTTCACCTGCGAGGGCCGCGAGCTCTGGTACTCGAACGGGTCACGCTGCTGCTGCTGCTGCTGCGGGGGCGGCGGCGGAGGCCCGTGCTGCGCCGGCGGCCCGGGAGGACCCGGCTGCGACTGGAAACCGGGCGGGAGGTTCAGGCCACCCTGCTGCTGATGCGGCGGCGGTGCCACGGGCGTGTACGACGTCGCCGTGTGCGTGAGGAAGTTGTAGCGGCACTCCTCGCAGAACGGGGCCATGGCCTCGCGCGGGGTGCGGCACTGCGGGCAGAGCTCGGCCTGGGCCGTGGCGTTCGGATCTGCCGGGCCGGGATAGCCGTAGCCGGGCGGTGGCGGTGGAGGCGGCGGTACGGCACCCGCGGGAGCACCGGGAGGAGCCATGCGGTGGCCGCAGACCTCGCACCAGTCGTCGGAACCCGACTGGTGTCCGTTCGGGCAGGTCGGCATGTCGGCGCGTCCCCCTCTCCTCATCCGGCCCGAGGGCCGTTCACTCGTGTTCGTACGTGCTTACTTCTTGACGCGAACCGTCTTCGTGGAGCGCGTTTCGAGTGTCATCTCGTCCGCGTCCGCGACCTTCGCCTTCAGTCGCACAGTACCTGTCGCCGCATCGACGACGTCCACCACCTTCGAAAGCAGCTTCGCGGTGTCCTCGTTCCCGGAACGCGCCGCGAGCTGCACCGCGCGGCCCAGTTTCGCGGTCGCCCCGCCGAGATCACCCGCCTTGCGGGCCTCGAGTCCCTGCTGGATGACCTGCGCCAGTTCCGCCTGGCCCGTGTAGTGCGCCACCTGCGGATTGATCGACGTGGACGCTGCCATGTCGTCCGTCCAGACCGCCCGCACGAGCCCGTGCGACAGCACGGCGGGAGCGCCGCCGTCGGCCGCCGGGACGATCAGCGAGACCCGCGTCGCCAGCATCTCCTGGCCGATCGCGGCCTCCGGAACCTGCACACATATGTGGTAGTCACGGGACTCGTCGCCCCATGATCCGGTCGGATAGTCGCCCGCACGGGGGCCGGCCTCCGTGCGCCGCCCGGTGAGGTCCTCCACGGTCGGAGCGACCTGCTTGACGAACTTGATCTCCACGCCGACCGGGGTCCAGAGCCGCAGCGACACGTCCGCGACCTCCTTGCCCATCGCGTTCTCCATCATCTTCGTGAAGTCCGCGGACAGGCCGCCGGGGTCGGCGACGATGTCGGCCGTGCCGAGGAGCGCCGACGCGATGCCGGTGACCTCCTTGACCTCCCAGTCCGTGCCGACTCCCCGGGCGTCACAGGTGAAGCGGCCCGCGCAGGCGTCCAGGGCGGCCCGCAGGTCCTCCGGCGACTCGTGCTCGTTGCGTCCGTCGGTGAGCAGGATGCCGTGCCGTATCGCCGCGTCGGAGGAGGACAGCAGGCGGTCGGCCAGCCGCAGCCAGGTCCCGATCGCGGTGCCGCCGCCGGCCGTCAGGGTCCGCAGCGCCTCCTTCGCCTGCGCGCGGGTGGCCGGATCGGCGACGGCCAGCCGGCCGCCGCCCGGATAGACCTCGAGCGCCTTGTGCGTACCGGCGACCACCGCGAACGCGACGCCGTCACGGAGCGTGTCGACGGCCGCGGCCGTCGCCTCCCGCGCGTTGCGCAGTTTCGTCGCCGGGTACTCCATCGAGCCGGAGCAGTCGACCATGATCACGACACCGGCGGCGGGGACCTGGTCGGGCACGGCGGCAGCGGAGGCTGACGCTCCGCGCAGCGGGGCGCCCCCGGTGGTGCCGCCCCCGGTCGAGGTGACCGTGACGATCGCGTTGACCTCTCGGCCGCCCTCGGGAAGATATTCGTTCTGGTACACGTCCACCGAGAACTGCGGCACCTGGGACTTGGAGAAAACAGCCATCTGATCGGCTCCTTGTGGGCTCCGCACGGCGCTCCGCCCGGCTGCGGCGGAGCGGCAGCGCGGGCGGCGGGTCGGTCGAGGCGGCAGGGACAGCGGACGGTTGCGGGTCGAGGCCTCCGCCGGGAGGCCGGCCGGGGCCGCCGGCGGGAGCGGCGGCCGCGAAGGGGTCGTATCAGGCCATGTCCTCAGCCGATCCTGCCCCTTGACGCGGAACGGCGAACGGCAGGACCGCCACTGTTACGTTGTCGTGGCCGCCGCCGTCGAGTGCGTGACCGACGAGCATCTGGGCGCTGTGCAGCGGGCGTGCCGCCGCGTCCACGGGGACGGCGCGGGCCATCTCCTCAGCGCCCTCCGCGTAGTTCCACAGGCCGTCGGTGCAGACCACGACCACGCCGGAACGGTCCGGCTTGAACGCGGCGGTGTGCGGCTCGAGTTCGTAGGCGTCGGCGCCGAGCCAGCCCGTGATCGCGTGGGCGCGCTCGTCCGCGTAGGCCTCCGCCTCGTTCATCAGGCCGGCCGCCACCATCTGCGCCGCCCAGGAGTCGTCCTCGGTGAGCCGGGCAGGCGGGCCCGAACGGTCGTCGGGGACCCAGTAGGCGCGGCTGTCACCGACCCAGCCGACGACCAGCAGGCCTCCGGCGGCCACGGCTCCGACGATCGTGCAGGCGGGCGCGTTCTGGTGGCGGTGCTCCTCGCCGGGGGCATGTTCGGGCTGTTCGGCCAGGGAGTTGACCGCCTCGGAGGCCGCCACGATCGCCTCGTGCATGGCCTGCTGCGGGTGCGTGCCCAGGGGCAGTGCGGCCAGCAGCCGCTCGTTGGCGGCGCTCGCGGCGGCGGCCGACGCCTCGTCGGGGCGGGTCGCCGACGAGACACCGTCGCAGACGACCGCGACGACGGCCGGTGAGCCGTCCGGCAGGGCGGTGGCGGAGACGGCGAACGAGTCCTCGTTGCGGTGGTGCCGCAGTCCCCGGTCGCTGACCGCGGCGACCGGACCGAGCTCCTGCTCCATGTGGTCGCGTTCACGGGGCTGGGCGTGGCCGCAGTTCTCGCAGTAGCCGTCGGTGTCGACCCGGCCGGCCCGGCAGGCCACGCAGAGCTTGGCGCCGGACGGTACGGCGGCGGCCGGCGGTGCGGCCGGCGCACGGGGGTCGGGTGCGGCACCCGGCGCGGGTGCGGCGAGCTCGAAGTCGCCGGACGGCGGGTCGTCGAACCGCACCGGAGAGGCGGGCTGCCCCGCTCCGGTGACCGGGTCCGCGGCGCCCGCGCCGGGCGTGGCCGTCCCGTGGCCATGGGCGGCCTGGCCGGCGGTCCCGGTGCCGGGACGCTCATGGCCGTGATCCCCGGCGTCCGCACGGGGTTCGGCGGCCGGGGCCGGGGCCGGGGCCGGGGCGGGCGAGGGCACGGGCGAGCCGGGCGCACCGGCGTCCGTGCCGTGCGCGGGCTGCGACGGTACGGCGACACCCGGCGCGGCGGCACCTGGTGCGACGGCACCCGGAACGCCGGTGCCGCGGGCGGCGGCCTCGGGGGCCGGGTCGCCGGGCGTGCCCGTCGGCGGCAGTTCGCCGCCGTCGGAGTCGGTGCCCGGCACGTCCGCGGCGCGCTGTGTCGGTGTCGGGGTGCCCATCGTGTCGGTGCCGGTGGCCGCCGGCCATTCGACGGGGGTGCCGATGGCCACGGTGGGGCGGTCCTGCGGCACGGCGGGCACGGCCGACAGGTCGTAGCCGCACGCCCCGCAGAACCGGTCACCCGGCTCCAGGGGTTCGTCGCAGCCGGGGCAGGTCGATCCGGCAGCCGGCCGGTGCTTCTGCGCCATCAATCACACCCACGTCCGGGGGCGGTAGCGGTTCGCCCGCTCCACCAGCTCTATCCGCTCCTCGCCGCGCTGGGCGAGCCGGGCGAGCACCCGGTAGGAGCGTTCCAGCCCGAAGCGCAGACCGCGTTCGTCCAGCGTGCTGCCGAGCAGTGCGCTCGGTGCGTGCGGAACGGACGGCCCGCTTCCGGGACTTCCGGAGAGTACCCAGTCCAGCGCCGTGCCGAGTACCTCTGTGGACAACCGCTCGCGCCGCACGGCGTCCAGACCGAAGCCCGCGAGGGCGGCGACCTGCGAGGCAGCCGCCGACAGGTCGTCCAGCAGCGGTTCTTGCGCGGCGCGCCGACGAAGTCTCGCCCGGACGGCGGCCACCCGTGCGGCCGTGTAGTGGATCGATGCCTCCGGCACCGACTCCAGCGTCCGTACGGCTGCGCTGCGGTCGCCCGCCGCGAGTTGGACCCTGGCCAGCCCGAACGCCGCGCTCACATGGCTCGGGTCGGTCGTCCACACGAGACGGTAGTACTCCGCCGCGTTGTCCAGCTGACCGAGCACCTCCGCGCACAGCCCGAGGGCCAGCTTCGGCGCCGGCTCGCCCGGGAACGCGTCGTAGACCGCGTCGAAGGACAGCGCCGCCGCCTGGTGGTCGCCGGTCACCAGCGAGGTGACACCCCGGTACCAGACCACCCGCCAGTCGTCGGGCTGCTGCTGCTCCATCGTGGCGAGCGCCGTCGTCGCGGCCGTCAGGTCGCCCATCTCCAGACGGGCACGCAGTTCACGCAGGCGCGTCTCCGGCGAACCGGCCGCCGCCGTGTGCAGTGCGGCGATCAGCTCGGCGGGGGCGGAGGCCATCAGCCCGGCGAGGAAACCCGCGTTCGGGTCGTTCGGGTCGACGCGGGGCACCGGCAGCGCCAGCGAAGCCGCCCTGGTGTCGAGCACGGCGAGATGCGGCGCGAGGCCCGTGTCCGGCGCTGCCTGGCCCGCCGGTGCCGCGGCGCCCGGCAGCGGTCCGCCCGGCGCACGGGGTGCCGGAACCGCCGCGTACGGGGCAGGGGCGGCGGCATACCCCGCGGGGCCCGCGGGGGGCGGCGGTTGCGCGGGTGCCCCGGCCGCGCCCGCCGCCGCTCGCACGCCGCGCTTCGCGTCGCGCGCGCCCAGCCTGGACACGTCCTCGGTCTGCTCGACGAACAACTCCGTGTCCGTGACGCGCAGTTCCGGGCCGAACAGCGTCGACACGGCCGGGCGGGGGCGGCCCGTCTGCATCGCGACGACCTCCCTGAGCACCCCCGTCAGCTGCTCGGCCATCTCCTGCGCGGACGCGAACCGCCGCCCCGGGTCCGGGTCCGTGGCCCGCACCAGCAGCCGGTAGAAGGACTCGTACGTCCGGAAGACCTCGATGTTGTCCGGGTCCGGCAGGCAGTCCACGAACACGTTCGTGTAGCCCTGGAAGTCGAAGGTCAGCACGGCCAGCGTCCGCGCCACCGTGTACAGGTCGGAGGCCACCGACGGGCCGACCTCCGCGACCTCCGGCGCCTGGTAGCCGACGGTGCCGTAGATGGCGGACTCGTCGTCGTCCATCCTGCGGACCGCGCCCATGTCGATCAGTTTGAGCTGGTCCTGCTGCTGGATGGCGTTGTCGACCTTGAAGTCGCAGTACAGAAGGTTTCTGCTGTGCAGATGCCCGAGCGCCTCCAGCGCCTCGATGCCGTAGGCGCACGCCTGCTCCACCGGCAGCGGGTCGCGCCGCCCGTCAGGGCCGCGCCGCTCGTTGGCGATCTCCTTGAGGGACTTGCCGCCCACGTACTCCATCACGATGTAGCCGTCGAGGGAGCCGGTGCGCTGGTCGAGGTGCTCGACGAAGTTGTAGATCCGGACGATGTTGGAGTGCTCGATCTCGGCGAGGAAGCGCCGCTCCGAGATCGCGGCCGCCATGGCGTCCTGGTCACCGGTGTCGAGCAGGCCCTTGAGCACCACCCAGCGGTCCGAGACGGCCCGGTCCACGGCCAGATACACCCAGCCGAGGCCGCCGTGCGCGAGGCAGCCCACGACCTCGTACTGGCCGTGCACGATGTCGCCGCCGGTCAGCTTCGGCACGAACGAGTACGGGTGGCCGCACTTTGTGCAGAAGCCCTCGGTGCGTCCCGGCCGGTCGCCACGGGCTCGCCCCACGGGAGCGCCGCAGTCGGAGCGCGAGCAGAACCGCTTGCGCTCCGGCACCTCCGGGTTCGCCATGACGGCGCCGCGCGGGTCGGGCCGCGGGACGTCCGGCACGGACACCAGTCCCGCGCCCAGCCGGTTGCGCGCGGACGACGCCGCCGACGCGCCGGAACTGCGGACGGAGACCGAACGGGCCGAGGACTGCCCGGTCAGGGAGAGCGACAGCCGTCCGGAGACCGAACGCCGCGACGACGACGAGCGCGAGGAGGCACGGGAGGAACGGGAACTGCCGCGCGCCGACGAGGAGTCCCGGCCGCCGCCGGCGATACCGGTGGCGGGCGAGGACACCATGCCGGTGGGCGACACGACCGGGGCCAGCCCGCAGGTGTCGCAGTACAGCTCGCCGCCGCCCATGTCCTCGTAGGAGCCCGCGCAACCGGGGCGCTGGCAGTTGTCGTTCCCGCTCATGAATCCCCCCTGCGGTCGGTGGGCCCCGACTCCGGTCCGTCCTGTCGCTGCGCCAGGGCCTCCGCCGCCGCGTGCTGGTAGCGCAGCACCGCCTGCTCCGCGGCGCGCAGATCGCACGGCGCGCTCCACAGCATGCGGCGTGCCGCGTCGTACCGCTCGATGAGCATCGGGTCCTCGGCCGAGCCCTGTCGTGCGACCTTTGCCTTGTACGCGTCGAGACGGCCGCGCAGCTCCGCCCGCACCGCGAGCGGCGCCGTGACGGCGGTCAACGACTCGCGTGCGCGCATCAGTTCCTCCTCCGCCTCGCGCTCCAGCGACTCGAGCAGCGGGGAGAGACGGTGCCACCGGGCGTGCCTGCGGTGCTCAGCGGCCGTGGCGAGGCGTTCCTGGAGCGCGGTCGGCGGGCCGCTGACCGCGGGCACCTCGGACGCGGCGATCTTCGCCAGCACCTCGCCGCGCGCCGCCCGTGCCTCGGTCAGCGTCCGGTCGGCGCGGGAGAGCACGTCGCGCAGCCGCATCAGCCGCTCCTCCGAGTCCTGACGGACCTGGAGCACCGCCTCGATCTCACGGCGCACGTCCTCGAGGGCGCGGGCCGCCCGGTCGTAGCGGTCGGTGTCGGGCCGGCCGCCACCGGGTGCCGCGCTGCCCGGCCCGGGCCGCCAGAAGGCGAGCGGGTCGGACACCACCTGGGCTCGCAGTGTGGACAGCTCCTCGGTGATGGACTCGAGCTCGTCACCGGAGGGGTGCTCCCCGGGCCGCACACCCACGGAGTGCGCGAGTGAACGGGTGCGCCGCAGCTCCGCGGAGAGCAGGTCGATGCGGGCGGGCAGCGCCGACCAGACCGCGTCGGCCGTCACCACCACGTCCAGTGACGCCGCGTAGAGGTCGTTCATCCTGGCGACGAGTTCCTCGAGGGTGAACTCCTCGGACAGCCTGGCCGGTCCGGTGATCCCGGGGGCGGTGTGGGCGGCCTGGCTCGCCACGGTGACGCTGCGGCCGCGCAGCCGCTCGGTCAGTTCCGCGAGGTCCTCGCGACTGGACCAGCGTCTGCGGGATCGGAGCTCACGGATGCCGTTCAGCGCGGCGGTGTAGGCGTCGAAGTAGCCCCAGAGGAGCGTGATCTGCTGCTCGGCGGTCGCCCAGCGGTCCTTGGTCACACCCGTCAGCTCCGCGCCTTCGAGCAGCCTGCGGCCCGCGTGGTCCTGCAGCGCCAGCAGCGAGGTCTCCACCGCCTCGTGCTCGGCGCCGAGCCGTGCCAGAGCACGGTCCACCTCGTCCCGGTCCATCACCGGCCCGTGCGGTCGCCCCGCAGGGCCGGGGAAGGGTTCCGCGACGCCCATCGATCACCTCTCCGTTCTTGCCCGCTGCCTGTGGTGCCTGTCGTTCCTGCGGTGCCTGTCGTTCCTGCGGTGCGCGCCGGCCGTGCCCGCGCTCCCGGTGGGCCTACCCGGCCCGGTACTTGGGCTGCGGCGGTCCGGTGATGCCCGGCAGGTCGGCCGCGAGCCACTTGTCGTACGCCTTCTTCCAGGGGCCCTTGCGGTACTCGACCAGGACCTGGTTCACCCGGCGCACCAGGTCGTCGTTGCCGAGCTTGGTGGCCACTCCGTAGTACTCGGTGGTGAAGGGAGCGTCGCCCTTGAGCTCCACGGCCGGATCCTGGGCCGCCTGGCCCGCCGCCAGCGCGTTGTCGGTGACGATCGCGTCGACCAGGCCCTGCTGGAGTCTGACCAGGCAGTCCAGCTGGTTGGGCACCGTGTAGAGGTCCTCGTCCGCGGGCTGCCCGTCGTGCTCGTCCTTGAACGTCGCGCCGAAGCTGTCGCGCTCCAGCGCCTCGTACGCCGTCGAGCCCTCCGCGGAGCAGACCCGCTTGCCCGCCAGCGACTTGTCGTAGCCGGTGATCGACGAGCTCTTGGACGCCAGCACCTGCTGGCCCGCCTGGAAGTAGGCGGTGGAGAAGGCGACCTGCTTGATACGGCTGCAGCTGATGGTCATCGTGCGCACCACGATGTCCACGGTGCCGTTCTCCAGCGCGGCGATGCGCTGGTTGGTGGGTATGGCGCGGAAGATGACGGCGTCCGGGCTGCCGACGATGTCGTCGGCGATGGCACGGGCGAGATCGATGTCGAAGCCCTCGAGCCCGCCGCCGACCGGATTGCGGTAGCCCCAGCGGTAGCTGTTCTGGTCGACGCCGACGATCAGCTTGCCCCGCTCCTTGATCGCGGCGATCGTGGGGCCGTCGGCGCCCGACGGGGTGAGCGAGGCCTCGGGGTCCTCGCAGGTGTCGTCCTTCACCGGCAGGGCGGACGCCACGCCCTGGCCGGTGCCCTGGGTCAGGACGTCACCGTGGGACAGCGGCAGCAGGGTGACGGCGGCGGTCAGCGCGCAGGCCGCCGCCATCCCCGCGACGCCGCCCCAGCCGCGCAGAGTGCGCCGGCGTGCCGGGCGTGCTTCCGAGTCCGTCATCGCTCCCCCTCTCACCGGTACTCCGAAAGCCTGCGGTTGATGCCGAGCACGGCGCCCGCCGCGCCGAGGACACCGAGTACGGCCGCCCCGAGGGGCAGGCCCGACAGTGCTCCGCGTGCGTCCTTCGCCGCGGCCGTGAACTCGCGCTGCTCGTGCGCCAGCGCCTTCTCCAGCGCCGCGTCCACCTTGTCGAAGGACTCACCCGTGGAGCCCTTGGCGCCGATGACCTTGCGGACCACGCCGTCGTAGTCACCGGCCCGGTCGGTCCTGGTGACGTCCTTGTGGCGCTCCTGCCACTCGGACACGGCCCTGACCGCGGCATCGACCGGGTCGCGGCCGGCACTGTCGTCGGCCAGCCGCTGGGCCAGGTGCAGCTGTTCGCCGAGCCGGTTCATGCCGGCGGTGTAGTCCGTCTCGTACTTGTCGCTCTTGCCGTCGTCCGTGAGCACGGCGCCCCGCGCCACCACCGTCAGGTTCTCGTTGGCCCGGGCCTTCAGGGAGTTGATCCGGGCGTCGCCCAGCACCTTGAGGGACTGCTGGCCGTGCCGGTCGGCGTCGGTCAGCTGGGCGCGCGCCACGGTGTGTCCCACCGCGAGCCACAGCAGCAGCACCGTGGACGCCGCCGTCGCGACCAGCAGACCGTGGTTGAACACCCGGTTCGTACGACGGTAGTTGCGCCGCTGCGCCCACAGGAGGGCGCCGATCGCCACCACACCGGCCGCCGTGGACAGCACGGGCCAGAACCGGGCGTCGTCGTCGTCCTGCTGGAGCCGCGCCGTCTCCGCGTCGTACAGCTTCTGGGCGGCCGGCAGCAGGTCCCTCGACATCTGCTCGTTGGCGAATCGGAGGTACGCGCCGCCCAGCGGCCGGCCCAGCCGGTTGTTGGCCCGGGCGGTCTCTATCAGGGCGGTGTAGCGCGGCAGCGCCTCGTTCAGCTCGGCTATCTGCTGCCCGGACTCGCTGGAACTTCCCGCGTTCGTCGCGGCCTTGACGAGCAGACGGGAGGCGAGCGCGATGTCCCTGTCGTACCGCTCGGCCACGGCACGCGGCTCCTCGGCGCCGGCCAGGAAGCCGCTGGACGCCGCGGTGTCCGCGTCGGCGAGCGAACGGTAGATCGAGGCGGCGTCGGCGGTGAGCGGCTGACTGCGGGTCACCACGTCGTCCGTGGCGGTGGCGCGCGAGGAGATCTCCAGCACCGTGACCGCGCCGAACGCCACGACCAGCGCTGCCAGTACGGCACCGATGATCTGAAGCCGCCCCGGCTCCGTCGTCGCCGCTGCGCGCAGCCGCCGGCGGCCCTCCGCCCAGGCACCCCGCCCCGCCGGCCCGCCGGGCACGTGCGCGGGCGGGAGTACGGGCGCATGGGCCGGAGCCGGCTGAGGCGCTGTGCGCACATTCGGCGGGTGTGTCACGTGACCTCCCCCTTGGTCGCTGACGTCGGCCCGCTCCCCGGCGGGTCTGGGACTACTCCCGGCCAGCAGTATGGCCGCAGGGGACCGCCTCACACCACAATTGACCCGATCTTGATACCGGCGCGGACGCCGGACAACCCGTCAGCGTGACCTCCCCCGTGATGTCCCCACCATGAATACGCTTCCCGGCCTTGATCGGTTCCCTCCCGCCGCCGCCAGAAGGCCACATGAGGCGCCGCCCGCGCGCCTCGCCTCACAAGGCGCCGCCCGCGTACCACGGGTACACGAGTCGCGCCCCCGCAGCGGGCAGGCAGCCTGCCCGGCACCGGGGCACACGCCGCGCGCCCGCACGGCGGCTCACGAAGCGCCGGCCACGCACCACCGCGTGACATCAACCGCGCCCGGCACCCACGGCTCACGAAGAACCACCCACGCACCACCGCATGACATCAAGCCCGCCCGCACAGCAGGCAAGCAGGCCGGCCCGGCACCAGGGCACCCCGAGCGCCGCCCGCACCCCCCCGCCGCACCAAGCGAGCGCCGCCCGCCCCCCGCCGCACCAAGCGAACGCCGCCCGCACCCCGCGAGGGTGCGAGCGGCGTCGTGTGCCGGGCGGCGGGCTACGCGTAGTGGGCGCGCAGCGCCGCCCGAGCCCCGGCGGAGGCCCCGATGTGGTCCAGTCCCAGCAGCGCCGCCCCCAGTACCGGCGCCGCCGTCACCACCTCGACGACGGCCTTCGGCGCCCTGTCCGCGAGCAGTTCGCGGATGCGTCCGTCGAGTTCGGGGTGGCGGGCGGCGAGGACGCTGCCGCCGAGGAGCACCGGCACCTCCTCGTCGAGCAGCCCGAGGCGGTCCAGGGCCACCACCGCCATCGCCACCACCTCCTCCGCCTGCCGGTGCACCAGCGACCTGGCCACCGGGTCGCCGGCGGCGCTCGTCGCGAAGAGCACCGGCGCCAGTTCGTGCTTGCGCACGGCGGCGACCTCGCCCAGGTGCAGCGCCTCGATCAGGGCGTACACCGAGTCCAGCCCGAAGTGCGCGGGCAGGGTGGCGGCGAGCGCCGTCGGCCCGCCGCGGCCGTCCTCCGCCCGTGCCGCGCACCACAGCGCCTCTTCCGCGAGACCCGCGCCGCCGCCCCAGTCGCCGGAGATCTTCCCGAGCGCGGGGAAGCGCGCGGTGCGGCCGTCGGGCAGCATGCCCACGCAGTTGATGCCCGCCCCGCAGACGACGGCCACACCCCGGGGCTCGTCCACCCCCGCCCGCAGGATCGCGAAGGTGTCGTTGCGGACCTGGGTGCTGCGCCCCCAGCCGCGCCCGTCCAGTGCCGCGGTCAACTCCCGTTCCTCGACCGGCAGATCGGCGTTGGCCAGGCAGGCCGACACATGCTCGACCTCCCCGGTGACGCCGCCCGTGGCCCTGGCCTGCTCGACCGTGGCCGCCAGGGCTTCGATCGCGGCCCTGACGCCGACCTTCGGCGGCTGGAAGCCGGGACCGCGGCCGGAGGCGAGCACCGTGCCGTCGGCGCCGACGAAGGCCACGTCGGTCTTGCTGTTCCCCGCGTCGATGGCGAGGACGGTCCCGGCGGGTCCGGCAGTGGGTCTCCGCCCGGAGAGATCGGTCACGCCCACGCGAGGTGCTCCCGGTTGTGCGCGATCAGCTGCTCGGTGAGCTGCTGCGCGTACTCGTACTGGCCGACGAGCGGGTGCGACAGCAGCGCCTTGAAGACCCGGTCGCGCCCGCCGCGCAGCGCGGCCTCCAGCGCCAGGTCCTCGTACGCCGTCACGTTGGCGGTCAGCCCCGTGTACAGCGGGTCGAGTTCCCCGACCGCCAGTGGTGTCGCCCCCTGGGTGCCGACCGCTGCCTGCACCTCGATCACGGCGTCGTCCGGCAGGAAGGGGAGCGTGCCGTTGTTGTACGTGTTCACCACCTGGTAGGGCGAGCCGGCGCCGCCGAGCAGCGAGGCGGCGAGATCGACGGCCGCCTCCGAGTAGAAGGCGCCGCCCCGCTTGGCGAGCAGTTCCGGCTTCTCGTCCAGTTGCGGGTCGCCGTACATCTCGAGGAGCCGCTTCTCCATCTGCGCGACCTCCGCGGCCCGTGACGGCTTCGTCCGCAGTTCCCGTACGACCTCGTCGTGGCCGTAGTAGTAGCGCAGGTAGTACGAGGGCACGACGCCGAGGCGGTCGATCAGTTCGCGCGGCACGCGCAGATCGGCCGCCACCGCGTCACCGTGCTCGGCGAGCAGTCGCGGCAGCACGTTCTCGCCCTCAGGACCGCCGAGCCGGACGGCGGTCTCCCAGGTGAGGTGGTTGAGCCCGACGTGGTCCAGGTGGATGTCGGCGGGAGCGACGCCCAGCAGCCCGGCGAACTTGCGCTGGAAGCCGATGGCCACGTTGCACAGTCCGACGGCCTTGTGCCCCGCCTGAAGCAGCGCTCGGGTGACGATGCCGACCGGGTTGGTGAAGTCGATGATCCACGCCTCGGGGTTGGTGCGGCGCACCCGCTCGGCGATGTCGAGGACGACGGGGACGGTGCGGAGCGCCTTGGCGAGGCCGCCCGCGCCGGTGGTCTCCTGGCCGACGCAGCCGCATTCCAGCGGCCAGGTCTCGTCCTGCTGACGGGCGGCCTGCCCGCCCACCCGCAGTTGGAGCAGTACGGCGTCGGCGCCGTCGACGCCCGTGTCGACGTCGGAGGTGGTGACGATCTTTCCGGGGTGGTCCTGCTTGGCGAAGATCCGCCGGGCGAGACCGCCGACCAGTTCGAGGCGGTCGGCCGCGGGGTCGATCAGTACGAGTTCCTCGATCGGCAGGGTGTCGCGCATCCGCGCGAAACCGTCGATGAGTTCGGGGGTGTAGGTGGAACCGCCCCCTACTACAGCGAGCTTCATGAACGGGCCCTTCTCGGTCCGGACAGGGCCTAGCCCTTCACTCCGGTCAGTGTGACGCCTTCGATGAAGGCCTTTTGCGCGAAGAAGAAGACGACGATCACCGGCGCCATGATCATGACCGTGGCGGCCATGGTGAGGTTCCAGTCGGTCTGGTGGGCGCCCTTGAAGGACTCCAGGCCGTAGCTCAGGGTCCAGGCGGCCGGGTTCTCCGATGCGTAGATCTGGGGGCCGAAGTAGTCGTTCCAGCAGTAGAAGAAGTGGAACAGGGCCACCGCGGCGATGGCCGGCTTCGCCATCGGCAGCACGATCCGCACCATCGTGCGGAACTCGCCGCAGCCGTCGATCCTGGCCGCCTCCGTGTACTCCTTCGGGATGGTCAGCAGGAACTGCCGCAGCAGGAAGATGGTGAACGCGTTGCCGAAGGCGAAGGGGATGATCAGCGGCCACAGGGTGCCCGCGAGGTCCAGCTGCTTCGCCCAGAAGAGGTACATCGGTACGACGACGACCTGCGGCGGCAGCATCATCATCGCGATCACCAGCATCATCGCCAGATTGCGGCCGCGGAAACGGAACTTGGCGAGCGCGTAGGCCACCGGGATGCTCGACGCCACGGCGAGCACCGTACCGAGGCCCGCGTACAGCAGGGTGTTGCGCCACCAGGTCAGGAAACCGGGGGTGTTCCAGACGGTGGCGAAGTTGCCCCACTCCCAGGTGTGCGGCCACAGGTCGCGGGTGAGCGCCTGGTCGTCGCTCATCACGGCGGTCAGGAACACGAAGACGAACGGGAGCAGGAAGAACAACGCGGCGGCGATCGCCAGCGCGTGGACGGCGATCCATTCCAGTGCCGCGCGGCGCCGTGCGGACCGCCGGGCGGCGGTGCCTCCCCGGCCGGGGGCGGTCGGCCGGTACGCGGCCCGGGCAGGGGTCGGGGTCATGGTGGTCATCGTTCAGTCCTCCGCCGACATGAAGCCGGAGCGCCGCCGCATAAGGATCGCCGTGAAGGCCATGGCCAGGGCGAACAGCACCAGGGCGACCACGCAGGCCGCGCCGGTGTCGAAGCGCTGGAAGCCGAGGTTGTAGATCGTCTGAGGGACGGTCAGCGTGGTCTTGTCCGGATAGCCGGGCTCGAACTGCTGCCCCGAGCCGCCGATCACCCCGCTCGCCACCTTCGCCGCCACCAGCGGCTCCGTGTAGTACTGCATGGTGGCGATCACTCCGGTGATCACGGCGAACAGCACGATGGGCGAGATGTTGGGGAAGGTGACGTAGCGGAACCGCTGCCAGGCGCGGGCGCCGTCCAGTTCCGCCGCCTCGTACTGCTCCTTGGGGACGTCGAGCAGCGCCGCCATGAAGATCACCATCAGGTCGCCGATGCCCCACAGGGCCAGGACCGTCAGCGACGGCTTCGACCAGGCGGGGTCGGTGAACCAGCCGGGCGCGGGCAGCCCCACGGACTCGAGGACGGTGTTGACGGGTCCCGTACCGGGGTTGAGCAGGAAGACGAACGACATGGTCGCGGCGACCGGCGGAGCCAGGTACGGCAGGTAGAAGAGCGTCCTGTAGACCCCGGCACCCGTCTTGATCTTCGTGATCAGCAGTCCGATGCCGATCCCGAACAGCACCCGCAGCGACACCATCACGGCGACCAGCCACAGGGTGTTGCGCAGGGCCGGCCAGAAGAGGGCGTAGTCGTTGAAGACGTACGACCAGTTCTTGAGGCCCACCCACACCGGCGGGGCGAACCCGTCGTACTCCATGAAGGAGAAGTAGACGGTCGAGACCAGCGGGTAGGCGAAGAAGACCGCGAACCCGATCAGCCAGGGGGACAGGAAGCCCAGCGTGCGCAGCGCCGACCTTCGTCGCTTGGCCCGCAGCGCGCGGCTCGCCGGCGGATGGAGGGTGGTGGCTGCCATCAGCGTGCCTGCTCGTTGTCCTTGTCGACCTGGGCGTCGGTCTTCTTCAGGCCGGCGTCGAGATCCTTCTCCCGGCCGGCCTCGTAGCGCACGCCGAGGTCCTGGGCGGTCAGCAGGAACGCGCCGCCGTTGACGGACGACGGGGCGTGGGAGCTCTTCGGGTGCTGCGCGATGTCCACGAACGTGCGGTACAGCGGGTCGTCGTTCAGCTTCGGGGACTTCAGCGCCGCCACGGTGGAGGGCACGTTGTGGATGGCGTTGGCGAAGGAGACGACCGCGTCGGTGTCGGTGGAGAGGTACTTCACCAGCTCCCAGGCCGCGTTCTGCTTCTTGCTCACGCCCGCGATGCCGAGGATCGTGCCGGACAGGTAGCCCTTGCCGTAGTCGGCGGCCTGGTCGTCCGGGACGGGGAAGGGGGCCGCGCCGATCTCGAAGTCCAGGTCGGCGTCCTGGGCCATCTTGCCGCGCCACTCGCCGTCGAGCTGCATGGCGACCTGCCCGGTGTGGAAGGGGTGCTTGGGTCCCCACTCGTCGCCGAGGCCGGTGCGGAACTTCTCCAGCTTCTTGTAGCCGCCGAGCTTGTCGGCCAGGTTCTTCTGCCAGGTGAACAGGGCCTTGGCGGCGGGGTCCCCGGCCAGGGCGGACTTGCCCTCCGCGTCGAAGTACCGGACGCCGAACTGCGACGCGTAGTGCTCGAACGTCGTCTCGTAGCCCTGGAAGTTCGGCATGAAGCCGAGCTGCCGGTAGCTGTCGCCCTTGCTCTTGGTGAGCTTCTCCGCCACCTTGTCGAACTCGGAGAGCGTCTTGGGCGGCGCGGTGATCCCGGCCTCCGCGAAAGCCTTCTTGTTGTAGTAGAGGCCGTACGCGTCGCCCAGCAGCGGCACGGCGCACCGCCTGCCCTCGTGCTCGGTGTACTTGGCCATCTGCGGCAGGAAGGTCCGCGCCGGATCGATCTTCGACTTCTCGAGGAACGGCTTCAGGTCGGCGAGCGCTTTGGTGGAGCAGAACCGGCCGACGTTGTCGGTGGTGAACGAGGAGACCACGTCGGGCGCGTTCGAACCGCCCGCCCGCAGGGCCTGGTTGAGCTTGTCGTCGGTGATGCCCTTGACGACCTTGACCTTGATGTTGGGGTGCTTCTTCTCGAACGAGTCGATGTTGGCCTCGATCGCCGCGACCTCGCTGGGCGCGGACCAGCCGTGCCAGAAGGTGAGGGTCGTCTTCGCCTTCGGGTCGTCCGTGGCGCCGCTCTCGGTGGAACCCGTACAGGCGGTGGCGAGAAGCGATATCGCGGCGGTCGCGGCGAGCGCGGCGCCCTTGGTCCTGCGGTTTCTGGGCATGACGGTGCCTCCCTGTGACAAGGACGGGGGAAGGGGACGAGCGAAGGTGTGAAGGGGCCGGCGACGGCATGGGACGAGGGGGCCCGTGGCCGGGGTCAGCGGGAGGTGTCGAACACCTCGTCGCGGGTGGTGGCCAGCGCGCTCTCCAGCGCACCGCGCAGCACCGGATGGCGGCGTACGGCCCCGAGCACGAGACGTGGCCGGGACGCGGCGAGCTCGGTCAGTTCCGACTGCACCCGCGTCCGCAGCGGTTCGCCGCCCGCGGCGATGACCTCGCCGGAGAGGACGACCAGCTCCGGGTCGAGCACGGCCACCATGGAGGCCAGACCGGTGGCCAGCCCGGTCGCGAACGCGTCGAGCAGTTCCCCGTACGGTCCGCTGTCGTTCTCGGCGGCCCTCGCCACGAGCGCGGTCGCGACCTCGGCGTGCGGGCCGCTGCCGATGTCCTCCAGACCGAGCTCCCTGGCCAGCCGGGGCAGCGCCTGGGCGCCGGCGAGTTCCTGGAAGCCACCGCTGTTCGCCTTGGTCACCTGGCGGACCAGCGGGGTGCCGGGCACGGGCAGGAAGCCGACCTCGCCGGCGCCGCCGGTGAAGCCGCGGTGCAGCCGGCCGCCGATGACGACGGCCGCGCCGAGTCCTTCCTCGTTCCACAGCAGGACGAAGTTGTCGTGGCCGTGGGCGGCGCCGAGGCGCTGCTCGGCCACGGCGGCGAGGTTGACGTCGTTCTCGTACTCGACGGGCATCGGCAGCGCGGCCGCGAGCTCGTCCAGCAGGGTGGGGGAGTGCCAGCCCGGCAGGTGGGACGCGTACCGGAGCCTGCCGGTGGACGGGTCGAAGGCGCCCGGGGTGCCGATGACGAGACGGTGGACGTCCGTGCGGGTCAGCCCGGCTTCCTTGACGGCTCCTTCGAGCGCGTCGGTCACCTGCCGTACGACGCTGTCGGCGCGCCGTCCCGGAGTGGGCAGCTCGAACTCGCCGACGGTCGCGCCGGTGATGTCGGCGACGGCGGCGCGGATCCGCTCGGGGGTGACGTCGAGTCCCGCGGCGTGGGCCACGCCGCCGTTGATCGCGTACAGCTGGGCGCTGGGGCCCGGCCGCCCCTCCGTGGTGCCGGTGACGACGACGAGCCCCGCGGCCTCCAGCCTGGCGAGCAGCTGGGAGGCGGTGGGCTTCGACAGCCCGGTGAGCTTGCCGATCCGGGTCCGGGAGAGAGGACCGTGCTCGAGCAGCAGATCGAGCGCCGCACGGTCGTTCATGGCGCGCAGTACGCGCGGGGTACCGGGCGTGGTTCCGGCCACGACGCTTGCACCTGCCTCTCGGCCCGGCCTCTCGACCTGGACTGTTAGGAAAGTTTCCTATTCCGTGGGGACGAAAGTAGGCCGCCCGCCGGGCGACGTCAATGCCAAACGCCCCCTGGGCAACCAAAGCGTTACCGAAGGGGGCGTTGTACGGGGGCTTATTGCCGGAAGTGGTCAGCGAAGCGATCACCGCGGGATCGCCGTGAGTCGGCCGGGACCACCCGTTGGATCGTGCCGGCGGCGGAGCGGCGACTACTTGGAGAGGTTCGCCGGCGGTGGTATCGGCGACGCCGCCATCGACTGCGGCGAGACCGAGGACGAGAAGGCCGACGGGGCCGCCATGCCCGCCGTCGGGTCCGGCGCGGACTCCTCCGCCTGCTGCGGCAGACCGCCGACGATGCGGATGCCCGCCTCGTCGAAGGCACGCTTGATCCGCCAGCGCACCTCGCGCTCGACGCCCAGCGCCTTGCCCGGCATCGTCTTGGCGGAGACCCGGAACGTCATCGAGTCGAGCAGCACCTCGGTGAGGCCCAGCGTCTCGAGCGGGCCCCACAGCTGCTCGTTCCACGGCTCCGCCTTCGCCAGATCGTCCGCGACCTCGCCGATGACGGACTTGACGTGGTCCAGGTCCTCGGAGGCGCGGACGGTGACGTCGACGGCGGCCGTCGCCCAGCCCTGGCTCAGGTTGCCGATCCGCTTGATCTCGCCGTTGCGCACGTACCAGATCTCGCCGTTGTCGCCGCGCAGCTTGGTGACCCGCAGTCCCACCTCGATCACCTCGCCCGATGCGACGCCCGCGTCGATCGAGTCCCCGACCCCGTACTGGTCCTCCATGATCATGAAGACGCCGGAGAGGAAGTCGGTGACGAGGTTGCGCGCGCCGAAACCGATCGCGACACCGGCCACACCCGCGGAGGCGAGCAGCGGCGCCAGATCGATCTGGAACGCGCCGAGGATCATCAGGCCGGCGGTGCCGAGGATCAGGAACGACGCGATCGAACGCAGGACCGAACCTATGGCCTCGGAGCGCTGACGGCGCCGCTCGGCGTTGACCAGCAGACCGCCCAGCGCCGTACCTTCCACGGCCTGCGCCGAGCGGTTCATCCGTGCGATGAGCTTCGTCAGCGCCCGGCGCACCAGCATCCGCAGCACCAGCGCGACGATGAGGATCAGCGTGATGCGCAATCCGGTGTTCAGCCAGGTGGACCAGTTCTCCTCCACCCAGCCGGCCGCGCTCTCGGCGCGCCTGGCGGCCTCGTCGAGCGTGACTGGACCGGGGGAGGGATCAGCGTCCATCAGTGCGGACGACCAGAAGGCGGTCACAGGAGGAACCTCCAGCTTGCGGTGGGAGACCAATAACCCTAACGGGGCATCCGGTGTGATCCGGCGCCTTTCACGGCCAAGAGACGAGGCTCACCGGGCCCCCCGAAGGGGGCGCGCGCGAGGCTCCCAGGCGGCGTGGGGGACCCGGCGCCGTCCTTGTGGCGGAAAACACCTCGAGCCCGTTACGCATACGTGGTGGCGCAGGAAGCGGCCATGAGGACAAACTGATGGCAGATCGTCCCGGCGCGAGCCACGCGCCGCCGGCGTACAAGGAGGCATCCACCGTGCCGCACGTCCTGGTCCTCAACGCGTCGTACGAGCCCCTCGGCGTCGTACCGCTCCGCCGCGCGCTCGTCCTCGTCCTGGAGAACAAGGCTCTCTGCCTCGAGGAGTCCGGCGCCTTCATGCATAGTGAGAGCCGCGTCATCGCCGCGCCCAGCGTCGTGCGTCTCAAACGGTTCGTGCGGGTCCCCTACCGGGGGCCCGTTCCTCTTACCCGCAAAGCCCTCTTCGCCCGCGACGGCGGGCGCTGTATGTACTGCGGTGGCGTCGCAACCAGCGTCGACCATGTCGTTCCGCGCAGTCGCGGGGGGCAGCACGCCTGGGACAACGTGGTCGCGGCGTGCCGCCGCTGCAACCACGTCAAGGCCGACCGCCACCTGCGGGAACTGGGCTGGCGCCTGCGCCACCAGCCCGCCCCGCCGAGCGGTCTCGCCTGGCGCATCATCGGAACCGGCCACCGCGATCCGCGCTGGCTGCCCTACCTCCAGCCGTACGGCGCGGACGACGCGATCACCCGCATCGACGGCATCTCGGCGTAGCGCCGCCCTCCTGGGCTCCGCCCGGACCCGGTACCGCCTTCGGCGGTGGCCTCGAACACCGGCCGGGCTGAATACGCCGCTGTGCGGCGGCCGGCCTGCGGCGGGGCACTCCGGCCTCGGCGGCGTTCGAGGCGCGGGGGCCCGCGGGGTGGGCACCGTCCCGAACACCGGCCCGAACACCGCCCGGGGGCGCGGCCGCTGTCCGGGCGGCGGCCGCCACTCGCCGGAGCCGTCCCCAACTTCGCCGCTGCCGGGCCATCGAGGACGCTGCCGTCGTCGGTGACGACGAGAGCGCCGGGGGCGGCATGCGGCCCGGCGGCACGGTCCACCGGCCGCCGCCTGGGCCCGGTACAGCGGGACGGGACCGGTGGGGGAAACGCCGCGCGGCGGCTACTCCCCGCCCTCCACCACCGCGTACGCCTCGACCGAGAAGAGCGAGTAGCCGAACTCCGTCGCCCGCTCGTCGCCCTGCACCCGCACGAACCGGGCCCCCTGCGCGTCCATCCGGACCGACTCGCGGCCGCCCCTGCCGTCCGTGACCGTCGCCGCGGTGCGCCAGACCTTGCCGTCCGCGGAGACCTGTATCCGGTACCTCGTCGCATACGCGTCCTGCCAGTGCAGCGTCACCTGGCCGACCCGGGCCGGCCGGGCCAGCTCCACCTGCCACCATGCGCTCGGTCCGGCCGGGGAGGACCAGCGGGTTCCGGTGTCGCCGTCGATCGCGGCGGCGGCCGGGAAGTCGGTGGTCTCGTCGCCGGACGAGGACGCCGTCGCGCCCGCCTCGCGTGTCAGGTCGCCGCCGCCGGTGGGCGGGAAGGCGCGCACGGTGAGCGTGCGCTCCTGTCCGGCGAAGGACAGCGGCACCCGGTACTCGCCCGCGGGGGTGTCCTTGGGGACGGTCACCTCGACCGGCACCGTGGTGCGCACGCCGCGTGGCACGGTGGTCTGCTTCGGGACGGTCACCTTGATGCCCGCCGGTGCCTTCGCGGTGAGCGTGCCGCGCACCTCACCGGGGCGCTGCGCGGTCAGCCGGACGTCGGCGCGCTGCGGCCCGCCGCCGATCTCGGCGCTGGTCGTCTCGCGTACGAGGTCGAGACCGGCCGCGGGTTCGTCCGCGAACCAGGGCACCAGGGAGCGTACGGCCGGGCTGTCACCGCCGCCGGTCGTGACGCGTACGGCGTCCACCCGCAGTCCCGCCGCGTCGGCCTGGGTCCAGCCACCCGCGGACAACGGGCCCAGTCGGCGCCAGCCCTCGCCCGGGACGTGCACCTCGAGCCGGCCGGCGGACTCGGCGGAGCGCGGCGAGCCGTTCGCGGGCGCTGTCATCGCGGTCACGGCCGTGAGGGGCCGGGGCCGTGCCAGCCGCACGACGTCCTGGCCCGGCCGGCCGGCCGAGGCCTGGTCGGCTCCCGTCCAGGCGCGTGACTCCTTCACGGCCCGGTCCAGGAAGGGCGTGAGGACACCCTTGCCGACCGTGGCCCGGCTCGCGGCCACGTCCGTGCGCAGCGGTTCGAGCGCCAGTGAGGCGCGCCACGCGGCCTCGCCGTCGCCTCGGCCCTGTGCCTGGAGCATGTCGACCGCCAGCTCGCCGGCCTTCCCGTACCGGGCCAACTGGTCGAGCCAGGGCCGGACCTCGGGCACGAGCCGGCCGTCGGCGGTGCCCGCGAGCCGTTCCGGCGCCCGGCGCATCACCGTGAAGGCGGCGCGCAGCGCGGCCGCGGCACGGTCCCTGGCCCCGGTGTCCGCCGTGGTGCGGGAACGCCAGAACTCGTCCAGCAGCGGCCGCAGGTAGGCCGACTCGTCGTCGGGGTCCAGGATCGAGGACGCGTCGTTCCCCGCGAGGGCGCGCAGCGCCTCACGTGCACCGGCGTCGCCGCCGGCCAGGTCGTCGAGCGCGGCCTGCCAGGACTGCTCGGGCCGGTAACCCTTCGGGTTCCAGGCGTAGTCGGCGGCGGTGAACAGCGGGACGCGGGAGGCGGTGGCCTGTTCCATCGCGTTGGCGAGCAGCGCGGCGGACCCGGTCGCCACGGCAGGCTCACGGCCGGTGTAGGGGCCGAGGAACAGCCGGTCCTGCGCGTAGTCGTTGACCGGGTAGTTGTCCATGGTGACCAGGGGGTGGCCGAAGGCGTCCCGGGCGCCCGCCAGTTCGCGGCCGGTGATGGTGCGCGGCACCACGCCGACCCCGGTCCACGCCACCCGTACCGTGCCGTCCAGCCGATCCGCGAGTGCCCGCCGGTAGTCGGTCGTGCCCTCCTGGTAGAACTCGGTGGGCATCACGGACAGCTCCGCCCCCGGGTGACGCTCCGCCAGGTGCCGTGCCACCTCGCCCGCGACCCGGGCGTGCGCCTCCGCCGCCGCGCGGGGCCCGGAACCGAAGGTGTCCGCGTCCTTCGAGCAGTGCCATTCGCTGTAGCTGACGTCCTGGAACTGCAGCTGGAACGCCCGGAACCCCAGCGCCCACATCGCGTCGACCTTGCGGGTCAGCGCCTTCACGTCGGCCTCGTCGGCCAGGCACATCGACTGGGCGGGCGCGACGGCCCAGGCCAGGGTGACGTGGTTGCGCCGCGCCCGCTCCGCCAGTTCACGCAGCTCCGCACGCTGGGCGGCCGGGTACGGGTCGCGCCAGCGGGTCTGCCGGAACGGGTCGTCGCCGGGGGCGTAGAGATAGCGGTTCTGCTTGGTGCGCCCCATGAAGTCGAGCTGCGCCAGGCGCTGCTCACGGTCCCAGGGGCGTCCGTAGAAGCCCTCCGTCGTGCCGCGCACGGCGGTTCCCGGCCAGTCGCGCACGACGACTCCGGCGACCGTTCCCCCGTCGACCAGTTGGCGCAGGGTCTGCACGCCGTGGAAGAGGCCGTCCTCGCCGACGCCGTCGAGCGCGACCGTGTCACGGTCGGCGACCCGACCCACGGCGAGCCGGTAGCCCCCGGACGGCAGGTCGGTACGCTCCGGCGCGCGCAGGGCGCGCAGCGCCGACAGGGCGTCGCCGCCCCCGAGGTGGACCACGGGCCCACGACCGGGCAGCCGGGTGTGCAGGGTGCGGACGCCGGACTCGCGGAGCAACTCCTCGACGAGCTCGACCGCGTACGGGTCGGCGGACGGGTCCGCGACGAGCGTCACCTCGTCGCCCAGCCGGACGGCCTCTCCCCGGGCGCGCAGGGACTGCGGGCGCGGCCACACGGAAGGGGTCGCGGCGGTGTCCTTGGGATCCTGCGCGGTACCGGCGGGGGAGCCGGGCTCCTGCGGTTGCGCGGTCGCGCCGTGCGCGGTTCCCGCGCCGCCGAGCAGACCACCGATGACGGCGACCGCGACGGCTGCCGCGGTACGTCTCCTGGCCCCGAGCCGCACGGCTGTCTCCCCTCGTCCGACCCCTGCCATTCCGGTCGGTTTCGAGCCCACCACCACCACCGTCGGAGTGTCAATGTGCGTGGCCGTTGTGCGCCTTTTGCCTGGCGTGGTGAATGATCGGGGCAAGTGACAAAGGGGGAACGGAATGTGACACGGAACACGTTGACCGAACGGGCACGTCTGCCGTCGCGCGCGCTGGGTAGGGCTGCTGTGACCCCTCACGTCCCATTGGAGTGATGACCGTGGCCGCATCCGCGCACCTGCTGCTCTCCGCCTTGTCCAAACAGGTCCCGGGCCAGGTTCCGGGACCGTCGAAACCGGCCCCGACCGCCTGCCCGCTCGCCCACGAGGCCCAGCTGACCGGTGAGCCGCCGCTCGCCTACGACGTCCCCCTCACCAGCGAGCCGCCGCTCGCTCACGCCGCCCCGCTCACCAGCGAGCCACCGCTCGCCGACATCGCGCCCCTGACGAGCGAGCCGACCGCCCACGGCACGGCGGGCGGTACGGAGTCGCCGGGGGTCTGAAGGAGTCCGCATGGGCCTTGCCCGGCTCGCCGAGCTGCACGGAGTCGCCACCACCTTCTCGCCCGCCAAGGGCGTCACCGTCGCAGTCCCGGACGCCACCGTCGTGGCCGTACTCGCCGCGCTGGACATCGACGCCTCCACGGCGGAGGCGGTACGCGCCGCGCTGGACCGCGCAGAGCGGGCTGCGGCGAGCCGGCTGCTGCCCCGCACGGTGGTCGTATGGCAAGGCGCCGACGGCGAGCGGGCCGGTGTCCCGCCGGCCCTGACCGCCCTCCCCGCCGGCACGACCCTCCGGGTGACCACGGAAGAGGGCCGCGAGCTCAGCTGGACCACCCCGCGGAACACGGACGCACAGACCGTGGCCGCGGGGACCCCGGGCGGCGGCACGCCGCAAGGCACCGGCCCGGCCCCCGCGCACGGCGCCAAAGGCCCGGAGAGCGCCGCCAGGGTCTGGCAGCAACTGCCGCCCGGTGTGCACCGGCTGCACGCCGCCGCGCCGGACGGCCGCGGCACCGACGCCGGCCTGGTCGTCGCTCCGGCACGGGTGCCCGGCCCGGACGGGCGCTCCCACGGCTTCCTCGTCCAGCTCTACTCCCTCCTCTCCGCGCGTTCCTGGGGGATGGGCGACCTCGGTGACCTTGCCGAGCTGGCCACTTGGTCGGGACGGTCGCTCGGCGCGTCCTTCGTCCAGGTGAATCCGTTGCACGCCGCCGTACCGGGCGCCCCCACCGACCCCTCCCCGTACCGCCCTTCCTCCCGTCGCTTCCCCGACCCCGTCCACCTGCGCATCGAGGACGTGCCGGAGTACGCGTACGCGGACCCGGCGGACCGGCGGCGGCTGGAGGAGCTGCGCGACCGGGCTGCGGAGCTTCGTGAATCGGTGCTCGACAAAGGCGCGTTGATCGACCGGGACGCCGTCTGGGAGCTCAAGGCCCAGGCGTTGGAGATCATCCACGGCATCCCCCTCGGCCCCGGACGCCGCGCCGCCTACGTCGACTTCGTCGCGGAACAGGGCCAGGCGCTGGAGGACCACGCCACCTGGTGCGCCCTCGCCGAGGTGTACGGCTCCGAGTGGCACGACTGGCCCGCCGCGCTGCGCGACCCCCGCTCGCCGCAGACGGCCGAGGCCAGAGCCGCTCTGGCCGACCGGGTCGACTTCCACAGCCGGCTCGTCTGGCTGACCGACGAGCAGCTGGCCGCCGCCGGACGCGCTGCCCGTGAGGCGGGCATGGAGGCCGGGATCGTCCACGACCTCGCGGTCGGCGTGCACCCGGGCGGGGCCGACGCCTGGGCGCAGCAGGACTCCTTCGCCGCCGGGATGTCGGTCGGCGCCCCGCCGGACGCGTTCAACGCGCACGGTCAGGACTGGGGGCTGCCGCCGTGGCGGCCTGACGCGCTGGCCGCGTCCGGTTACGCCCCCTACCGCGGGCTGCTGCGCGGCATCCTGCGCAACGCGGGCGCGCTCCGCATCGACCATGTGATGGGCCTGTTCCGGCTCTGGTGGGTGCCGGTCGGCAGCCCTCCCACCGAAGGCGCCTACGTCCGCTACGACGCGGAGGCCATGCTCGCCGTCCTCGTCCTCGAAGCGCACCGGGCGGGCGCCGTCGTCATAGGAGAGGACCTCGGCACGGTCGAGCCCGGAGTCCGGGAGGCCCTTTCCCGCCGCGGTGTGCTCGGCACCTCCGTGCTCTGGTTCGAACGGGACTGGGCAGGTGACGGACGCCCGCTGCCGCCCGCGAGGTGGCGCGAAGGCTGCGTCGCCACCGCCACCACCCACGACCTGCCGTCCACGGCGGCCCGGCTCACCGGCGGCCATGTGGAACTGCGCCACCGGCTCGGTCTGCTGGCCCGCCCCTTGGAGGAGGAGCGCACGGAGGAGACGGCCGATGTCACCGAGTGGCTCGCCGTGCTCGGCGAACTCGGCCTGCTGCCGGAGGGCCCCGGGGACGAGGAGGGCGCCATCCGGGCCGTCTACCGCTATCTGCTGCGCACCCCGGCGCGGATGGTGGGGATCTGGCTCCCGGACGCGGTGGGCGACCGGCGCCCGCAGAACCTGCCGGGGACCTGGGACCAGTACCCGAACTGGCGGCTGCCCGTCTCGGACGCCGAGGGGCGCCCCATGAGCCTGGAGGAGCTGGCCGCCTCGCCCAGGCTGCACCGTCTGCTGGAGGTCTTCGCCGCCCGTACGGCACCCCCGGACGCGCGGCCGTCATAGCCGTTCGCTACGTTGGGCACCGTGGACAAGAAGAACGCCTTGCGCGCCGGCGCCGTAGCGGCCGGTACGACGCTGATGATGCTGCTCATGTCGTCCCCCGCGCTTGCGCTCACCCCGGACGACGGCGACGACCCGGGTCCGGGCCTGAGCGTGGCCGAGACCCTCGGCCTGTACGTGGTGGCGCCGCTCGCCCTCTTCGCGGTGATCGCCGGTCTGGTGATGGTGCTCGACAAGTCCAAGAAGCAGAGCTGACACAGGACTGATCCGGTCCGAAGGCGCCCGGTGTGCGACGCACCCGGGCGCCTTTGCCGTACCCGGACACCGGCAAACCGTTCAGATCTCCTTCAAAGAACCATCGAAAACTTTCGATGGACCTGATGTTTCCTCGCGTGTGACCGTTGGTCCACATGCAGGCGAGGCCCGCTGAGGGCGGAGGAGACACAGGATGACCGTGACGCCAGAGGTCCGGCCCGGAGCGGACACACAGGAGGGGAAGAGGCCTGCGGACGGGGGCGTCGGCCGCGGGAGGGCGGCCCGGTGGCCGCGCGGCGCCATGGTGCCCGGCCTGCTGCTCGCCGCCGTCGCGACCGTCGTCTGGTCGGGGAGCTTCGTCACGTCCCGCGCTCTGCACGACTCCGTGCCTCCGGTCCAGGCGGCGTTCTGGCGCTGGGTCGTCGCGATCGCCGCCGTCGCCCCGTTCGCGCTGCGGCAGACCTGGCGGCAGTGGGCGCTCGTCCGCCGCCACCTCGGATTCCTGACCGTCGCCGCACTCCTCGGCGTCACCGTCTACAACACCCTGGTCAACCAGGCCGGACTCACCACCTCCGCGGCCAACATGGGCATGATCATGGCCGCCTCACCCGTCCTGATGGCGCTGTACGAGCGGCTGTCCGGCGCCCGGCTCGGAGCCCGCCGCGTCTTCGGGACGGCCGTAGCCTGCTGCGGTGTCCTGCTGCTCGTCGGCGACGGGTCGCTGTCGTTCCGCTTCGCCCCGGGGGACCTGTGGATGTTCGCCGCGGCGCTCAGCTTCGCCTCGTACAGCGCCCTGCTGCGCCGCCGTCCGGACGGTCTCGGGGGACCCGTGCTGCTGTTCACCACGTTCGTGCTCGGAGCGCTGATGCTGCTGCCGGCGCATCTGATCAGCCTCATCGTCCAGGGCGGCTTCGAGCCGTCGGCCGGCACCGTCGGTCCGCTCGTCTACGTCGGCGTCTTCTCCTCGGCCGTCGCCTTCTTCGCCTGGAACAGGGCGATCGCGCTCATCGGGACGGCCAGGGCCGGAGTTGTCTACTACCTGCAACCGGTGTGTGTGGCGCTGCTCTCCTACGCGCTGCTGGGCGAGACGATGGGGAGCGCGCAGGTTGTGTGCATGGCGCTGATCCTCGGCGGGGTGGCCCTCGCCGCCGCCGCAAGGCCCGCCCGATAGCGTGCGGTGCGTGATCGACTGGGACATCAAGAAGCTCCGGATCCTGCGGGCTCTCGGCGAGCACGGGACCGTGACGGCCACCGCCGAGGCGCTGTCGATGACTCCCTCGGCCGTGTCGCAGCAGCTGTCGAACCTGGCCAGGCAGCTCGGTGTGCCGCTGCTGGAGGCGCAGGGGCGGCGGGTGCGGCTCACCGACGCCGCGCATCTGGTGCTGCGGCACGCGGAGGCGGTGTTCGCGCAGCTGGAGCGGGCGGAGGCGGAGCTGACCGACTACCTGCGGGGCGAGGTGGGGATGGTGCGGGTCGGGGCGTTCTCGACGGCCGTGCCGGCCCTCGTCGTACCCGCGGTGCGGCGGCTGCGGACCGGCCACCCGGGCCTCGACGTCCGCGTCAGGGAGGCCGAGGCTTCCGAGGCGTACGAACTCCTCTCCTCGGGCCGGGTCGACCTGGCCCTGTCCCTCGCGGCGCACGCGCCCACGGCCCGCGACCCGCGGTTCGCCCTGGTGCCGCTGCTCGCCGACCCGTTGGACGTGGCACTGCCGGCCGGTCATCCGCTGGCACTGTCGGAGGATCTGCGGCTGGCGGACCTGTCGGGCGAGCCATGGATCTTCGGCGGCAGCGGCCCGTGGTCCGAGATCACGCTCGCGGCGTGCGAGGCTGCGGGCTTCGTGCCGGAACAGGCGCACTCCGCGGCCGGCTGGCCGGCGATCCTCGCGATGGTCGAGGCAGGGCTGGGCGTGGCGCTGGTTCCCCGGATGGCGGCCGAGCGGCGGGACGGCGTGCTGATGCGCCCCCTCGGGACGGACCGGCCCCGCCGCCATGTGCTGGCGGCGGTCCGGCGCGGCTCCGAATCGGCGCCGGGAGTGGCCCGGGTGCTGGACGCCCTGCGGGAGGTCGCGGCGGAGCGGACTGAGTGACGCCGGACCCGTTCCCTGATCAGGCCCGGTCCGAAGATCAGGCCCGACCCGAAGATCCGGCCTGATCGGAGGGGAAGCGCCTAGGCGGAACGCTGGGCCGGCACCTGCCTGCGGACGGGCCGCGCGTCCTCGGCGAGGAGCCCCCACCACCAGGAGACCGCGGGGATGTCCAGCGGCTCGGCACTGTCGTCGGTCGGGACGTCGGTGAACACCGACGGCATGTTCGCCGGGTCGTCCGGCGTCGTGTAGCGGACCGAGCTGATGCCCCAGTCCTGAGCGCCGCGAATGAAGCAGCGCAGGCTGTGGAGGTACTGCCGCAGCTGAGGGCTGCCCTGCTCGGCCAGCTGCTCGCTCACGGTCGTGAACAGGCACATCACCCGGTCCCGCTGGGAGATCGCCGCGTCCAGGGCCTGAGCGGGGCTCAGTCCGCGTTCCTGCTCGAGCACGCGCAGGGCGTTGAGGTAGTAGCCGGAGCCTCTGCGCTCCTTGTGGTACGAGAAGATGTCGTTGTCCCAGGTGATGATGAACGACGCCATCTCGGCCACGGCCCGTACCTCGGTCCGGTCCCGTTCGTACGGCTGGAGTTCGTAGCCGTGCCCCATCTCCAGCATCGGGAGCACCACCGATGTCGCGCCGTCGTAGAGGCGCATCAGCGTGTAGTCGTTGAGGTCCGGGACCGTGCCCGCGCGCCGGTGGGCGGCCTCCCACACGACGGAGAAGAAGTACTCGCGCAGGGCGTCGACCCACCGGGCCGTCTGGCCGGCCGTGCCGAAGCGGTCCACGCGCATGCGCAGGTCCCGCAGGCCCGCGGCCAGTGGGTCGTCCTGCATCATCGGGGCCTCGGGGTTCTGCGCCACGCGTATCAGGCGGTGCAGGAGTCCGGCCAGGTCGCCCGGCCGGTGGCCGAGTTCCCCCTCCTCGCAGTGGCCGTCGTCGACGCCGAAGAGCCAGAGGATGAAGTCCGCGAGCAGCGAGACGACCTCTTCGCGGCCCTCGGGGAGGATGCGGGCGGAGAACGTACCGATGTCCTGGGTGACGAGTTTGCCGCGCAGTTCCTCGGACCCGATGCGGAAGGTTTCCGCCCAGGCCGCTGTCTGGACGTCGATGTCGGCGTGCTTCGGATGGATCGCTTGTCGGATCGGAGAGAAGAGCGGCGGAACGGTCAGCTCGGGCTCCACTGCGGCCTGCCTCTCGATGCGGGGGGCGCAGTGCATCAACTTCGATGAAAAACGCGCAACTTGCACCCCTCAATGATCAACTAAGACGCATCGTACTCAGCCAGAGTGGCCGATCCAACAGGACGATGTCCATACAAACCGGCCACTCGAGAACTTTTGGTGGCCGGAACGGAACAGTTACTTCCGGACTCCACCCGGCACGGCTGCCGTCAGGACGCCTCCTGTGTCATCGCAAGGGTCTGGAGATAGCGCATCAGGGTCATCAGGACGTCCCGGCTGGAGCTGCGCATCCGTGCGTCGCAGAGCACTATCGGCACGGCGTCCGGCAGGTCCAGCGCGGCACGCAGCTCGTCGACGGAGTGATCGGGGGCGTCCGGGAAGGAGTTGACGGCGACGACGAACGGCACGCCGCGTTCCTCGAGCCGCCCGATGACGTCGAAGCTGACCTCGAGCCGACGGGTGTCGACGAGCACGACGGCGCCCAGCGCGCCCTCGAACAGCCCGCGCCACAGGAACCAGAAGCGTTCCTGGCCGGGGGTGCCGAACAGGTACAGCACCAGCTCCTCGTTGATGCTGATGCGGCCGAAGTCCATCGCGACGGTCGTGGACGTCTTGCGCTCCACGCCCTGGGTGTCGTCGACGCCGACCCCGGCCTGCGTCATCGTCTCCTCGGTCGTCAGCGGCCTGATCTCGCTCACCGAGCCGACCAGGGTCGTCTTGCCGACGCCGAAACCACCCACGATGACCACCTTGACGGCGGCCGTGGCCGTCTCAGGCAGCACGTCCTCGCTCCGCGGCCCGACGGCCTGCTCAGAGCTTTTGAAGTCCATCGATCACTGCCTCAATCAAAGCGCGGTCGGGGAGACGGGCGGCCCGGACGGGTGCGCGTGCCAGCACCTTGTCCTCGGCCAGAAGATCGCTGAGCAGCACGGTCACGACGCTCACCGGGAGGCTCAGGTAGGCGGAGATCTCGGCCACCGAGAGCGGTGCGTGACAGAGCCGGATGATCGCAGCGTGCTCGGGCTGCATCCCGGGTTTGGGGCCCGACCTGGCCACTATCAGGGTGACCAGGTCGAGCGCTGTGGGCGCGGACGAGCCGCTGCGGCCGCCCGTGATGACGTAGAGCCGCTCGGGACTGGTCTCTTCCCAGTCCCCGCCCGCGTCGCTCACGCGGTCTGTCCTTCATGCCGCGGCGGCGTGCTCAGGTGCTCTCCGATCCGCAGCACGAGGTCCCGCATCCGGTGGCCCATCAGCCCGGCGTCGACGCCTTCGTCGGCCAGTACCGCGAGATACGCGCCGGCGCCGGCCGCCATCAGGTAGAAGAAACCGCCGTCCATCTCGATGACGACCAGACGCATCTGCCCGTCACCGTGCGGTAGTTCGGACGCGACGGCGGCCGCCAGGCTCTGCAGTCCCGCGCAGGCGGCCGCCAGCCGGTCGGCGGTGTCGGTGTCCGCGCCGTACTGGGCCATGCGCAGACCGTCGGCGGACAGGACGACGACGTTGCGCGTCTGCGGGACGCCCTCTGCCAGGTCCTTGAGCATCCAGTCCATGTTGGTCTGGTTGGACTGCCGCTGAATCATGGCTGCTCGTTCCCCTTGCTTGGCTGGGTGGTGTCACCGGACAGGCCGCTCTGGAACGCGGCCAGCCACATGCCGGGCTGCACCGCCGGTGCGGACTCCGTCTCCGAGGCGGCCGAGGGCGCACCGCCGGGGGGCGCCGTCGGACCGGCGGACTCGCGGGGCCCGGCCGGTGCGGCCGGCGCGGGCACGGTCGCGCGTGCCTTGCGGCGGCGCTGGGGCAGACCGGTGGGGGTCCGCTCTGTCACCACCGGCAGGTCGTCCTCGGGCGGGGCGGCCGACACCGCGGCCGTCGGCCCGCCGGCCGGCCTGGGCAGCCGCTCCTGGTTCTCGGATCCGGCCGGACGCGGGCCGGAGGAGGCGCCGATACCGTGCGCGAGGCCGGTCGCGGACGAGGCGGTGGTGATGAGGTCCTGCGGTACGACGAGGACGGCGCGGACACCGCCGTACGCGGACGAACGCAGCGAGACCTGGAAGCCGTACGCCTGGGCGAGCCGGCCGACGACCGCCAGGCCGAGGCGGGGCGTCTCACCGAGGTCGTTGACGTCGATCCCCTGCTGGGCCTGGCGCAGCATGCGCTCGGCCCGCAGCCGGGCCTCCTCGCTCATGCTGACGCCGCCGTCCTCGATCTCGACGGCGATGCCGGACTGCACGTCCACCGCGGTCAGATGGACCTTGGTGTGCGGCGGCGAGTAGCGGGTGGCGTTGTCGAGGAGCTCGGACAGCGCGTGGATCAGCGGCTCGACGGCGGTGCCGACGACGGCGACCTCGGAGACCGAGTGCAGCTCGACCCGCTGGTAGTCGATGATCCGCGACATCGCGCCACGCATGACGCTGTACAGCGGTACGGCCCTGCTCCACTGGCGGCCGGGGCGGGCACCGCCGAGCACGGCGATGGAGTCGGCGAGGCGGCCGATCAGGGCCGTGCCGTGGTCGATACGCAGCAGGTCGCCGAAGACGCTGGGTGTCTGACCGTGCCGGTCCTCCATCTCCCGCAGTTCCTGCGCCTGCTGGTGGACGATCGCCTGCACGCGGCGGGCGATGTTCACGAAGGCGCGCTGGGCGGACTCGCGCAGGTCCTCCTCCGCGCTGACCGCGCCGACGACCGAGCGGAGCACCGCCTGGTGCTCGGCCGACGCGTCGAGCGAGGCGAGCACGTCCTCGGGGAACTCGCCCTTGCGGAGCCGTTCCACCACCTCGGGCAGCAGCTCGCCGGCGAGCCGGGTGGTCTCGGCGGCCTGTCGCGCGAGGGCGGCGTCCTGCGCCGCGACCGTGTGCCGCAACTGGGCCACGAGTCTGCCGCGCCGCATCACCTCCGCGCAGGTGGCGGCGACCGCGACGACCGCGACGACGCAGATCACGACCACGGGGGTGCGGGCCGAAGCGGAGACCAGGGACACGGCCGCGATCGCGGCCGCGGCGGTCGCGGCTACGGGCAGCTGCCAGACAAGGCTGGCCGGGGGCCGCGGACTTCCGGTCGACGTTCCCTGTCGAACCATCAGCATCCTCAGAATCGAACGTGGAAGATCATATGACGACGGGCGGGAGCATATCCCGCTTGCGCTAGATCGTTTGACGGTGGGTCACTCCACTGTCGTGATGTATACGGCCGAAATGGCAAACGGGCGCGCCGAGTTCACTCGAAAATGTTTGAACGGTGTGTCTTCCTGCCGATGTTGGTATGGCACGGTTGCCGGGCCGACCGCCGGCAGGGTTGTGCGGCGACCTCCGCGCGCCGCTCCCGCGCTTCGAGCTCCGGCGCGAGACCGGCCGTGAGACCGGCCGTGAGACCGGCACCGCGGCCCGTGCCGCCCGCGGCCCGTGCCGCCGGAGCCCGCACCCGGATACGCGAAGGGCGCCCCGGGACCACCGTGAGTGAGTGGTCCCGGGGCGCCCTCGGGCGGGTCAGTCGGAGGCCGCCGCCGCGTCCGCCGCCTGGGCCTTCAGCGCGCGCTCGACGCCCGCGCGGGACTCGGAGACCAGCCGGCGCAGCGCCGCGTTCGGCTCGGCGGAGGACAGCCACTCGTCCGTCGTGTCCAGCGTCTCCTGGGAGACCAGCAGCGACGGGTAGAGGCCGATCGCGACCTGCTGCGCCATCTCGTGGCTGCGCGACTCCCACACGTCCTTGACCGCCGCGAAGTACTTCTCCGCGTACGGCGCGAGCAGCTCACGCTGGTCCGTCTGGACGAAGCCGGAGATCACCGCCTCCTGCACGGCGTTGGGCAGCTTGTCGGACTCGACGACCGAGGCCCAGGCCTCCGCCTTCGCCTCCGGGGTCGGCCGCGCCGCCCGCGCGGTCGCCGCGTGGCGCTCGCCGGCCGCGGTCTTGTCCCGCTCGTACTCGCCGGCGATGTCGTCCTCGTCGAAGACGCCGGTCGCGGCGAGCCGCTCCACGAAGGCCCAGCGCAGCTCGGTGTCGACGGCCAGGCCCTCGATCGTCTCCGTGCCGTCGAGCAGCGCCTGGAGCAGGTCCAGCTGCTGGGGGGTGCGCGCGGTCGCGGCGAACGCCCGTGCCCACGCCAGCTGGTGGTCGCTGCCCGGCTCCGCCGCCCGCAGATGCGCGAGCGTGGCGTCCGTCCACCGGGTCAGGCCGGTCTCACGCCAGGCGGGCGCCGCGTACAGGTCGACGGCGAGCTTGACCTGACGGTGCAGGGACTGGACCACGCCGATGTCGGACTCCTTGCCGATCCCGGACAGGACCAACGACAGGTAGTCGCGGGCGGCCAGTTCGCCGTCGCGGGTCATGTCCCAGGCGGAGGCCCAGCACAGCGCGCGCGGCAGGGACTCGGTGAAGTCGCCCAGGTGCTCCGTGACGTTCCGCAGGGACTCCTCGTCGAGGCGGACCTTCGCGTACGACAGGTCGTCGTCGTTGAGCAGGACGACGGCCGGGCGCGCCTTGCCCACCAGCGCCGGGACCTCGGTCAGCCCGCCGTCGACGTCGAGCTCGATCCGCTCGCGGCGCACCAGCTTGCCCGCGTCGTCCAGGTCGTACAGGCCGATCGCGATGCGGTGCGGGCGCAGCGTCGGCTCGCCCTTCGCGCCCGCCGGCAGCGCGGGGGCCTCCTGCCGCACGGCGAAGGAGGTGATGACACCGGAGTCGTCCGTGCCGATCTCCGGGCGCAGGACGTTGATGCCGGCCGTCTCCAGCCACGCCTTCGACCACGTCTTCAGGTCGCGTCCGCTGGTCTCCTCCAGCGCACCGAGCAGATCGGACAGACGGGTGTTGCCGAACGCGTGCGCCTTGAAGTACGCCTGCACGCCGCGGAAGAACTCGTCCATGCCGACATAGGCGACCAGCTGCTTGAGAACCGACGCGCCCTTGGCGTACGTGATGCCGTCGAAGTTCACGAGAACGTCATCGAGGTCGCGGATCTCGGCCATGATCGGATGGGTCGACGGCAGCTGGTCCTGCCGGTAGGCCCACGTCTTCATGGAGTTCGCGAACGTGGTCCACGAGTGGGGCCACTTCGAACCGGGCGCGGAGGCCTGGCAGGCGATCGACGTGTAGGTGGCGAACGACTCGTTCAGCCACAGGTCGTTCCACCACTCCATGGTGACGAGGTCGCCGAACCACATGTGGGCGAGCTCGTGCAGGATCGTCTCCGCCCGCACCTCGTACGCCGCGTCCGTCACCTTCGAACGGAAGACGTACTGGTCGCGGATGGTGACGGCGCCCGCGTTCTCCATCGCGCCCGCGTTGAACTCCGGCACGAACAGCTGGTCGTACTTGGCGAACGGGTAGGCGTAGTCGAACTTCTCCTGGAACCAGTCGAAGCCCTGCCGGGTGACGTCGAAGATCGCGTCCGCGTCCAGGTACTCGGCCAGCGACGGGCGGCAGTAGATGCCGAGCGGCACCGACTGCCCGTCCTTCTCGTACGAGCTGTGCACACTGTGGTACGGGCCGGCGATCAGCGCCGTGATGTACGTGGAGATGCGCGGCGTCGGCTCGAAGCGCCACACGTCGTCCTCGGACGCGGCCCCCTCCGGCTGCTGCCGCGGCGAGTTCGAGATCACCGTCCAGCCCTCGGGAGCCTTCACGGTGAACCGGAACGTCGCCTTGAGGTCCGGCTGCTCGAAGTTCGCGAAGACGCGCCGCGCGTCCGGCACCTCGAACTGCGTGTAGAGGTACGCCTGCTCGTCCACCGGGTCGACGAACCGGTGGAGGCCCTCGCCGGTGTTGGTGTACGAGCAGTCGGCGACGACCTTCAGCTCGTTGTCGCCCTCGCGCAGGTGCTTCAGCGCGATCCGCGAGTCGCGGAAGACCGCGGCCACGTCGAGCGACTTGCCGTTCAGCACCACGTCGTGCACGGCGGGTGCGACCAGGTCGATGAACGTCTCCGCGTTCGCCTCCGCGGACGCGAAACGCACGGTGGTCTCGGACCGGTAGGTCCCGCCGTCCTGTGCCCCGGAGAGATCGAGGTCGATCTCGTACGAGTCAACGGTGAGCAGACGCGCACGCTGCTGCGCCTCTTCACGGGTCAGGTTTGTGCCAGGCACCCGGTCATCTCCTCGGTATGCGATGTTTGCGCTCATCCTTCCACGCGGCCGAGGCGGAACGCCCGCGAGTTCCGGCCCGGCGCCACGCGCGAAAAGGCGGGCGCCGCACGGCGCCCGCCCCCTGTTTCCCGCCGTGCCGCGTCAGCCGCGCAGCTCGTCCGCGACCAGCTCCGCGATCTGCACCGCGTTCAGCGCGGCGCCCTTGCGCAGGTTGTCGTTGGAGACGAACAGCGACAGGCCGTTGTCGACGGTCTCGTCCACCCGGATACGGCCGACGTACGAGGCGTCCTTGCCCGCCGCCTGGAGCGGCGTGGGGATCTCGGACAGCTCCACGCCGGGCGCGTCCTTCAGCAGCTCGTAGGCGCGCTCGACACCGAGCTCGTTCGCGAATCGCGCGTTGACCTGGAGCGAGTGGCCGGAGAAGACCGGGACGCGCACGCAGGTGCCGGAGACCTTGAGCTCGGGGATCTCGAGGATCTTGCGGGACTCGTTGCGGAGCTTCTGCTCCTCGTCGGTCTCGTGGGAGCCGTCGTCGACGAGGTTGCCCGCCAGCGGGATGACGTTGAAGGCGATGGTGCGCTTGTAGACGCCGGGCTCGGGGAAGGCGACCGCCTCACCGTCGTGGGTGAGCTCCTTGGCACGGTCCGCGGCCGCTCTGACCTGGTCGTCCAGCTCGGCGACGCCCGCGAGGCCGGAGCCGGAGACCGCCTGGTAGGTGGTGGCGACCAGCGAGACCAGCCCCGCCTCCTGGTGCAGCGGCTTGAGGACCGGCATGGCGGCCATCGTGGTGCAGTTCGGGTTGGCGATGATCCCCTTGGGGCGGTCCTTGACCGCGTGCGGGTTGACCTCGGAGACGACGAGCGGCACCTCGGGGTCACGGCGCCAGGCGGAGGAGTTGTCGATCACGACGACGCCCTGCGCGGCGACCTTCTCGGCGAGCGCCCTGGAGGTCGCGCCGCCGGCGGAGAACAGCGCGATGTCCAGGCCCGTGAAATCGGCGGTGGAGGCGTCCTCGACCGTGATCTCCCGGCCTTCCCACTCGATCGTGGAGCCCGCGGACCGGGCCGAGGCGAACAGCCGCAGCTCGTCGACCGGGAACTTCCGCTCGGCGAGGATCTTGCGCATGACCGTGCCGACCTGCCCGGTGGCTCCGACGATTCCGACCTTCACGGGGACTCCTCCGTACGTACTTGCGGCCCTGATGCCGTTCCATGATGCGTATGTCCGGGTCCGCCTTGTCCAATCGGTTGTCCGAGTGGCGGGACGTGTGACAAGGAACATGCAGGCGGGGCGGGTGCTCGAAGAGCGCCCGCCCCGCCGTTCCACTGCTTTCCGCGGCTACTCGGTGACCTTGCCGATCACCACGCTGCCGGCGCCCGCGACCGTGCCGCGGTTGTTCAGCAGCTGCACCTCACCGAAGAACTGGCGTCCTTCCGGAGCCGCTCCACCGACCACGACCTCGGCGCTGACCTGCGCCGACGCGCCGTTGGCGAGCTGGACCGACGATCCGGCGTCGATCTTCACCGAGCCGAGCGACGGGGAGAAGAACACATCGCGGTAGTCGTACTCGGTGGTCCCGGCCGGGACCGAGTAACCGTCGACCACGATCGTGTAGGTACCGGCGGCCGGCTTCAGCAGGCTCACCGCCTCCTCGGAGTCGCCGTCCGCGGCCTGGCCGACCACGGCGCCGTCCTTGAGGACCAGCAGGTCCAGGTCCGCGCCGTTGTCGGCGGGAGAGCCGATCGCCACGTCGAGGCGCTCCACGCCCTCGCCGATGGTGACCGTGGACTCCTGGGACTCACCGTGCGCGATGGACGGACGGGCGACCTTCGCCGAGCCCAGGGAGCCGCCGGCCAGCTTGCCCTCGAGAGAGGCGAAGCGGTTGGTGACGTTCCACTCGACGGGGGCCGGCGTGCCGACCTTCGCCTCGGGGAGCGTCTTGACGGCCGGGTCGAAGTCGGCGCCGAGCACCGTCACGTCCAGCTCGAACGGGTTGTCCAGCAGCGGGGACGTGCGCCGCGACTCGACCTCGATCTCCCAGACGCCCGGCATCGGCTCCGGGTAGGAGCGCACGTCGGGACGGCAGGTGTTGGCCGGGTTCGCGTAGTTCGGGTAGCAGTTGACCGTCGAGGTCGGGTCGACCGGCAGCCCGTACGGGTGGAGGCCGATGAACCGGGTCTGGCTGCCCTCGGCGAGCCCGCCGATGGCGACCTCGAGGTTCTTGGCGCCGTCGGGGACGGTGATGAAGTACGACTTGTGGCTGTTGCGCTGCACCGTGTCCGACTTGGAGACGGTGTATCCGGGCTTCGCGAGGTCGTCGGAGGCGACCACGGTGGCCAGGATCTGCTTGTCCACGCCCACGGTCGAGCGGTCGTCGGCCTCGAGGACGGCGCTGTGCACGCCGGCCGTCTTCGGCCGCGCCTGGACGGTGACGGTGACCGGCTGGTTCAGCGGGAGCCTGACCTCGGACCCGCTGAGCAGACGGAAGGTGCCGTCGTTGTTCTTCCAGCGCAGGGTGTGCGCGACGGCCTTCTTCGGGCCGGTCGTGCGGGTGACGGTGATGTCGTAGGTCCGGCTCTTGCCGGCCTTCAGGCCACCCTCGCGGTCGTAGAGACCGGTGCCGAAGCCCGGGGTCTTCAGCGCGAAGTCGATCGCGGTGTCGACCGGGGCCTTGACCGAGTACTCGTGGGCGCCCACGCCGTCCTTGATCTGCTCCCAGGCGTCCACGACGTTGATCAGGCCCGCGCCCTGCTCGTGCGCCTGCTCACCGCTGATGCGGTGGGCGGTGCTGGTGAGGGCGGTGCGCAGCTTGGCCGGGGTGAGCTCGATGCCGCGCTGCTTGGCCGCGGAGAGCAGCAGTGCCGCCGCGCCCGCCGCCTGCGGAGAGGACATCGAGGTGCCCTGCATCATCGAGTAGCCGGGCGGCAGCTGGTAGCCGGCCTCGGCGACCGGGCCGCCGGGCGACCAGGTCTGGGTGGTGTTGACCGCCGCGCCGGGCGCGGTCAGCGTCGGCGTGAAGCCGCCGTCCTCACGCGGACCGCGCGAGGAGAAGGGCAGCATCGCGTACTTCTTCTCGACGCCGGATCCGTAGTTGGACGCCCAGGTCTCCTTGGAGATGGACGCGCCGACGGAGATCACCTTGTCGGCGACGGCGGGGTCGCCGAGCGTGTTGGTGCCCGGGCCCGAGTTGCCGGCGGAGATCACCAGCTGGACGCCGTAGGTGTCTATGAGCCGGTTGTAGAGCTCGGCGCGCGCGTTGTTGCCGTCGTTCAGCGGGGGCAGACCGCCGATGGACATGTTGACGATGTCCACGCCGCGGTTGATGACCAGGTCGGCCATGCCCTCGGTGAGCGCGATGTTGGTGCAGCCGCCGCTCCAGGTGCAGGCGCGCGAGGAGACGATCTTCGCGCCGGGCGCGGCACCGTTCATCCGGCCGCCGAAGAGGCTGTTGGCGGCGGTGATACCGGCGACGTGCGTGCCGTGCGACCCCTCGATGACACCGATGTTGACGTAGTCGGCCGTCGCGCCGGCGTCGTTGTAGACGACGTCGGTGCGGACCTCGATGACGAACGGGATCCGCTCGGCGATCTCGGTCTTCGGGTCGTCCTTGCCGAAGTAGCCGACCTGGAAGCCGTTCTTGTACGGCTTCATCAGGGTGTCGTTGGTGAAGTCGGCGTCGTTGTTCAGGTCGACGCGCGCGGTCCGGGTGCCCTCGTCGTAGAGGACCGCCCAGACGTCGGTGGTGTCGCCGTCCCGGTTGAGGTCGCCGGCCATGTCGCCGCCCTTGGTGGCGGCCTCCGCGAACAGGTTGAAGCGGTACGCGCCGGCGGGGGCGGAGTAGGTGCGCCCGTTGACCGCGAACGTGGGGCCGGTGACGGCCGTGTTCATCCTCAGCCAGGTGCGGTCGCCGTCGGCCACCGGGTCCGTCGCCGTGACCCAGTCGACGATCTTGCGCTCGCCGGTGGTGGTCTTCTGGAGCGCCGGGTGGCCGAGGTCGACACCGGAGTCGAGGATTCCGATGGTCACGCCGCGGCCGTCGGCCTTGGGGTGCGCCTTGACGAAGTCGACCGCACCCGTCTCGAAGGACGGGTTGTACGGGTTCTTCGCCGGGGTCGACGCGTCGGGCGCCGGGTACTGCTGGGCCTGCGCGTCGGCGGTGCCCGCGGCCTTCACGGTGTCCGCCGCCGGGGTCGGGTCGTCCAGCTCGATCTCGTGCTTGAGGTCGATGCCGTGCACGCTGGACAGCTTGGCCGCCGCCTTGAGGGCGGCCTCGGCCTTGTCCGTGGGCAGCGTGGCGCGTACGTAGCCGAGCTTGTCGAAGGTCCTGCCGACGACGGCGCCCTTGACGGCGTCCAGCTGGCCGGCGACCTGCTCGGTCGCGCCGGGGGCGGTGGCCACCATGACGGTGACGGTCTTCTCGCCCTTGGCCTCGGCCTCCGCGAGCAGCTCGGCGTCGGCCGAGCCGATCTTGTCGGAGGACGACTTGGCGGCCTTGACTTCCTTGGTGCCGGCCGGGTCGTCGGCGGGCGCTGTGGCGACGGCCGGAGCGACGCCGGCGGCGACGAGCGCGGCCACCATCGAGGCGGCGGCCGCGACGCGTGCCACGCGTCTGTGGCCTGGCGTCGAGCGTCCCGTTGTGGAGCTCTCGGGTTCGGGGGTCATCAGCATCCCTGTTTGTGAAAGAGAGGGTCCGGAATACGGTGCCGGATGACCGCTCAGCCTTGCGTAAATGACAGGGGTTTGTGGAGAGTTGATCGAGACGGGATGTGCGCATGGCGTAAACCCGCCACCACGGATCATCCGCCATCCGGAACGAACAGGTGCTTATCGACCTCGATGAGCCGACGCGCCGGTAATCTCACCGAATGAACAAGGAGTTGAGGGTCGCGGCCTACGCCGTCTGCATACAGGACGGACAGGTCCTGCTGGCCCGCTGGGTCGCGCGCGACGGCACGAAGAAGTGGACGCTGCCCGGCGGCGGCATGGACCACGGTGAGGACCCCCTCGACACCGTCGTCCGCGAGGTCGAGGAAGAGACCGGCTACATCGCCGAGATGACCGCGCTGCTCGGCCTCGACTCGGTACGCCGCCGCTACCCGCGCAAGCTGGGCGCCTTCGCGGACTTCCAGGGCCTGCGGATCGTGTACGAGGGCCGGATCACCGGCGGCGAGCTGCGCAACGAGACCGGCGGGTCCACGGACCTCGCCGCCTGGCACCCGCTGGAAGCGGTGCCGGCGCTCCACCGCGTGGAACTCGTCGACGTGGGCCTGGAGCTGTGGCACTCCAGGCCGGTGCTCGGCAGGGTCGCTCAGCGGGGCAGCACCACCACGTAGGCGGCGGGCTCGCGGTCCGCGGCGGCCATCAGCGCGGTGCGCACCACGGTCGCCTGCTGTTCGGGCGACTCACGGAGCTTGCGCGGCGTCAGGTGCACGACGGTGATGCCGAGCCGCTCCAGATGCTCCCGCTTGCGCGCGTACCGGGACCACTGGGCGTCCTCGTCGTGGCGCGGCGCGCGCGTGTCCAGCTCCACGGCCACCGCCTGCTCCGGCCAGTACGCGTCGACCCGGCCGAGTCGAGGGCCGCCGGGGAGACGGAGGTCCACGTTCCACAGGGGGTCGGGCAGACCGCCGTCGTGGACGAGTCCGTACAGCCTGCCCTCCGCCAGCGCACGGCCCTCCGCGAGCAGTTCGTCCACCGCGCTGACGACGTGCGGGCGGTCCAGCAGCCGCGCGTCGTTCAACTCCCGCACCAGCGCGGCCGGCTCGCAGTGCCCGCCCCGCACGGCCTCCGTCAGCAGCCGGCCGATCAGCGCCGCGTCGTCGAGCTCCGCCACCGCGTCGGCGAGGGCGCGGGACGCGGGGGCGACGGGCACGCCGCCGGCCTCTTCGGCCGGGGGCATCGAATGTCCCCGCACCAGCCGGGCGAATCCGGCCGACCGAAGCCGGCGCGTCCGCGGCACGAGCACGTCGATCAGCTCGATCGACGTCAGCGGCGGAGCCGCCGCGAATCCGTGCAGCGCGAGCGCGGCCAGCCCGGTGACCATCGCTTCGCCGTACGGCGCCGAGTCGTGCCGCTGGGCCGGCAGCACGGGCCGGCCGGCGTACAGCAGCGCGGCGTGCAGCCGCTCCTCGCCGGTGGCCGGTCCCGGCTGCAGCAGATACACCCCCGGCAGCAGCAACTGCCAGCCCCCGCCGGGCCGGCACCGCTCGGCGACCCGCGAGGGCGTGAAGCCGTGCGTACGCAACTGCGCCCCGGACACGACCCGCCGGCGCACGTCGCCGTCGGGCCGGCTGAGGGGAAGGGGGAGGGGGGAGAGGGGAGCGTTGGGCTGGTTCATGCCGATGAGATGCCCGCGTCGCCGGACCGGGCTAACCGCTGTTACAAGCTCGTCGACGATTCAGGACAACCGTGTCCTAAAGTACGCACGTTCGAGTGCCGATGTGAGGCCGGCGCTGTGCCCACCCCGGCCGCTGCCGTCGGCGCGCGACTCGGCCACGTACCGGGCTCCGCCGGCGTCGGGCTCGGGCACCGGCGCCGCGTGCCGGGCGCGGCCACAGACAGGGCCGCGCCTGTTCCGGGCACCGGCCACCGAGCGCCGCGTGTCGGGCACGGCCACGGACAGGGCCGCGCTGTGCCGGGCGCGGGCTACTGGGCGCCGCGTGCTGGCTCGGCCACGGACAGGGCCGCGCGGCCGCGTTCCTGGTCGGCGTCGCCGCGTGCCGGGCTTGGCCACCGCGTGCCGGGCGTGGGCACTGGGCCCCGCCTGTGTCCGGCTTGGCCACCGGGCCCCGCCGGTGCCGGGCACCGGCCACCGGGCGCCGCGTGACGGGCGTGGTCCGGACCCGGTGCGGCCTTCGGCCGTGCCCTCAAGTTCCCTCTACGGCCTGGCGGCCGTGGCACGTGCCGGGCGGGCCTGTCCCGCGCCGCGTGATCGGCCTTGCCCGCGCGGCCGAGGCCCGGCGGGGGGGCAAGGCCGGCCCCGCATCGGCGACCGAGGCGCGGGGGGCCGGGGGCAGCGCCCCCGGAACACCGTGCGGAGCGCCGGGCGGGTCCGGGGCCTGCCCGGGTTTCGGATCAGGCGGGGGGCGGGGCCCGCGGGCCCCGCCCCCAACGTCACGCCCCGTCGCACTCCTGCGCCCGCAACGCCCTCGCCAGGTCGTCGCGGGACTCCGCGACCAGCCGCCGCAGCGCCGGCGCCGCCGACCCGTGCGCGGCCAGCCACTCGTCCGTCGCGTCGAGCGTGGCCCGGGAGTCCTGGAAGGACGGGTACAGGCCCCGCACCACGTCCATCCCGATCTGGATCGACCGCTCGGACCACACCCGCTCGATCGCCTCGAAGTACTTCTCGGTGTACGGGGCGATCAGTTCACGCTGCGACGGCTGGGCGAAGCCCGAGATCGTCGCTTCGACGAGCGCGTTGGACAGCTTGTCCGACTCGACCACCGCCGCCCACGCCTGGTCCTTGACCGCGGCCGACGGCCGCGACGCCAGGCAGCGCACCTCGTGCCGCTTGCCCGAGGCCGTGTCGTCGCGGGCCAGTTCCGCCGCGATCGCCGACTCGTCGGCGACCCCGTGCGCCGCCAGCGGTTCCAGGAACGACCAGCGCAGTTCCTGGTCGACGTCCAGGCCGTCGATCTTCTCGGTGCCCGCCAGCAGCCCGGAGAGCAGCCGGAAGTCCGTCTCCGACTCGGCGACCGACGCGAAGAACCGCGCCCAGGTCAGCTGGTGCTGGCTGCCCGGCCCGGCGGCGCGCAGTTCCCGCAGCGCGCCTTCCGCGGCCAGCCGGCCGCCCTCGGCGCGCCAGCCGGGTGCCACGTAGTGCACGAGGGCGGACCGCGTCCACGCGTGCAGCATCTGGAGGACGCCGATGTCGGACTCGCGCCCGGCGAACGCCAGCACCAGGCGGACGAACTCCCGCGCCGGCATCAGCGCGTCGCGGGTCAGGTTCCACAGCGCCGACCAGCACAGCGCCCGCGCCAGCGGATCCCTGATGTCGCCGAGCGAGGAGCGCAGCGTCTCGAGGGACCGCTCGTCGAAGCGGATCTTGCAGTAGGTCAGGTCCTCGTCGTTGACCAGGACGAGTCCGGGCCGCTCCTCGCCCGCGAGTTCGGGCACGACCGTGCGCGCACCGGTGACGTCCACCCCGGCCTGCGCGTACCGCACGAGCTCCGAGTTCTCGATCCGGTAGAGGCCGACGGCCACCCGGTGCGGCCGGAGCGTGTCACCGTCCTGGGAGACCGCCAGCTCGGTGATGCGCCCGTCCGCGTCGTACGCCACCTCGGGCGTCAGCGCGTTGACGCCCGACGTTTCGAGCCAGGACCGGGACCAGTCCTTCATGTCGCGCCCGGACGTCTCCTCCAGCACGGACAGCAGGTCGCCGAGCCGGGTGTTCCCGTACGCGTGGCGCTTGAAGTAGCGCCGGGCGCCCTCCATGAACGCGTCCCGGCCCACGTACGCGACGAGCTGCTTGAGCACGGACGCGCCCTTGGCGTACGTGATGCCGTCGAAGTTGAGCTTGGCGTCCTCGAGGTCGCGGATGTCGGCCGTGACCGGGTGCGTCGACGGCAGCTGGTCGGCGCGGTACGCCCAGGCCTTGCGGTTGTTGGCGAAGGTGACCCACCCGTCGGTGAAGCGCGTCGCCTCGACCATCGAGAAGGAGCCCATGAAGTCCGCGAAGGACTCCTTGAGCCACAGGTCGTCCCACCACTGCATGGTGACGAGGTCGCCGAACCACATGTGCGCCATCTCGTGCAGGATGACGTTGGCCCGGCGCTCGTACGACGCCTGTGTCACCTTGCCGCGGAAGACGAACTCCTCGCGGAAGGTCACGCAGCCCGGGTTCTCCATGGCCCCGATGTTGTACTCGGGCACGAACGCCTGGTCGTACTTCCCGAAGGGGTACGGGTAGTCGAAGTGCTCGTGGAAGAAGTCCAGGCCCTGCTTGGTGACGAGGAAGATGTCGTCCGCGTCGAAGTGCTTGGCGAGCCCCTTGCGGCACATCGCGCCGAGCGGGATCCGCAGGACCGTGCCGTCGGCCAGTTCACGCTCGTACAGATCGGTCTCGTAGTGGTACGGCCCGGCGACGACCGCCGTGATGTACGTCGAGATCGGCGCCGTCTCGGCGAACCGCCAGGTCCCGTCCTCCGCGCGGGCGCCCTCGCGGTTGCTCCACACCGTCCAGCCCTCCGGGGCGGTCACCTCGAACCGGAACGGCGCCTTGAGGTCGGGCTGTTCGAAGTCGGCGAAGACGCGGCGGGCGTCGGCCGGCTCGTACTGCGTGTAGAGGTAGACCTCGCCGTCCTCGGGGTCGACGAAGCGGTGCAGTCCCTCGCCGGTGCGGCTGTACGCGCACCGGGCGTCGACGACGAGCACGTTCTCCGCGGCCAGGCCGTCCAGCGTGATCCGGGAGCCGTCGAAGACGACGGCGGGGTCCAGCTGACGCCCGTTGAGGGTGACGGCCGTCACGGACGGGGCGAGCAGGTCGACGAAGGTCGAAGCACCCGGCTCGTTCGCACGGAACCGGATCGTGGTCAACGACCTGAAGGTGCGCGGCCCTGAGGCGTCCTCGGGCTCCCCGACCGCGGACCGCACGTCGAGGGCCACCTCGTACCCGTCGACGGACAGCAGTCCGGCCCGGGAGCGGGCCTCGTCGCGGGACAGATTCTCACCGGGCACAAGCACTCCTTCGTGTCTCGTTCGAACACGAGCGATCCTCCCATGGGAATCGCCGGAGCCATCGGCGGCGTTGCCCGGGCAGGCGCGCAGGGCGCCGATACCTTCCGAGGAGTGATATGTCGCACAACGGCAAGACGCCCGTGGACTTCTGGTTCGACCCGCTGTGCCCCTGGGCCTGGATGACCTCCCGCTGGATGCTCGAGGTGGAGAAGCTCCGCGACGTAGAGGTGCGATGGCATGTGATGAGCCTCGCCGTGCTCAACGAGGACAAGCTCGACGAGCTTCCCGAGGAGTACCGGGACATGCTGGAGAACAAGGCGTGGGGCCCCGTGCGCGTCGTCGTCGCCGCCCAGCAGGAGCACGGCGACGAGGTGGTCGGCAAGCTCTACACCGCGCTCGGCACCCGCTTCCACAACGAGGGCATGGGGCCTGTCCGGGAGGCCGTCGTCGCGGCGCTCAAGGACGTCGGTCTGCCCACCTCCCTCGCCGACTTCGCGGACAAGGGCACGTACGACGCCCAGCTGCGCGCCTCCCACAAGGAGGGCATCGAGAAGGTCGGCCAGGAAGTCGGCACGCCGGTCATCGCGGTGCCGGGCTCCGACGGCGGGCAGATCGCCTTCTTCGGTCCGGTCGTCACCCCCGCCCCCAAGGGCGAGGAGGCGGCCCGCCTGTGGGACGGCACGCTGATGGTCGCGTCGATCCCCGGGTTCTACGAGATCAAGCGCACCCGGACCCAGGGCCCCGTCTTCGACTGAACCGCCCGCCGGACGGCGACGCCCGCGTCCCGGCAAGCCGCGTCCCGCACAGCGCGGTGCCCCCGCGAGTACATGACTCGCGGGGGCACTGTGCTGTGCGGGCGTTCCGTGCGCGGCCGCGCTCAGTCCGTCGCGCCGGCCTCGGCGGCCGAGCGGGATTCACGCGTCTTCTGCAGCACGAATCCGACGACGGCGAGGACCAGCGTCAGGACACCGGTGCCGAGCAGCTGCATCCGGGTCTCCTCTTCGCGCAGCATCAGCGCGAAGACGGTCGCCATGCCGGCCAGGGCGAGCAGCGTGAGGCCGGGGAACAGCCACATCTTCACGACCAGCTTCTCGGGGCTCTCCCGCTCCGTGCGGCGGCGCAGCACCAACTGCGAGACGGCGATGAAGAACCAGACGACCAGGATGATCGCGCCGATCGTGTTGAGCAGCCACATGAAGATGTCCTCCGGCCGCCAGTACGACAGCAGCACGCACAGGAAGCCGAAGACGGAGGAGACCAGCACGGCGGTCCGCGGCACGCCGCCGGAGATCCGGCCCAGCGCGGTCGGACCCTGGCGGCGGGCGACCAGCGAGCACGCCATCCGGGAGGCGCCGTAGATGTTGGCGTTCATCGCGGAGAGCAGCGCGATCAGCACGACCACGTTCATGATCTGGCCCGCGCCGTCGATGCCCAGGTGGTCCAGGGTCGCGACGTACGGCCCCTTCTCCGCGACGGCCTTCTCGTGCCACGGCACCAGCGTGACGATGACCGCCATCGAACCGATGTAGAAGACGGCGATACGCCACATCGCGGTGCGCACGGCCTTGGCGACGCCCTGCACCGGGTGCTCGGACTCGGCGGCGGCGATGGTGACCGTCTCCAGACCGCCGTAGGCGAAGACGGAGGCGAGGAGGCCGACGATCAGGCCCTCGGTGCCGTTCGGCATGAAGCCGCCGTCACCGGTGAGGTTGGTGGTGCCCGGAGCTTCGCTGCCCGGAAGGACGCCGGCGATCGCGAGGACGCCGATGCCCAGGAAGAGCACGATCGCGCCGACCTTCAGCGCGGCGAACCAGAACTCGAACTCGCCGAAGTTCTTCACCGCCGCCAGGTTCGTGCCGCAGAACACCAGCATGAACAGCGCCACCCAGGCCCACTCGGGCGTCCCGGGGAACCAGCCCGTCATGATGCCCGCGGCGCCGATGGCCTCCAGACCGACGGCCACGCACAGCAGGAACCAGAACGCCCAGCCGGCGGTGAAGCCCGCCCACGGCCCGATGGCCCGCTCCGCGTGCACCGAGAAGGAGCCGGAGGCCGGGTTGGCCGCCGACATCTCACCCAGCATCCGCATCACCAGCATGACCAGCAGTCCGGAGAGGGCGTACGCGACGACGATCGACGGTCCGGCCGCGGCGATGCCGGCGCCCGATCCCACGAAGAGCCCGGCGCCGATGACACCGCCGAGGGCGATCATCGACAAGTGGCGTTGTTTGAGGCCGTGCGTGAGCGTGGCGTCGGCCGGCTGGTCGACGGGCGCGGGCGCGGTGGTCCGAGACATGGGCGTGCCCTGTTCATGAGCTGAGACGGGGGAGCGGCCCAGTGTGGGCACGGTCGCCGCTCACAGGGAACAGATGTCCGCTATACGGTCACGATCTTCACGGAACGTCAACAACCGCACACGCGAACCGCGCAACTCAGCGGCGCCGTTCGCGTAGCTCCCGGACGGCCGAAACCAGCAGTACACCGGCGGTCGCGCCGCTCGACCACAGCACCTGCGGCCGGGCGGTGTCATCGGTGAGCATCAGCCCCAGCACGGCCGCCATCGCGGCGAGCGCCACCCAGGTGAGCCACGGGAAGCCCCACATGCGCAGGGTCAGACTCTCCGGCGCCTCACGCTCGAGGCGCCGGCGCAGCCGCAGTTGCGACACCGCGATCAGCGCCCAGACGAACAGCAGTACCGCGCCGACCGAGTTGAGCATGTAGAGGAAGACCGAATCCGGCCACTTCAGATTGAGCAGCACGGACACGAAGCCGAACGCGACGGAGGCGAGCACCGCCTTGCGCGGCACGCCGCCCCGGGTGAGCTTCAGCAGCCCCTTCGGCGCCTCGCCACGCTCCGCGAGCGAGAACACCATCCGGGAGGCGCCGTACAGGTTGGCGTTGAGCGCGGACAGCAGCGCCACGAAGACGACGATCTCCATGATCCGGCCGGCGCTCGGCACACCGATCGAGTCGAGAACGGAGACATAGGGGCTCAGACCCGCCTTCTGCGCGGTCCAGGGCATGACGGTCACGATGACGACCATCGAGCCCACATAGAAGAAGAGGATGCGGACCACCGCGCTGCGCACGGCGCGGCCCACCGCGCGGGCCGGATCCGCGGTCTCCGCGGCGGCGATGGTGACGACCTCGAGGCCGCCGAAGGCGAAGACGACGGCGAGTACGCCGGAGATCACGCCGGACCAGCCGCTGGGCAGGAAGCCGCCCTCGCCGGTGAGCCGGGTGAGGCCGACCGGGTCCGTGTCCGGCAGCAGTCCGAAGATCGCCAGGGTGCCGAGTGCCAGGAAGAGCACGATCGCGCCGACCTTGAGCGCGGCGAACCAGAACTCGAACTCGCCGAAGTTCTTCACCGCCGTCAGGTTGGCGACGGTGAAGACCACCATGAACACCAGCACCCAGCCCCATGGGGGGACGGCGGGTGCCCAGCCGTGGGCGATCGCCGCGGCGGCCGTCGCCTCCGCGGCGAGCACCACCACCAGCAGGAACCAGTACAGCCAGCCGACGCTGAACCCGGCCCAGCGCCCGAGCGCGCGTTCCGCGTGCACCGAGAACGAACCGGAAGCGGGCATCGCGGAGGACATCTCACCGAGCATCCGCATCACCAGCATCGCGAGGGCGCCCGCGATCAGATAGGAGAGCACGATGCCGGGGCCGGCCAGGGCGATGCCGGCGCCCGATCCCACGAAGAGCCCGGCGCCGATCACCCCGCCGAGGCCGAGCATCGTCAGATGGCGCTGCTTGAGCCCGTGGCTCAGGGGTTCGGCCTCTGCGGCCAGGGGCGTGGGCGGCGCGTCGTGCATCTGCTGGAGAACTCTCGGATCACTCGGTACGAGTTATGGGGTCCCTACAGTCTTCCTGAGTTGACAGCCCCTGTGCAAAACGGACGCCTAGGCCCCGGACCTCAGTGACGAGCATCACGTCATCACCGGCATGATCGAGACTCTTTGTGTGAACCCCACCAAGCTGTCAACCGCCGCTTTGTGGGCGGCTGCTGGTGATCGAGCGATTCTCCGTGGGCTACGGTCACCCTGTCCCGAACTGCCCTCACCCTCGCGGAGTCCCGATGAGCACTGCTGCCGCCCCCGTCCGATCGGGGCTCGTCCTCGCCGACCTGCTGCCCGCGTCCCGCGTCCGGGACATCACCCTCGTCGTCGGCGGCGCCGCGCTCACCGGCATCGCGGCGCAGATCTCGGTCCCGGTCCCCGGCTCCCCGGTCCCCGTGTCCGGCCAGACCTTCGCGGCCCTCCTCGTGGGCACCGCGCTCGGCGCCCGCCGCGGCTTCCTCTCCCTCGCCCTGTACGCGGTGGCCGGCATGGCGGGCATGCCGTGGTTCGCCCAGGCGACCTCCGGCTACGGGATGCCGTCCTTCGGCTACATCCTCGGCATGCTGCTCGCCGCGACCGTCGTCGGCCACTTCGCCCGTCGCGGCGCCGACCGGTCCGTGCTGCGCATGGCGGGCACGATGGCGGCCGGCTCGGCGATCATCTACGCGGTCGGTGTCCCCTACCTGGCGCTGGCCACCGGCATGTCCTTCGGTGAGGCGGTCGCGGCCGGCCTGGTGCCGTTCCTGATCGGCGACGCGCTGAAGGCTGCCCTGGCGATGGGCGCACTGCCCACCGCCTGGAAGCTCATCGGCCGCCGCGGCTGACGCACGGCCCCCGGCCCGTAGAAGAGGCCCGCCCGGTTCTCAGCACCCTGGGACCGGCGGGCCTCTTGCGTTTCCCGTACCGGAGACGGGAAAAGGACGAGGCTCTCCGTCCGTCCCTCGCGGGACCGACGGAGAGCCTCCCTTCTGACGCCACTCGACCTGCGGCGTCGGGTGTCCCTCAGGCTCCGGAGACCGGCTCGACCTCTTCGTCACGGGTGGCCGTGACGGACGCGGCGGCGGGCCGCGGGGAGAGCTTCTCGCGGGTCACGGCGATCGCGACCACCACCGCGGCGACGGCGATCGAGAGCAGCGCGACCTGACGGTTGGCGTCGTCGACGACCATGTAGACGAGCACGAAGGTGATCATCGCGGCGGTCGCCCAGGTGAGGTACGGGAAGAGCCACATCTTCACCGTCAGCTTCTCCGGCGCCTCCCGCAGCAGGATGCCGCGCATCCGCAGCTGGGTGAAGCAGATCACCAGCCAGACGAACAGCGCCACGGCGCCGGACGAGTTGAGCAGGAACAGGAAGACCGTGTCCTTGAAGGCGTAGTTGAAGTAGACGGCGGCGAAGCCGAAGACCACGGAGGCCAGGATGGCCGCCGTCGGCACACCCTTGGCGTTGACCTTGGCGAACGCCTTGGGCGCGTCACCGCGCTCACCGAGGGAGAAGGCCATGCGCGAGGCGGTGTAGAGGCCCGAGTTGAGGCAGGAGAGGACCGCCGTCAGGATGATCACATTCATGATCTGCCCGGCGTTGGCGATGCCGATGGAGTCCAGGGCGGCGACGTACGACCCCTTCTCCTCGATCGACTTGTCGTTCCACGGGAGCAGCGTCAGCACGACGAAGATCGAGCCGAGGTAGAAGAAGCCCACACGCCAGATCACCGAGTTGGTGGCCTTGGTGACCGCGCGCCGCGGGTTCTCCGACTCGCCGGCCGCCAGAGTCACGATCTCGCTGCCCATGAAGGAGAAGACGACCAGCAGCACACCGGCGAGGATCGCGCCGGCGCCGTTCGGCATGAAGCCGCCCGCGTCGGTCAGATGGGCGAGGCCCGCCCCGGGGTTGTCGGAGCCCGGCAGCACACCGAAGACGGCCAGCAGACCGACGATGACGAACGCGCCGATGGCGACGACCTTGATGCCGGCGAACCAGAACTCGAACTCGCCGTAGGAGGAGACGGAGACCAGGTTGGTGGCCGTCAGCACGACCATGACGATCAGCGCCCAGCCCCACTGCGGCACCGCCGGCATCCAGCCTTCCAGGATCTCGGCGCCGGCCGTGGCCTCCACGGCCAGCACGACGACCCAGAAGAACCAGTAGAGCCAGCCGATGGAGAAGCCCGCCCAGCGCCCGAGCGCGCGGTCGGCGTAGGCGGAGAAGGACCCGGAGTTCGGGCTCGCAGCGGCCATCTCGCCCAGCATCCGCATCACGAAGACCACCAGCATGCCCACGAGCGCGTAGGACAGCAGGATCGCCGGGCCGGCCGCGGCTATGCCGGAGCTTGATCCGACGAACAGGCCGGCGCCGATCACACCGCCGATGGCGATCATGGAAAGGTGGCGGTTCTTGAGACCGGCCTTGAGACCGTCGGGGGAAGGCGACTGTCCCGGGGTGCCGGGCATCTCGCCTTCCTTTATGAGGGTCGACTGCGACGTCATGGACGAATCCTTATGTCTTGGTGCCGCTCGGATTACGAACCTCGGAATTAGAACCCAGTACGTGCCAGTACGGAAGGGTCGACTCCGTTTCGTTGCACTCGTCACTCCGGCGCGCCCCGAGCCCGGCCCCGCGCCGGACCGCGCCTTCCCCCCATGCCACACTCGAACCATGCGCGTGTACCTCGGCTCGGACCATGCCGGCTTCGAACTCAAGAACCACCTCGTCGAGTGGCTCAAGGCCCATGGCCACGAGCCCGTGGACTGCGGTCCCCACATCTACGACGCCCAGGACGACTACCCGCCGTTCTGCCTGCGTGCCGCCGAGCGGACGGTCGCGGACGAGGGCAGCCTCGGCATCGTGATCGGCGGCTCGGGCAACGGCGAGCAGATCGCCGCCAACAAGGTCGAGGGCGTGCGTGCCGCGCTCGCCTGGAGCGAGCAGACCGCCGCGCTCGGCCGTGAGCACAACAACGCCAACGTCGTGGCCATCGGCGGGCGGATGCACACCCTCGAGGAGTCGACGAAGTTCGTCGATATCTTCCTCAGCACCCCGTACTCGGGTGAGGAGCGTCACACCCGCCGCATCGAGATGCTCTCCGCGTACGAGACCACCGGCGAGCTCCCCCCGATCCCGGCCCACCACCCGCAGCAGGGCTGAGCCCCGCGCCACATCCGCTTCCGTGTGCCGCCGGGTCCGTCCCGGCGGCACCGTCATGCCGTCCAGGAGGACCGACCCCATGCCCGAGGGGCACACGATCCACCGCCTCGCGGAGGACCACGTCCACCGATTCGCGGGGTGGAACGTCCGGGTCAGCAGCCCCCAGGGCAAGTTCTCCGACAGCGCCGCGCTCCTCGACGGCCGGGTGCTCGACGGCGCCGACGCGCACGGCAAGCACCTGTTCCTCGGCTTCGAGGACATCGGCTGGATCCACATCCACCTCGGCCTGTTCGGCAAGCTCGGCTTCGGCACGGCCCCGGCGCCGCCGCCGACCGACACGGTCCGCCTGCGCGTCCTGAACGAGAACCACTACGCCGACCTGCGCGGCCCGACCACCTGCGCGCTGATCACCGAACCCGAGAAGCGGGCGATACACGACCGGCTCGGCCCCGACCCGCTCAGGCCGTCCGACGACCCGGACCGGGCCTGGACGCGGATCTCCCGCTCCCGCACGACGATCGCCGCGCTGCTGATGGACCAGAAGATCATCGCGGGCGTCGGCAACGTCTACCGCGCGGAGGTCCTCTTCCGCCACGGCATCGACCCCTACCGGGCCGGCAAGGACCTCACGCGCCGCCAATGGGACGCCATCTGGGAGGACCTGGCCGCGCTGATGCGCGAGGGCGTCCGCAACAACCGCATCGACACCGTCCGCCCGGAACACACTCCGGAGGCGATGGGCCGCGCACCGCGTGTGGACGACCACGGCGGCGAGGTCTACGTGTACCGCCGGGCGAACATGCCGTGCCACCTCTGCGCCACGCAGATCCGCACGGCGCCCCTCGCGACCCGCAACCTCTTCTGGTGCCCCACCTGCCAGGCACCCACGGCCTGAACCGGCCTGTTCCCCTCCCCGCCCCTTCCCGAAACCGGGCTCCGCCCGGACCCGGTACCGCGCTGCGCGCGGTGCCCTCAAGCGCCGGGCGGGCTGGATTTCGCTGCGCGAAATCAGCCTCGCCGACAGCGGAGGCCACTCCAGCCCCGCCGGCGATTGAGGCGCGGGGGTCGGGGGGCGGAGCCCCCGAAACACCGCGCGGAGCGCGGTGGCGGGTCCGGGCGGAGACCGGTTTCGGGAAAGGGCGGGGAGGGGAACGAGCCCGCCGCAGGCGCCCACGCCCCCGCAGCGGTCACCCCCGCTAGAACCCGTGCGGCAGCCACGGCGCGACGTCGGAGCCGAACCCCACCGACGCCTCCGCCAGCGCACCTTCCCGCAGCTCCCGCACCCGCCCCGCCCCCGCCAGCGCCGACAGCGACACGCCCCCGAGATACGCCGCCCCCAACTCCCGTACGGACAGCGCCAGGTCCGCCTCGTCCCGGGTCCGCTCGCACGACGCGCCCTTCGCGTCGCCCGTCAGCCGCCAACGGCCCGCGTTCCAGGGGCAGAACGCGTCGTCGACGTCGAGCACCACGTCGACCGGCGCGGTGTAGCGCCGGGCCTCCAGCGCGCCCGCCACGTCGACCAGCCGGACGTGCAGCGAGTCCCGTACCCGAACGCCGCAGCGGCGGATGTCCGTGACCAGCTGGAGCAGCGGGTCGTCCACGGGACGGTTGCGGGACCGTACCGTCGTCGTCAGGTCGATGCCGCACAGGAAGCGCCACAGCGCCGCGTACGCGACCGGGTCCAGTGCGTCGATGTGCCGTACGGAGATGGACCCCTCCGGGCCCGCCGCCGACCAGTTCGGCTTGTTGTGGAAGCGGGCGTACCCCACGACCTGACCGTCCCGCTCCGCGAGTACGCACTGCATGGGGGACGCGCCCTCCCGCTCGCTCGGCGGGTCCAGCAGCGGCAGCCGCTCCCAGCCCGGCCGGCGCGCGAGCATGCCGGGCCGTGTGCCGATCGTGCGCAGGTACACCTCCTCGCACGCCCGAGCGCCGTCGGCGACGGGTACGAAGCGGAGCCGGACGTCGTCGGCGCCGGGCGGCGCCGCGATCCGCGTCCGCGAGGAGTCGATCTCGACGGACATCTGGTGGGTGGCGACCCCGTAGCCGAACCGGCCGTAGATCTCCGGTTCGGAGGCCGTGAGCACGGCGAGCGGTTCGCCCCAGGAGCGGACGTCGTCGAGCTGGCGCCGCATCATCGAGGTGAGGATGCCGCGCCGCCGGTGGGTGGCCGCCACGCTGACCATGGTCACGCCGGCGGCGGGCACGAACGTGCCGCCCGGCGCGGACACGGAGAAGGTGAACGCCCCCGCGGTGCCGACGCAGTCGTCGCCGTCCCAGACGCCGATGGAGCGTTCGGTCTCCGCCAGGTCCGTCCAGAGTTCGCGCTCCGGCCGGGTCTCGGGGACGCCGCCGAAGGCGAGTTCCAGACTCCGGTACCACCGGTCCCACTCGGACTGTCGCAGCACCCGCAGATCTGTCGTCATATGCCATCCCTACCAGCCGCGCGCGGCCCGTCGCGACCCGATTTCGAACGCAATGTCGTGGGGGTCCCCCTGCACGCCGGGGCGGCGGGTGGATAGGGTCCACGGCAATGGCCCGCGGCTCTGCAGCAGACTCGTCCACGGCCCGGTTGCGGAAAGCGGTGCACCGGGCGCGTATCGCGCTGCGCAAGTCCGGGGTCGACTACTTCCGCGGCGACGGATCCGACCGGCTCGCCCTGGCCGGACTGCTGCTGACCGTCCCCGCGATCACCTGGGGCACGATCGCCGCGCCCGTGTGGTGTTCACCGGTGGCGCTGGTCCTGCCGATCGTGGCGGGCGGTCTGCTGCTGCGGCCGGCCAGTCTGCTCGGCCTCTACGCGGGCGCGGCCGCGGCGCTCATCGTGGAGTCCATAGCGCTCGGTCCGTACACGGACGGCCCGGCCAGGGTCACCCCAGGCACCGTCCTGGTCGTCGCGGCGTGCGGCATGTTCGGCCTGCTGATCGCCCAGTTCCGGGCCAGGGTCGGCGTGCCGTGGCGGCGCGGCGGCACCATGCTCTTCGACCTGCGCGAACGCATCCGGGTGCAGAGCGCCCTGCCGCGGCTTCCGAAAGGCTGGCACCAGGAGATGGCGCTGCGCCCGGCCGGCGGCCAGTCGTTCTCCGGCGACTTCGTGGTCGCCGCCCGCACCAACGGCGGCCGCACCCTGGAGGTCGTCCTCACGGACGTGTCCGGCAAGGGGATGGACGCGGCGTCGCGGGCGCTGCTGCTGTCCGGTGCGTTCGGCGGCCTGCTGGGCTCGCTGCCGCCGCACGGCTTCCTTCCCGCGGCCAACGGCTATCTCCTGCGGCAGGACTGGGACGAGGGCTTCGCCACCTCCATCCACCTCGTGCTCGACCTCGACTCCGGCGACTACGAGCTGCTGTCCGCGGGACATCTGCCCGCGCTCCAGCTCCACGCGGGCAGCGGCCGCTGGGAGGAGATGGCCGCGGAAGGCCCGCTCCTCGGTGTGTACGACGCGGCCCAGTTCGACCCGGTCAAGGGCTCACTGCGCCCCGGCGACGTGCTGATGCTGTTCACCGACGGTCTCGTGGAGGCCTCGGGCAGGGACATCAGCGAGGGCATCGACCGGCTGACCGGCGAGGCGGACCGCTATGTGGCCGCCGGCTTCGAGGGTGCGGCCTGGCATCTGATCGAGGCCGTCGCCAAGGACGTCAACGACGACAGGGCGCTGCTGCTGCTGTGCCGCCAGGCGTGAGGACGACCGGGCCGCTCCTACGGCGTGAGCGTGCGCCGGGCCCCTCATGACGGCGTCCCTGACGCGTACAGTCGTGCCATGTCCGAGCAGATGCTGACCCTGGCCGAGGTCGAGGCAACCGCCCGTGAGGCCCATGCCGCCCAACGGGACAAGGCGGGACGGCCCTACGTGGAACACATCGCGGCCGTCGCCGGGGGCGTACGCGCCCGGGGCGGGAGCGAGGACCAGATCGCCGCCGGCTGGCTCCATGACACGGTCGAGGACGGCGTGTTGAGCCGCGAATGGCTCGAACAGGCAGCGCTGCCGCGGCCCGTCAAGGACATGGTTCTCGCCCTCACCAAGGGCGGGGGCGAGGACCTGGAGACGTACACCCGGCGCATCCTGGCGACTCCCGGCGCCCTGCTGGTCAAGCAGGCCGACCTGGCCCACAACGCCGACCCCGCACGCCTGGCCCTGCTGGACGAGGCGACGCGGAACAGGCTGACGGAGAAGTACGCCAGGACCCGCGAACTGCTCGGCCTCACGGCCGAAAAGGAGCAGGCGGCCGGCTGAGAGCCGGCCGCCTGCCCCCGGCGGGTCGTTCGCGGCCGCTACCGGCGCGGCCCCGCCTCCGCCGCGTCCTGGCGGAACGCCCACTTCATCTCGGGCTCCGTGACGCACTTCAGCGCCCGGCGCACCGGCGGAGAGCACAGCAGGGTCACCATGCCCGTCGCGCAGATCGTCACCACGACCAGACCGACCGGGCTGCCGAGCCACTTCTGGCTCTCGAACAGCCCCCAGTAGTCACCGGCCTTGACGACGAAGCCGTGCAGCAGGTAGCCGCTGATGGTCCCGGTGCCCAGCACCGTGAACCACGCCCGGCGACCGGGCACCAGCGCGAGGAACGCCGCGCTCAGCAGCACCGCGCACCCGAAGAAGGCGACGATCACCACGAGCCCCGACCACCACGGCCACCCCAGGTCCTGCACGCTGCTGGAGCGGTAGAACCAGCCGAGGTTCATCCGGGGCGCCACCCAGTACGCGAAGACGAGCGTCGCGGCGAAGAACGGAACGGCCAGCAGCCGCACCTGGCGCCGGCGCAGCATCTGGAAGTGCTCGGGCTTCAGGCACAGGCCCAGCACGAAGAACGGCAGGAACTGCAGCACGCGCGCGAGATTGAGGTCCGCCCCGATGTTCGGGGTGAGAGTGGCCAGCGCGCCGATGACCAGCGCGATCGGCAGCGGCCACCGCACGATCCGCCACAGCGGGGTGGTGAGCCGCCAGATGAACAGCGCGGCCAGGAACCACGTCAGGTAGTACGGGTCCAGCAGGCTGATGGGATGGGACGGATCGTCGTTCCCGTACCGGGCGAAGAGGGAGTAGGCCACCTCGAAGACGACGTACGGCAGTGCGATGCCGGTGAGCAGTCGTCTGAGCTGATGCGGCTTGCCCTGGTAACTCCGGGAGAAGTAACCGGAGACGAGGATGAAGGCCGGCATGTGGAAGGTGTAGATCACCATGTACAGGGCACGCGCAGCCCTGCTGCCCTCCATCACCGGCTCCCAGGCGTGGGCCACGGCCACCAGCACGATGGCCAGATACTTCGCGTTGTCGAAGTAGGCGTCCCGTCCGGTGGCCTTGGGAGCCGTCCGCAGAGCGGACTTCAGGCCACTCGTGGCAGGGGCGAGAGCGGTCGCCGCCCGGGTCGTCGTGGTGGTCTCGGGCTCCTTGACCTCGGGTGCCGGAGCCCTCTCGTATCCATGCGCAGCGTGGAACATTCAAGGCACCCTAGCCGCGCCTATTCGATTTCGTAAAACACGCAGGGCACCTGCCCTATTCGAATCTGACACGGGCACCAACGGACCCGTATGCCCTAGTTAATCCCTCTTAAACGGTGCATATCGCCCGGGTTGGCCGGTGGAGTGAATTACCTCACGAAGAGGCTTCGAATTTCTCGTGACCAAAGTGTGGGGACAGTGAAACGATCACGTTGAATTCCTTCTCGCATTTCACTCGCCCGGCCGCGTCCACGCGGCCGCCTCCCGGGCGCCGTCCGGGGCGGGTTGGCGTGATCTTGTCCAGGACGGTTCGTCATCGGGCAACAGGGGCAGGGGGGTTGGTGGCACGATGGTGCGGGCGGGAGTGTGCTGGGCCGTGCGCTCCCGGGCCGGCAAGGCGGACCGACCGAGGGTGTGATCAGTTGTGGCCATTTCACTGTCAGTGGTGCTTCTGTTGGCGATCGTCCTCGTGGTGCTGATCCGCGGCGGCTCCATCAAGGCCGGGCCCGCGATCGTGGCGGTCCTCTTCGGCTTCTTCCTCGCCTCGACGGGCATGGCCCCGTCGATCAACAGATTCATGAACTCGATAGCCGAGACGATCAATCAGATCAGCTTCTGACGGCCCCCGCCGGCCGCCTGCTCGCACGCTCGGCTCTGCCCGGTCGACTTCGGAGATCACCTTCCGGGAGGCCGGGCCTCGCGCTGCTCCCTTCGCGGAACGACCTCGGGCCCGGCCCGGTGAGTGATCACCGTGCGGTGAGCCGGTGCCGCTCCACCTAGTCTGCCGTGGTGCCCCAGTAACCGATCTCCGCAGGCTGACCATCACGGTAGATCACGGTGCAGTTACCGCAGGCGCGCCGAGGGAAGGGAAGCCGGTCGGACTCCATGGCCTCGAGCCACTCGGCCCGGGTGGGCCGGCCGCCGGCGCACCACACCCGGATCTCCTCGTCGGTCAACGGCCGCATGAACGGGCCCCACTCGGTATGCGCGGGATCGACCAGGTGGACCTGGTCCAGCACGGTGGCAGTCCCACCCGTGAGGATGTACTCCATCCAGTCCTTGTCCTCCCACAGCTGCTCCATGGTCCGGCCACCGAAACCGTGGTCGTCCTTGGACAACTCCGCCGCCTGGGCCTGCCGGAACGCTGCCGCCAGATCATGCTGATACGGGCCCGTCTGCCACCACTGGTCGCCGCCCATTCCGATCCCCCGTCCTTGCCGCTTGATCAACGGGGAGCGTAAAGGCTCGCGCTGACAGGCAAGACCGGGCGCGGTCAGGTGATGATCCGAAACGCATCAGGGCCAGGCCGGAGGACGAACCTCCGACCTGGCCCTGAGCCATCAAGAGCGGGCGACGGGAATCGAACCCGCGTAGCTAGTTTGGAAGACTAGGGCTCTACCATTGAGCTACGCCCGCAAGCTCGCACCGCAGGTCACGAGGCCCGCGGCACGAGAAGCATCGTAGCGGGTCCGGGGCCCTCGCCGCACACCCCGTTTCAGGACGCCACGTAAAGGGGGCGGCCCACGCTGCCGGGGCATGTACCCTACGGTTCGCACCGACGGGGTGTGGCGCAGCTTGGTAGCGCGTCCGCTTTGGGAGCGGAAGGTCGTCGGTTCGAATCCGGCCACCCCGACCACCAGCAAGATCGCGTTGTGAGGCGCATCCCGCTTGCCGTTACTATGCAGGCTGTGTGCCCGTGTGTCTGATGTGCCGGGCCCCATCCGCTGAATCGCCGAGTCCGGCGCCAGCAGTACCCCAAGATGTCAGCCACCAAGGAGACCGAACCGTGAAGAGCGCCGTGGAGACCCTGAACCCGACCCGGGTTCGGCTCACTGTCGAGGTGCCCTTCGAGGAGCTCAAGGACAGCCTCGACGCGGCGTACAAGAAGATCAACCAGCAGGTCACGGTCAAGGGCTTCCGTAAGGGCAAGATCCCGGCCCGAGTGATCGACCAGCGGTTCGGCCGTGGTGCGGTGCTGGAGGAGGCCGTCAACGACGCGCTTCCCAAGCTCTACACCGAGGCGGTCAACGAGGCCGAGCTGAACCCGCTCGGCCAGCCCGAGGTGGACATCACCGAGCTGAAGGACGGCGAGACGCTGGCCTTCACCGCCGAGGTCGACATCCGCCCCGAGATCCAGATCCCGGACTACTCCGGCATCGAGGTCACGGTCGACGCCGTCGAGGTCACCGACGAGGACGTCGAGAAGTCCGTGGAGCAGCTGCGCGAGCGCTTCGCCTCCACGAACCCGGTCGAGCGCGCCGCCGCCGAGGGCGACGTCGTCACGATCGACCTCGAGGCCAAGGTCGACGGCGAGGTCCTGCCCGACGGTGTCGCCGAGGGTGTCTCGTACACCATCGGTTCCGGCGAGCTGCTCGACGGCATCGACGAGGCCGTCACCGGCCTGGAGGCCGGCGGCGAGGCCACCTTCACCTCCCAGCTGAAGGGCGGCTCCGCCGAGGGCAAGGACGCGGAGGTCACCGTCAAGGTCACCGCCGTCGCCGCCCGTGAGCTCCCCGAGCTCGACGACGACTTCGCTCAGATGGCGAGCGAGTTCGACACCCTCGACGAGCTGAAGGCCGACAGCCGCAAGCGCCTCGAGAACATGAAGCAGTACGACCAGGCCACCCAGGCCCAGGAGCGCGTCCTCGACGAGCTGCTGAAGCTGGCGGAGGTCCCGATCCCCGAGAAGCTCCTCGAGGACGAGGTCAAGACCCGCAAGCACAACCTTGAGCACCACCAGCTCGGCCAGATGGGCCTCGACCTCGCCAAGTACCTGGAGATCCAGGGCAAGACCGAGGAAGAGTTCGACGCCGAGACCAAGGAGCAGGCGGTCAAGGGCATCAAGACCCAGTTCATCCTGGACGAGCTCGTCAACAAGGAGAAGCTGAACGTCAACCAGGAGGAGCTCACCGAGCACCTCATGCGGCGTGCGCAGTCCTCCGGCATGAGCCCCGACCAGTTCGCCCAGGCCGTCGTCGAGGGTGGCCAGGTGCCGATGCTCGTCGGCGAGGTCGCCCGCGGCAAGGCGCTGGCCGTCGTCGTCGAGGCCGCCAAGGTCGTCGACACCAACGGTGAGGTCGTCGACCTCGAGGACGAAGAGGACGAGGCCGAGGTGACCGAGGCCGCCGCCGAGACGGCCGAGGCCGCCGTCGAGGGTGAGACCGAGGAGAAGAACGAGGCCTGAGCCTCGCGCTGACCCTGCTACGGGCTCCGGACGCGACCACGCGCCCGGAGCCCGTACGCGTACCACCGGGCTTCCACGGGTCCGTCCACGGCCTTTCCCGGGCCTGTTCGCGGCCTTCCCCGGGGCCCGCCCACGGGCTTCGCCGGTGCCCCGCGAGGAGTGTCGACCTTGCGCTCCGAGCGAACAGTTCGGGAAGCGGGATGGCTCTGTCCGACCTGCGCGTTAGGGTCCATGAATACGAGGGCAGGGGAGTCCCCGCCCCCGGTTACGAAGACGCTGAGACGGTCGAAGCCGTCAGAGACGAGCAGGTGGACACGTGACGAATCTGATGCCTTATGCCGCCGGCGAGCCCTCCATCGGTGGTGGCCTCGGCGACCAGGTCTACAGCCGGCTGCTCGGCGAGCGGATCATCTTCCTCGGCCAGCAGGTCGACGACGACATCGCCAACAAGATCACCGCGCAGATGCTGCTCCTTGCCGCCGATCCGGACAAGGACATCTACCTCTACATCAACAGCCCCGGCGGTTCGGTGACGGCCGGCATGGCGGTCTACGACACCATGCAGTACATCCCGAACGACGTGGTGACGATCGGCATGGGTATGGCCGCGTCGATGGGCCAGTTCCTGCTCACCGGCGGAGCCGCCGGCAAGCGGTTCGCGCTGCCCAACACCGACATCCTCATGCACCAGGGTTCTGCCGGCCTCGGCGGCACCGCCTCGGACATCAAGATCCAGGCCGAGTACCTGCTCCGTACGAAGAAGCGGATGGCGGAGATCACCGCCCAGCACTCCGGTCAGACCGTCGAGACGATCATCCGCGACGGTGACCGCGACCGCTGGTTCACCGCCGAAGAGGCCAAGGACTACGGCCTCATCGACGAGATCATCTCCGCCGCCTCGGGCGTCCCGGGCGGCGGCGGCACCGGCGCCTGAGCGCCTGCCGCACCGAGCCCCCGCCCGCCGAACGCCACCAGGATGGTGAACACCCACATGAGTAACTTCCCCGGCATCCCCGGTCTGTCCGGACACTCCGGCGCCTCCGCGAGCGGCCTCTACACGGGCCCCGCGGTGGACAACCGCTATGTCGTCCCCCGCTTCGTCGAGCGCACCTCGCAGGGCGTGCGCGAGTACGACCCGTACGCGAAGCTCTTCGAGGAGCGCGTGATCTTCCTCGGCGTGCAGATCGACGACGCGTCCGCCAACGACGTCATGGCGCAGCTGCTGTGCCTGGAGTCGATGGACCCGGACCGGGACATCTCGATCTACATCAACAGCCCCGGTGGGTCCTTCACCGCGCTGACCGCGATCTACGACACGATGCAGTTCGTGAAGCCGGACATCCAGACGGTGTGCATGGGCCAGGCGGCGTCCGCCGCGGCCGTGCTGCTCGCCGCCGGTACTCCCGGCAAGCGGATGGCCCTGCCGCACGCCCGTGTGCTGATCCACCAGCCGTCCTCGCAGACCGGCCGCGAGCAGCTCTCCGACCTGGAGATCGCGGCCAACGAGATCCTCCGTATGCGTGAGCAGCTGGAGGAGATGCTGGCCAAGCACTCCACCACGCCGATCGAGAAGATCCGCGACGACATCGAGCGCGACAAGATCCTCACGGCCGACGGCGCCCTCGCCTACGGCCTGGTGGACCAGATCGTCTCGACCCGTAAGAGCACGGCCGCAGCGGCCGCCTGACCGATCCGGCGCCCTTGGCGCGGTACACGACAATGTGTGAACCGCGCCAAGGGGGGCCCGTACGGGGGGCTCGGCAAGGTACCGTCGAATATGAGGCACCAGGAGCCGGCTGAACCAAGCCGCTCCCAGGCGAAGGGGAAGCACCTCGTGGCACGCATCGGTGATGGCGGCGACCTGCTCAAGTGCTCGTTCTGCGGAAAGAGCCAGAAGCAGGTGAAGAAGCTCATCGCAGGCCCCGGTGTGTACATCTGCGACGAGTGCATCGACCTCTGCAACGAGATCATCGAGGAGGAACTCGCAGAGACCTCCGAGGTGCGGTGGGAGGAACTTCCCAAACCGCGCGAGATCTATGAGTTCCTCGAGGGCTACGTCGTCGGGCAGGAGCCCGCGAAGAAGGCCCTCTCGGTCGCGGTGTACAACCACTACAAGCGCGTCCAGGCCGGCGAGAACGGCGGAGCGCAGGGCCGGGACGACGCGATCGAGCTCGCCAAGTCCAACATCCTGCTGCTGGGCCCCACGGGCTCCGGCAAGACACTGCTCGCCCAGACGCTCGCGCGCATGCTCAACGTCCCGTTCGCCATCGCCGACGCCACCGCGCTGACGGAGGCGGGCTATGTCGGCGAGGACGTGGAGAACATCCTCCTCAAGCTGATCCAGGCGGCCGACTACGACGTCAAGAAGGCCGAGACCGGGATCATCTACATCGACGAGATCGACAAGGTCGCCCGTAAGAGCGAAAACCCGTCGATCACGCGGGACGTCTCCGGCGAGGGCGTCCAGCAGGCCCTGCTCAAGATCCTGGAAGGCACCACGGCCTCCGTGCCGCCGCAGGGCGGCCGCAAGCACCCGCACCAGGAGTTCATCCAGATCGACACGACGAACGTGCTCTTCATCGTGGGCGGAGCGTTCGCCGGCCTCGAGAAGATCATCGAGTCACGCGCGGGAGCGAAGGGCATCGGCTTCGGCGCGACGATCCGCTCCAAGCGCGAGATCGAGGCGAGCGACCAGTTCCAGGAGGTCATGCCGGAGGACCTGGTCAAGTTCGGCATGATCCCCGAGTTCATCGGCCGTCTGCCCGTCATCACCTCGGTCCACAACCTGGACCGCGAGGCGCTGCTGAAGATCCTCGTCGAGCCGCGCAACGCGCTGGTCAAGCAGTACCAGCGACTCTTCGAACTCGACGGCGTCGAGCTGGACTTCGACCTTCCCGCCCTCGAGGCCATCGCCGACCAGGCGATCCTCCGCGGCACCGGCGCGCGCGGCCTGCGCGCCATCATGGAGGAGGTCCTCCAGTCGGTGATGTACGAGGTCCCGTCCCGCAAGGACGTGGCCCGCGTCGTCATCACGCGTGACGTCGTCCGCAACAACGTCAACCCGACGCTGGTCCCGCGCATCGTCAAGGACGACGGCAACGGCCGTCACGAGAAGAGCGCGTAGCGCTTTCGTTCCTGAACGCCGAAGGGGCGCCCGGTCTTTGACCGGGCGCCCCTTTCGCATCCGCGGGGGCCGCTACTTGGCGACGCGCACCTCGTTGCGCACGTCGGAAGCGAGCTTCGCCGCCTCGTCGAGCGTGGTGCCCTTCTCGCCCTGGACCGGCTCGACGACGCCGAGGGTGCTGTAGTCGGACCACAGGCACATGTAGGTCTTCTGGGTCATGCCCGTCTTCTGGTTCTTGCTCTCGGCCTCCTGGCACTTCATCAAAGCGCCGTCCAGGCCGTCGGGGTTCACCTCCTGCGGGTCCCCGATCATCTTGGTCTCCGTGTCCTTCGTGTTCTTGCTGAACTCGGCGAAGGCCGCGTCGAGGACCTTCGCCGGGTCCTCGATCTTTCCGTAGAAGCCGATGAAGACCAGGTTCTGCGCCTTGGAGACCTTCTCGAGCGCCGCGGGGTCGCTCGGGTCGAGCTTCGTCAGATCGATCGTCGAATAGGTCGAACCGATGGACATGGCATCGGTCACCCCGCTGGCGGCGAGCATCTTCGAGGAGTCCTCGTCGGCCGGCTTCGGCTCCGGGTCCTTCTTGTCGGCGCGCATGTACTTGCCACCGATGAGGCTCTTCGGCGCCGTGAGCTTGTGCGGGCCGTCGTCCTCGAGGCCGCCACCGCCGCCGCCGAAGACGAAGTACCCGCCCACACCCAGCGCGGCCACCAGCACCACGGCGCCGATGACGAGTCCGGTCTTCTTGCCGCCACCGCCCTGGGCCGGCGGCGGGGGCGGATAGCCGCCGGGCTGCTGCGCGCCGTACTGGGGCTGCTGGCCGTACGGAACGGGCTGGCCGGGCTGCTGCGGATATCCGTAAGGCTGCTGCGGCGGCACGCCCTGCGGGGCCTGCTGCGGGTACCCGTAACCGGGCTGCGGGGCCTGCGGCTGCTGGCCGTAGGGCCCCGGCTGGCCGTACGGGCCGGGCTGCTGCGGCTGCTGTCCGCCGTACGGACCTGGCTGGTTGTAACTCATTCCAGTTCTCCTTGGACGACAGCCGGTGCGGGGTTGAGCGACCTTGATCGTCTGTTGTCGTTTACCGGGTCTCAGCGGCCCCGCTCAGGCAGGCCGCAGGGCGCCGCGGTGTACACCGGGCGCCCTCGCGCGGGGGCCTTCGCGTCAGAGCTTGACGCGAACTTCCTTGCGCAGCTTGGCGGTGGTGACGGCCGCTTCCTCGGGCGGGGTTCCCTTGCCGGCCAGCAGACTGGCGAGGTCCATGGGCATCACGAGACCGAGCGTGCTGTGGTCGCCCCACACGCACACCGACATGGTGACCTCCTTGGGCCCCATGGCGGAGGCATCGGATCCGTCAGGCTTGGTCTTGATCTGCTGACACTTCACCACAGCGCCCTCGGCCTCGGCGGGCGTGTACGCCTTCGGCTCGCCGACCATCTCGGCCTCCGAGTCCTTCTCCTTCTGGGACTCCGCCTTGATGGTCGCGAACACCGAGTCGACGACCGCCTCGGGGTCCTCGATGTCGCCGTACACGCCGCCGAACTGGATCAACTTCCCGGCCAGCGGGTTGGTCTCGTCCTTCACCTCGTACTGGGCCTCGACCTCCTTGGCGTTCTTGACGCCGCTCTGCTCGGCGCCCTTCAGGAAGTCGTCCCCGTCACCGCTGCTGGACGTCGACTTCTTGTACTCGCCGAGCACGGTCGCCGGCGTCGTCAGCTTGTGCGGGCCGTCGTCGGCGACGTCGCTGCCGCCGCCGCCCGAGGTGAAGAACCACACGCCCCCGGCGACGACCGCGACCGCGACGACGGCGGCGGTGACGATCAGGCCGGTCTTCTTCTTCGGCGCGGGCGCCGGAGGCGGGTAACCGGGGCCCGCGCCGTACTGGGGCTGCGGAGGCTGGCCGTACGGCGCGGTGGGCTGGCCGGGCTGCTGCGGGTAGCCGTACGGCTGCTGCTGCGGCGGCACGCCCTGCGGAGCCTGCTGGGGGTACCCGTAACCGGGCTGCGGGGCCTGCGGCTGCTGGCCGTAGGGCCCCGGCTGGCCGTACGGGCCGGGCTGCTGCGGCTGCTGCCCGCCGTACGGGCCCGGCTGGTTGTAGCTCATTACGGGTTTCCCCCTCGTGATGTTTATGTGTCCCGAACATCCTGGCCCAAGCCCCGGCAGGATGGGGCGCCGGGGGGCACACCGTTACCGAAGTATCGAGTTTCGGAACGGCTCCATGACACCTCTAAACTGGGCCCGTGACCGAGAAGACTCAGCAGCAGACAGCGCCCACTCCCGAACTGCCGACCCAGTACGCGCCGGCCGAGGTCGAGGGGGCGTTGTACGAGCGCTGGGTAGAACGCGGGTACTTCGAGGCGGACGCGAAGAGCGACAAGCCGCCGTTCACGGTCGTCATCCCGCCGCCCAACGTCACCGGAAGCCTCCACCTGGGCCACGCCTTCGAGCACACGCTGATCGACGCGCTCACCCGCCGCAAGCGGATGCAGGGTTACGAGACGCTGTGGCAGCCCGGCATGGACCACGCCGGCATCGCCACGCAGAACGTCGTCGAGCGTGAGCTCGCCAAGGAGGGCAAGTCCCGCCACGACCTGGGCCGTGAGGCGTTCATCGAGCGGGTCTGGCAGTGGAAGGGCGAGTCCGGCGGGCAGATCTCCGGCCAGATGCGCCGCCTCGGCGACGGTGTCGCCTGGTCCCGCGAGCGGTTCACGATGGACGAGGGCCTGTCCCAGGCCGTCCAGACCATCTTCAAGAAGCTCTACGACGACGAACTGATCTACCGCGCCGAGCGCATCATCAACTGGTGCCCGCGCTGTCTGACCGCCATCTCCGACATCGAGGTCGAGTACCAGGACGACGACGGCGAACTCGTCTCCATGAAGTACGGCGAGGGTGACGACACCATCGTCGTCGCGACGACGCGCGCCGAGACGATGCTCGGTGACACCGCCGTCGCCGTCCACCCCGACGACGAGCGCTACGCGCACCTCATCGGCAAGCAGATCAAGCTGCCGCTGACGGACCGTACGATCCCGGTCGTCGCGGACACGCACGTCGACCCCGAGTTCGGCACCGGCGCCGTCAAGGTGACGCCCGCCCATGACCCGAACGACTTCGAGATCGGGCAGCGGCACAACCTGCCCTCCCTCGCGGTCATGGACGAGCGCGCCGTCATCACCGCTCACGGCCCGTTCGAGGGTCTCGACCGCCTCGAGGCACGGTCGGCGATCGTCGGCGCCCTGCGCGCCGAGGGCCGGATCGTCGCCGAGAAGCGCCCGTACGTCCATTCCGTCGGCCACTGCTCGCGCTGCAAGACCACCATCGAGCCGCGCCTGTCCATGCAGTGGTGGGTCAAGGTCGGCCCGCTGGCCAAGGCGGCCGGTGACGCCGTCCGCGACGGCCGGGTCAAGATCCACCCCCAGGAGATGGAGAAGCGCTACTTCGACTGGGTCGACAACCTGCACGACTGGTGCATCTCGCGCCAGTTGTGGTGGGGCCACCGCATCCCCGTCTGGTACGGCCCGAACGGCGAGATCGTCTGCGTCGGCCCCGACGAGGAACCGCCGAGCGGCGACGGCTGGACCCAGGAGACCGACGTCCTCGACACCTGGTTCTCCTCGGGTCTGTGGCCCTTCTCGACGATGGGATGGCCGGAGCAGACCGAGAGCCTCGCGAAGTTCTATCCGAACTCCGTCCTGGTCACGGGCTACGACATCCTCTTCTTCTGGGTCGCCCGGATGATGATGTTCGGTCTCTACGCGATGGACGGCACCCCGCCGTTCCACACCATCGCCCTGCACGGCATGGTCCGGGACCAGTTCGGCAAGAAGATGTCCAAGTCCTTCGGCAACGCGGTCAACCCGCTGGACTGGATGGACAAGTACGGCTCCGACGCGCTGCGCTTCACGCTCGCCCGCGGCGCCAACCCGGGTGTCGACGTCCCGATCGGCGAGGACTGGGTCCAGGGTTCCCGGAACTTCGCCAACAAGATCTGGAACGCCACCCGCTTCGCGCTGATGAACGGCGCCACCGTCGACGGCCCGCTGCCGGCGCCCGAGGAGATGTCCTCCACGGACCGGTGGATCCTGTCGCGGCTGAACAAGACCGTCGCCGAGGTGGACGCGTACTACGAGGACTACCAGTTCGCGAAGCTGTCGGAGACGCTCTTCCACTTCGCCTGGGACGAGGTCTTCGACTGGTACGTCGAGCTGTCCAAGACGACGTTCTTCGCGGGCGGCGAGCCGGCCAGGGTCTCGGCCCGCGTCCTGGGCGAGGTCCTCGACGTCATGCTGCGGCTGCTCCACCCGGTGGTCCCGTTCGTCACCGAGACGCTGTGGACCGCGCTGACCGGCAAGGAGTCGCTCGTCATCGCCGACTGGCCGGCGGACAGCGCCTTCCGTGACGAGGCCGCCGAGCGGGAGATCGAGCTCGTCCAGCGGGTCGTCACCGAGGTCCGCCGGTTCCGCAGCGACCAGGGTCTGCAGCCCGGCCAGAAGGTCCCCGCCAGGCTCACCCTCGACGGCACGGCGCTCGCCCCGCACGAGGCCGCCATCCGTCAGCTGCTGCGCCTCCAGCCGGAGGGCGAGGGCTTCCACGCCACCGCGTCGCTGCCCGTCGCCGGTGCCACCGTCGCGCTCGACCTGTCGGGCACGATCGACGTCGAGGCGGAGCGCAAGCGTCTGACGAAGGACCTGGGCGCGGCGGAGAAGGAGGTCGCCCAGGCGACCGCCAAGCTCGGCAACGAGGCGTTCCTCGCCAAGGCACCGGACAACGTGGTCGACAAGATCCGTACCCGGCTCGCCAAGGCCGAGGAGGACATCGCGCGGATCAACACCCAGCTCGCCAACCTGCCGGCGAGCTGAGCGGCGGTAACGCGACAGCGGCCGAGGCCCCGGGGACGCCCCCGGGGCCTCGGCCGTATCCGTCCGCGCCCGTCCGTAGACTGGACCCGTGAGTGAGCAGCCCGACGCCTTCGACGAGTCCGACGCCTTCGACGAGATCGTCGACGCAGAGACCGACCGCGACCCCGACCTGGCGGTGATCGAGGCCGGCAGCCGCACCCTGCGTGCACAGGCCGGATCGCCGCAGGCCGACCAGGTGCCGTCCCGCCCGGCGGATCCGGAGGTGGACAGGGCGCTGCGCGAGGTCGAGGCGGATCTCGCGACGCGCTGGGGCGAGACCAAGCTGGAGCCGTCCGTCGCCCGTATCGAGGCCCTGATGGACGTGCTGGGCGAGCCGCAGCGGGCCTACCCCTCCGTCCACATCACGGGGACGAACGGCAAGACGTCCACGGCCCGGATGATCGAGGCCCTGTTCTCCGCCTTCGACCTGCGCACCGGCCGGTACACCTCGCCGCACGTGCAGTCGATCACCGAGCGGATCAGCCTGGACGGCGCTCCCATCGACGCCGAGCGCTTCATCGAGACGTACAACGACATCAAGCCCTACGTCGAGATGGTCGACGCGCGCCAGGAGTACCGGCTGTCGTTCTTCGAGGTGCTCACGGGCATGGCGTACGCGGCCTTCGCCGACGCCCCCGTCGACGTGGCCGTCGTCGAGGTCGGCATGGGCGGCAGCTGGGACGCCACCAACGTGATCGACGGCTCGGTCGCCGTGGTCACCCCCATCGACCTGGACCACACGGACCGGCTCGGCACCACTCCCGCCGAGATCGCCGCCGAGAAGGCCGGGATCATCAAGCAGGGCGCGACGGTGATCCTGGCGCAGCAGCCGGTGGACGCCGCGCAGGTGATGCTGAAGCGGGCCGTCGAGGCCGACGCGACCGTCGCCCGCGAGGGCATGGAGTTCGGTGTCGCCTCCCGCGAGGTAGCGGTCGGCGGGCAGCTGCTGACCCTGCGCGGCCTGGGCGGCGAGTACGAGCAGATCTTCCTCCCGCTCTACGGCGCGCACCAGGCCCACAACGCGGCGGTGGCGCTCGCGGCGGTCGAGGCGTTCTTCGGCGTCGGCGCGGGTGACGCGCGCACGCTGGACGCCGACACGATCCGCAAGGCGTTCGCCACCGTGGCCTCGCCCGGCCGGCTGGAGGTCGTGCGCCGCAGCCCCACCGTGGTGCTGGACGCCGCGCACAACCCGGCGGGCGCGCGGGCGGCGGCGGCCGCCGTCACCGAGTCGTTCGGCTTCTCCCGGCTGATCGGTGTCGTGGGCGCGAGTGACGACAAGGACGTCAGGGGCTTCCTGGAGGCCTTCGAGCCGATCTTCCACGAGATCGTCGTGACGCAGAACTCCAGTCACCGTGCGATGAACGCGGACGCGCTGGCCGCTGTCGCCGTGGAGGTCTTCGGCGACGACCGGGTGGTCGTGGAGCCGCGCCTCGACGACGCGCTGGAGGCGGCGATCACGCTCGCCGAGGAGGAGTCGGAGTTCGCCGGCGCCGGTGTGCTGGTGACCGGTTCCGTGATCACGGTCGGCGAGGCCCGGCTGCTGCTGGGGAAGGGCTGACATCCCGTGCGTACGCTCTGTGCATCGACCCTGATCGGCGAGTTCTTCGTGATCGGTTTCGCCGGTCTCGTGGCCATGAAGTCGGACGACGTCTCGGTGGCGGCGGTCTGGACGGTCTGCGGCGTGGCGATGCTGCTGTCGCTGCTGCTGTGCGGCATGATCACCCGCCCCGGCGGCACCCAGCTGGGCTGGGCGCTGCAGATCGCGCTGATCGCCGGCGGCTTCGTCGTCCCGGCGATGTTCTTCCTCGGTGTCCTCTTCGGCGGCCTGTGGTGGGCCTCGATCCACTACGGCCGCAAGATCGACGAGGCGAAGGCCCGGTGGGCCGCGCAGTCGGCGGAGCCTGACGCCGGGTAGCCGCGGTGCGCCCTTGACGCCGGGGATGCGGGGCGGGTGCCGCCCCCGGCGTCACACCCGGTAATCTCGGCCCGACCGCACACATCCTGGCCTGCAAGGAGCCGCACACCATGACTCAGCGCACCCTCGTCCTTCTCAAGCCGGACGCCGTCCGTCGCGGACTCGTGGGCGAGGTCATCGGCCGCATCGAACGCAAGGCCGACTGGAAGATCACCGCGCTGGAGCTGCGCACGCTCGACCGGGCCACCCTGGAGCAGCACTACGCCGAGCACGTCGGCCGGCCGTTCTACGAGCCGCTGGTGGAGTTCATGCTGTCCGGTCCGGTGGTCGTCATGGCCGTCGAGGGTGAGCGTGTGATCGACGGCGTACGCCAACTGGCGGGTCCGACCGACCCGATCGCGGCCGCTCCCGGGTCCATTCGGGGTGACTTCGGCACCATCGTCCGGGAGAATCTGATCCACGCGTCGGACTCCGAGGAGTCCGCCGTTCGGGAACTGAAGCTGTTCTTCCAGGAAGGCTGAGGCCTGCCCTTTTCCAGGCCTTTTCTGACAGGACGTCAGCCATACAGCGCTCTTGTCCTGGGGCGACCGATGGAATTTCGGTCGCCCTTCGGCATACGCAAGGGCATTGCGGGAACGCATCGCTCCGACGCATCGTCACCATAAACAAGAGGTGGACCACCGCGCGGTGTCCGTGCAGGCGGCACTACGATGTAAGCCTCCACGCCACAGCACCCACCTCGCCATCCTGAAAAGCCATCAACGCTCGATTTGGGAAGGCCAGACGCATCCTCATGGGGAACAACATGTCGTTCATCGGCCGTGACATGGCTGTCGACCTCGGGACCGCCAACACGCTGGTGTACGTCAGAGGCCGGGGGATCGTTCTCAACGAGCCGTCCGTCGTCGCCATCAACACCAACACGGGCGGCATTCTCGCGGTCGGCGCCGAGGCGAAGAAGATGATCGGCCGGACACCGGGCAACATCGTTGCCGTCCGGCCGCTGAAGGACGGCGTCATCGCCGACTTCGAGATCACCGAGCGGATGCTCCGCTACTTCATCCTCAAGATCCATAAGCGCCGTTATCTCGCCCGGCCCCGCGTCGTCGTCTGTGTGCCTTCCGGTATCACGGGTGTCGAGCGCCGCGCGGTCATCGAGGCGTCGACCCAGGCGGGCGCCCGACAGGTGCACATCATCGAGGAGCCCATGGCCGCGGCCATCGGCTCCGGCCTCCCGGTCCACGAGGCCACCGGCAACATGGTGGTCGACATCGGCGGCGGCACCACGGAGGTCGCCGTGATCTCGCTCGGAGGAATCGTCACGGCACAGTCCATCCGTGTCGCCGGCGACGAGCTGGACAACGCGATCATCCAGCACATCAAGAAGGAGTACTCCCTCCTCCTCGGTGAGCGGACCGCGGAGAACATCAAGATCACCATCGGTTCCGCGTACGAGATGGAGACGGAGGAGCACACCGAGATCCGTGGCCGCGACCTGGTCTCCGGTCTGCCCAAGACCGTCGTCATCTCCGCCGCCGAGGTCCGCAAGGCCATCGAGGAACCGGTCAACGCGATCGTCGACGCCGTGAAGACGACGCTCGACAAGTGCCCGCCCGAGCTGTCCGGCGACGTCATGGACCGCGGCATCGTCCTCACCGGCGGCGGCGCCCTCCTGCGCGGCCTCGACGAGCGGCTCCGCCGGGAGACGGGCATGCCGATCCACATCGCGGAGAACCCGCTGGACTCGGTGGCGCTCGGATCCGGCAAGTGCGTCGAGGAGTTCGAGGCGCTCCAGCAGGTGCTGGACGCCCAGCCGCGTCGTTAGACGGTCGGACAATACGCCGTACGGGGGCTGTGAGGCCCCCACATGGGGTCCTCCCCGCCCCCGGCACGGGGGCAGGATCGTTGCTCTACCGACACGACCATTCCTACGAGGAAGGCACGGCCGCCGCACGTGAGGGACACAAAGGAGAGCCGGCTGCTCCTGGCATTGCTGATCGCCATCGCGTTCGCCCTGATCACGGTGGACATCCGCGGCGGTGAGGAGTCACCGGTCGACGGTGCACGGCAGGCCGCGGCGTCGGTCTTCGGGCCCGTGGAGAACGGCGTCGCGGCCGCCGTCGACCCCATCGGCAACGCGATCGGAGCGGTCCGGGACTCCGGTGACCGTCACGACCGCATCAAGCAGCTCCAGTTGGAGAACGCCGAGCTGAAGCAGCGGCTCGGCAGCGACGCGCGCAACAACAGCCGGCTCCGCCAGCTCGACGGCATGATCAGAACGGCTGCCGCCGGCCAGTACGGCATCAAGGGTGCCGAGGTCATCGCCATAGGAGCGGCCCAGGGCTTCTCCTGGACGGTGACCATCGACATCGGCTCCGAGGACGGCATCACGCGGGACATGACCGTCATCAACAGCGAGGGCCTCGTGGGCCGCGTCACGACCGTCGGTCCGCGGACCTCGACCGTGCTGCTCGCCAGCGACCCGGACTTCACCGTCGGCACCCGGATGGAGAAGACCGACGAGCTCGGCTTCGCCACCGGCCAGGGCGACCGGCCGCTGCTGGTCCAGCTCCTCAACGGCAAGTCCAAGGTGAAGAAGGGCGACCGGCTGGTCACCTTCGGCTCCCAGGGCAGCAAGCCCTTCGTGCCCGGCGTCCCGGTCGGCGAGATCATCCGGGTGGACCCCGCACGGGGAGACCTCACCCGGAACGTCTACGTGCGTCCCTACGTCGGCTTCAGCAGGCTCGACATCGTCGGCGTCGTCGTCCAGGCGCCGCGGACCGACCCCCGTGACACCGTGCTGCCGCCGAAGCCCGCTGGCCCCAGGCCGACGCCGACCGTCACGGTCACCGTCACTCCCGGCGCGACGCCGCCGGAGGGCGAGGAGCCGGTCCAGGACGACGGTCAGGTCCAGGGCGGCGGGCCGGACCCCGGTGCCTCCGGCGACGCCACAGGCCAGAACGACGACCAGTAGGAGCTGATCCGTCATGCGTGTCAACCGGATGCTGCTCTCCACGACGCTGGTCGTGGTCGCCCTCGTCATCCAGGTCTCCGTCCTCTCGCGGCTCCAGCTGCCCGGCGCGGTGCCCGACCTCGTGCTGCTCGTCGTCCTCGGACTCGCCATGGTCTACGGCCACATGGCCGGGGCCTTCATCGGCTTCGGCGCCGGCCTGCTCGCGGACCTCGCCCCTCCCGCCGACCACGCGGCCGGCCGCTACGCGCTCGTCCTGTGCGTCATCGGCTATCTCGCCGGTCTGGTCCGCCCGGAGAACGGCAAACCACTGCGGTCCGCCAGCGGGCCCATGGCCGTCGTCGTCGCGGCGGCGATCGGCTCGACGCTGCTGTACGCCCTGGTCGGCGCCCTCGTCGGCGACACCGCCGCCCGCCATGTCGGCCTCGGCAGTCTGCTGTTCACCGCCGCGGTGTACGACCTCCTCCTCGCGCCGTTCACCGTGCCGCTGATCATGTGGCTCGCCAGACGCAGCGAGAACGATCCGCTCGCCGAGAGCCAGAGCGCCGGCGGCGCGGACGTGGCCGCGGGCTGGCTCGCCTCCGGCACCGGACTGCGCATCGGCGGCCAGCGCGGCGGACTGCGGCTCAAGGCGGCGAAGACCCGGGCCGCACGGGCCGGACGCATCAAGGGAGTCAAGCGACTGTGATCGAGGGGGCAGCAGCGTGAGCAACATTCCGGAGACCGGCCGGACCCCCCGGGTCCAGATCCGTCTCGTCATCATCCAGGTACTCGTCTTCTCCCTCCTCCTCACCCTCGGCGGCCGGCTCTGGTACCTCCAGATCCGCAACGGCGACGAATACGCCGACGAGGCCAGCGGCAACCACGTCCAGCGGGTCGTCACACCCGCCGTGCGCGGCTCGATCCTCGACGCCCGCGGGGTGCCGCTCGCCGACAACGAGACCCGTCTCGTGGTCTCCGCGTCCCGCACCGAGCTGCTGAAGATGAAGGACGACGGCGAGGCCGTCCTCACCCGGCTCGCCGGCGTCCTCGGCATGAAGCCGAAGGAGGTGATGGACAAGGTCCGCCTCTGCGACTCCAAGACACCGCAGCCCTGCTGGAACGGCTCCCCGTACCAGCCGATCCCGGTCACCGACGAAGCCACCACCCAGCAGGCGCTGCAGATCCGCGAACGCTCGGAGGACTTCCCCGGCATCACCGCCGAACCCACCGCCGTACGCCGCTACACGGCCCCCGCCAAGGCCCGCACCGCGCAGGTGCTCGGCTATCTGTCGCCCGTCACCGACGAGGAGATCCAGAAGGCCAAGGACAGCGACTCGCCCTACCTTCGCTCCGACCAGGTCGGCCGCTCCGGCCTCGAGCGCACCTACGACAAGGCACTGCGCGGCAAGGCCGGCGTCACGTCCTACGAGGTCGACAAGCTGGGCCGGGTCATGGGCGAGGCCGAGGCGGACCCGGGCGTGCCCGGCTCCCACCTCGTCACCAGCATCGACGCCCGCGTCCAGGCCGTCGCCGAGTACGAGCTCCACCAGGCGATGAAGACCGTCCGCAAGGAGACCGACAAGATCACCGGTCGCCCGTACGAGGCCGACGCGGGCGCGGTCGTGGTCATGGAGGCCAAGACCGGCCGGGTCGTCGCCATGGCCTCCCAGCCCGACTACGACCCCAACGCCTGGGTCGGCGGCATCTCCGCCAAGGACTACGCCAAGCTCACCGGCAAGAAGTCCAACTACCCGCTGCTCAACCGGGCCACGCAGGGCCAGGCACCCGCCGGTTCCGTCTTCAAGGTGGTCTCGGCGAGCGCGGCCGTGCGGGCCGGGTACGACTTCAACGACCTCTACAACTGCAGCAGCTCCTACAGCATGGGCAACCGGAGCTTCGCCAACTTCGAGTCCCAGGGACACGGCCCGATCACCCTCGGCGACGCCCTCAAGTACTCCTGCAACACCGTCTTCTACCGTCTCGGCCACCAGGAGTGGCAGCGCGACGGCGGCCTCAAGGCCAAGAAGGGCGCCCACGACTGGTTCTACCGGACCGCCCACGACTTCGGCTTCGGGTCGGAGACCGGCATCGACCTCCCGAACGAGGTCAAGGGCCGCATCCCCGACCGCCAGTGGAAGCAGGCCTTCTGGGAGGCCAACAAGGACTCCTGGTGCAAGCAGGGCAAGAAGGGCGGCTCCTACGTCGAGCAGATCGCCTATGAGAGCTGCCTCGAAGGCAACCAGCTGAAGGCCTTCGACAGCATCAACTTCGCCATCGGCCAGGGCGACGTCCTCATCACCCCCGTCCAGCTGGCCACCGCCTACGCCGCCATCAGCAACGGCGGCACGCTCTACAACCCCACCGTCGGCAAGGCCGTCATCAGCCCCGACGGCAAGACGATCGAAGAGATCAAGCCCGAGTCCCACGGCAAGCTGCCGGTGAACGCCGAAACCATCAAGGACCTCGACAAGGGCCTGCGCTCCGTCGTCGAGCCCGGCGGCACGGCCGCCTGGCGGTTCGGCGGCTGGCCCCAGGACAAGATCCCGATGCGGGCCAAGACCGGTACCGCGCAGGTCTACGGCAAGCAGACCACCTCCTGGTTCGCCACCTACACCGACGACTACACGATCGTCATGACGATCTCCCAGGGTGGTACGGGCTCCGGCGCGTCCGGTCCCGCCGTACGCAACATCTACGACGCGATGTACGGCCTCGACAAGGAAGGCAACCAGGACCTCAAGCGGGCCCTGCTTCCCAAGCCGCAGCAGACGCTGCCCAAGATCGCCCCGGACGGCTCGATCGACGCCCCCGAGGTGAAGCCCTACGTTCCTCCGAAGCCGAAGGACGCCCAACCAGTGCTCGCGGGACCACCCGCGCGGAGGGACTGAGACATGACAGGCGCAGGCGGCTTCTCCGTCCCGGGATACGGCCCGGAGCGCGGCGGGGTCTGGACCAGGCTCACCGCCCGTGACTCCGTGGTGCGCAGGCTCGACTGGCCGATGCTGCTCTCCGCGATCACGCTCTCGCTGCTCGGCGCGCTCCTGGTGTGGTCCGCCACGCGCGGGCGCACCGAACTCAACCAGGGCGACCCGTACTACTTCCTCGTCCGGCACTTGCTCAACACGGGCATCGGCTTCGTGCTGATGGTCGGGACCATCTGGCTCGGCCACCGCACCCTGCGCGGTGCCGTCCCGTTCCTCTACGGGCTCTCCGTCGTGCTCGTGCTGCTCGTCCTCACGCCGCTGGGCGCCACCATCAACGGCGCGCACGCCTGGATCCAGCTCGGCGGCGGCTTCTCCCTCCAGCCCTCCGAGTTCGTGAAGATCACGATCATCCTCGGGATGGCGATGATGCTCGCGGCCCGCGTCGACGCCGGGGACCAGGTGCACCCCGACCACCGCACCGTCGCCAAGTCGCTGGGACTCGCCGTCCTGCCGATGATCATCGTCATGCTGATGCCGGACCTCGGCTCGGTCATGGTCATGGTGGTCATCGTCCTCGGCGTGCTGCTCGCCTCCGGCGCGTCCAACCGCTGGGTCTTCGGCCTCATCGGCGCCGGGGCGGCCGGCGCGATCGCCGTCACGGCGCTCGGGCTGCTCGACGAGTACCAGCTCAACCGCTTCGCCGCCTTCGCCAACCCCGAACTCGACCCGGCCGGCGTCGGCTACAACACCAACCAGGCGCGCATCGCGATCGGTTCCGGCGGGCTGTACGGCGAAGGGCTCTTCAACGGCCACCAGACCAGCGGCCAGTTCGTGCCCGAACAGCAGACCGACTTCATCTTCACCGTCGCCGGCGAGGAACTCGGTTTCCTCGGCGCCGGGCTGATCCTCGTACTGCTCGGCGTCGTGCTGTGGCGCGCCTGCCGGATCGCCCGCGAGACGACCGAGCTCTACGGCACGATCGTGGCCGCCGGGATAATCGCCTGGTTCGCCTTCCAGTCGTTCGAGAACATCGGCATGGCGATGGGCATCATGCCGGTCGCGGGCCTGCCGCTGCCGTTCGTGTCGTACGGAGGCACGTCGATGTTCGCGGTGTGGATCGCGATCGGGTTGCTGCAGTCGATCCGGGTGCAACGCCCCATAAGTGCGTAGCCCTTGAGCGGGCGGCGCACCCGACCCGGGGGCGCGCCGCCCCCCGGGGCCACCGGCCCGACCGGGCCGGCCCGGTGGCCCGGCCTGACCGCGTTGCGTGGCATCAGCCCGGGGTGGCCGCTGACCCAAGCTCGTGGTGTGGCGGTCCTCGGGGCCGCTGACCCGACCGGGTCCGGCCCGGTCCGCGTGCGCGGCGCTCTCGGGTGCGCTCCGGCCTCAGGGGCGTGGCGCCCCTTGTGGGGCAGGGGCGTCCGGCCCGGCTCCTGCCGCGGGTGCGGCGTTGTCCGGGCGGGCCGCCGACGCTTGTGGGCGTGGCCGGTCCAAGGGCTGGCCCCGGTGACCCGGGGCTTCGCTGATGTCAGAGTGCGCCTCGACCCACGGCCGCGTCGCATGGCTCGGCCCCTGTTTCGTTGCGCCCCTGGGGCATGGCTGCGCCGGTGGTGGGTGCCGGTGGTCGGGGCCTCCGGAGGGGGTGTCCGGAATGGCTGTCCTCACCGCGCTGCGCGCGAGTTGCGACGCTTTACTTCCGGACACCACCCTCCTACGACCCCGCCCCCCTGACGTCCGGTGCCGCCCGTCCCGGCCGGTGGTCGCTCCATGGGCTCGCGGGGAGGCGTCCGGCCGAGGCCCCTTGGGTGCCTCGCGCCGCGAAGCTGCCGTCCCAGGGGTGTAGGGGGCGATAGCCCCCGTGGGGTCCGGGGCTTGCCCCGGTTTCGGGAAGGGGCGGGGTGGGGGAAGGCTCCGCGCAGCGGCGTCGGCCCGCGCACGGGCGGCCTCGGGGGGCGCGGGGCCCGGTTCGGGAAGCGCGGGCGTCGGCACGTGACCGTGGCGCGGGGCCGGGGGCGGAGCGTCCGGTTGCGGGGAGGCGCGCGGCCTGCCCGAACGGCGGCCGCGCGGCTAGATTCGATGGCATGGCGGACACCAAGCGCGAGATCGAGCGGAAGTACGAAGCCACCCCCGACATCCCGCTGCCCGACCTGACCAAGGTGCCCAGTGTGGCCGGGGTCGTAGGGAAGGGCGTGGCCGAGTTGGATGCCGTCTACTACGACACCGCCGATCTCAGGCTGGCAGCCTCGTCCGTCACGCTGCGGCGCAGAACCGGAGGCGCCGATGCGGGATGGCATCTCAAGCTGCCCGTGGCCCCCGGCGTGCGGGACGAGATCGCCGCGCCCCTGTCCGACGGGGTGCCGGAGGAACTGGCCGGCCTCGCGCGGGCGTACACGCGGGGCCGGGAACTCGTGCCCGTGGTGCGGCTGCTGTCCTCGCGGGACGTACAGCACCTCGTCGACGCCGACGGCGCCCTCCTCGCGGAGCTCAGCCGGGACGCCGTCGTCGCGGAGCGCCTCCATGGTGGCGAGGGGACCGCTCAGTGGGACGAGATCGAGGTGGAGCTGGCCGACGGCGGAGACCCGGCGTTCCTCGACGCCGTCGACAAGAAGCTCAGGAAGGCCGGCGTCCACACGGCCGCCGCGCCGTCCAAGCTGGCCAGGGCACTGACGGAGACCGGGGGCGGCCCTGCGGAGCGCCAGGGGCGGGGCGAGACCCGGACGGCGGGCGATCACGTTCTCGCCTATCTGGAGAAGGAGGTCGCCGCGGTCGTCGCCCACGATCCCGGCGTGCGCCGCGACCTGCCCGACGCCGTGCATCAGATGCGGGTCGCCACCCGGCGGCTGCGCAGCGCCCTGCGGAGTTACCGGAAGGTCGTCGACCGCGATGTCACAGGGCCCCTGATCGACGAGCTCAAGTGGCTCGCCGGGGAGCTGGGCGTCGCGCGTGACCAGGAGGTGCTCGCGGAACGGCTGGCCGAGCGCGCCGACGCCGTGCCCGTGACGCTCCTCCTCGGCCCGGTGGACGCACGGCTGGCCGCGTGGGCCGTGGCCGGCGCCGCCGACGCGCGGAGGACGGTGATCGCCGCGCTCGACAGCGACCGCTATCTCGCCCTGCTCGACGCGCTGGACGCGCTGTGCGCACACCCGCCGCTGCTGAAGGCGGCCGCCGGAGCGCCCGGGGACGTACTCCCCAAGGCCGTGCTGAGGGAGTACGACCGGCTGGCCGCCCGCATGGAGCGGGCCCTGTCGCTGCCGGAGGGGGAGGAGCGGGACCACGCCCTGCACGACGCCCGCAAGGCGGCCAAACGCGCGCGGTACGCGGCCGAGGTCGCGAGGCCCGCGCTCGGCAAGGCCGCGAAGCGGTTCGGGAAGCGCATGAAGGCCGTGCAGACCGTGCTCGGCGACCACCAGGACAGCGTCGTCGCACGGGAGGCGCTGCGCGACCTCGCGGTCCGGGCGCACGCGGCGGGGGAGACCACCTTCGTCTGGGGACTGCTGTACGGGCGGGAGGAGGCCCGCGCCGAGGCGAGGGAGGCCGAGCTGCCCGGGGTGTGGGCCGAGGCGTCGGCCCCCCGGATCCGGGCGGCGCTCGGCCGCTGAGCGGGCGGGTACGCTTGAGAGTCGCCCCCTTGCCAGCCCACGAAGGTTTCCATGTCTGCCGAGTCGGTCTTCCCACAGCTCGAAGCGCTGCTCCCGCATGTGCAGAAGCCCATCCAGTACGTCGGCGGTGAGCTGAACTCCACCGTCAAGCCCTGGGAGTCCTGCGACGTCCGCTGGGCGCTCATGTACCCGGACGCCTACGAGGTCGGTCTGCCCAACCAGGGCGTCATGATCCTCTACGAGGTGCTGAACGAGCGCGAGGGCGTGCTGGCCGAGCGCACGTACAGCGTCTGGCCGGACCTCGAGGAGCTGATGCGCGAGCACAAGGTCCCGCAGTTCACGGTGGACAGCCACCGGCCCGTCGGCGCGTTCGACGTCTTCGGGCTGAGCTTCTCGACGGAGCTCGGCTACACCAACATGCTCACCGCCCTCGACCTCGCGGGTATCCCGCTGGAGTCCAAGGACCGCACGGTGGACCACCCGATCGTGCTGGCCGGCGGGCACGCGGCGTTCAACCCCGAGCCGATCGCGGACTTCATCGACTGCGCGGTCATCGGCGACGGCGAGCAGGCCGTGCTCGACATGACCGCGATCATCCGCGCCTGGAAGGCCGAGGGCCGCCCGGGCGGGCGCGAGGAGGTCCTCTTCCGTCTCGCGAAGACCGGCAATGTGTACGTGCCGCGCTTCTACGACGTCGAGTACCTGCCCGACGGCCGCATCGGCCGTGTGGTCCCCAACAGGTCGGGTGTGCCGTGGCGGGTGTCCAAGCACACCGTCATGGACCTCGACGAGTGGCCCTACCCGAAGCAGCCGCTGGTCCCGCTCGCCGAGACCGTCCACGAGCGGATGTCCGTCGAGATCTTCCGCGGCTGCACCCGCGGCTGCCGCTTCTGCCAGGCCGGCATGATCACGCGCCCCGTACGGGAGCGAAGCATCACCGGCATCGGCGACATGGTCGAGAAGGGTCTCAAGGCGACCGGCTTCGAGGAGGTCGGTCTGCTGTCGCTGTCCTCGGCGGACCACAGCGAGATCGGCGACATCGCGAAGGGCCTCGCGGACCGGTACGAAGAGGACAAGATCGGCCTCTCGCTGCCGTCGACCCGCGTCGACGCGTTCAACGTCGACCTCGCCAACGAGCTGACCAGGAACGGCCGCAGGTCCGGTCTGACCTTCGCCCCCGAGGGCGGCTCCGAGCGCATGCGCAAGGTCATCAACAAGATGGTCTCGGAGGAGGACCTGATCCGTACGGTCTCCACGGCGTACGGCAACGGCTGGCGTCAGGTGAAGCTGTACTTCATGTGCGGCCTGCCGACGGAGACCGACGAGGACGTCCTCCAGATCGGTGACATGGCGGTCAAGGTCATCGCCGAGGGCCGCAAGGTCTCCGGGCAGAACGACATCCGCTGCACCGTGTCCATCGGCGGTTTCGTGCCCAAGCCGCACACGCCGTTCCAGTGGGCGCCGCAGCTGAGCGCGGAGGAGACGGACGCGCGTCTGGAGAAGCTCCGCGACAAGATCCGCGGCGACAAGAAGTACGGCCGCTCGATCGGCTTCCGGTACCACGACGGCAAGCCCGGCATCGTCGAGGGCCTGCTCTCGCGCGGTGACCGCCGCGTCGGCGCGGTCATCCGCGCCGTGTACGAGGACGGCGGCCGCTTCGACGGCTGGCGCGAGCACTTCTCGTACGACCGCTGGATGGCGTGCGCCGAGAAGACGCTGCCCGACTTCGGCGTCGACGTCGACTGGTACACCACCCGTGAGCGCACGTACGAGGAGGTCCTGCCCTGGGACCACCTCGACTCCGGTCTCGACAAGGACTGGCTCTGGGAGGACTGGCAGGACGCCCTCGACGAGACCGAGGTCGAGGACTGCCGCTGGACGCCGTGCTTCGACTGCGGCGTGTGCCCGCAGATGGACACGCACATCCAGATCGGTCCGACGGGCAAGAAGCTGCTTCCGCTGACCGTCGTCAAGTAGCACAGCTCGGGGGAGGGCCCGGCGCGGGGAAACCCGCGGCCGGGCCTTCTTACGTTTCGCGACCGTGGGCCGATGCCGCAGCCCGACGAGGAAAAGCCCAGGTACGGGATCCGAACGGGCCTGTGATGCGTCATCCCTGACATGGACTTGGAAAAGCCGCCGCCCACCACCGCGCCCCGTCGCCACGGCGCCCACCAGGCGCCGAAGGACTACGAGCCGGGCGACGGCTGCCTCGCCCAGTTCGTGCGGATACCGGTGCGCGTCGTCGTGGTGCTCGTCGTCGTCCCGGTCCGGATGGTGTGGGACGTCCTCGTGATCTGCGGCCGTGCCCTCGAGCGGGTGCTGCTGAGGCCGCTCGGCCGGGCGCTGGCCTGGATCTTCGAGACGGTGCTCATCCCCGTGGCGCGTGCCGTGGGGTGGGTGGCCACCGCCGTCTTCAAGGCGTTGTTCTACTGGCCGTGGGTGGCGCTGTGGCGGTACGTGGTCGTGCCGGTGGTGACGTACGGGCTGGTGGTGCCCGTGGTGTGGGTGTACCGGCAACTGCTGACCCCGCTCGGGCACGGCATCGCCTGGCTCGTGGAGCACCTGCTCCTCGCCCCGGCGCGGTGGATCGGTCGCACGCTCCTCACCCCGCTCGGCCACGGGATCGCGGCCGTGCTGACCTGGCTCGGCAAGGCGTTGTTCTACTGGCCGTGGGTGGCGCTGTGGCGGTACGTGGTCGTGCCGGTGGTGACGTACGGGCTGGTGGTGCCCGTGGTGTGGGTGTACCGGCAGCTCCTGACCCCGCTCGGGCACGGCATCGCCTGGCTCCTGCGCGCCCTCGGCCGGGGCTTCGCATGGCTGGTGCGGACGCTGCTGGTGGTCCCCGTGGTGTGGCTGTACCGGTACGTCCTCGCCCCCGTCGGCCGTGAGCTCGCGGCGGCGCTCGCCGTGGCCTGGCGGATCGCCGGCCACATCTCGCGTGCGGTCGGCCGTGGCCTGAAGTGGCTCGCGTGGAACCTGGTGGGCCGCCCGGCGAGCTGGTTCTACCGCGGCGTGTGCACGCCGGTCGGGCACTTCGTGCGCGATGCCGTGTGGCGTCCGGCCGCCAGGGCCGCCGTACAGGCGGGTCGCGCGACCAGGGCGGCGCTCGCGTCGGCGCGCGAAACCGTACGTCAGGCACGGCGCGACGCCTGGCGTGCGCTGATCGGCACGCCCCGCGAGCCGCGGCCCGTGGTGGGTACGGCGGGTCAGGCGCGTAACCTGGGTGGCAGACAACAAACACAGACCGTTCCCGGCGTGGCGGCCGAACCCGAGATCTCCCTGCACAAGCAGGGGTGAACCGGTCGGCCCCCGGGGAGCACCCCGCACCTTGAGGGCGGCGCGCCACCCGCGCCCGCTCCACACCGAGGAGAAGAACCACTGGGCAAGCGACAGCCCGAAGGCCCGCCGCCCGCACCTGCGGTGCAGCGCATCCGACTGCGCTACACCAAGCGCGGCCGCCTCCGGTTCACCAGCCACCGTGACTTCCAGCGTGCGTTCGAGCGGGCGCTGCGGCGCGCCGAGGTGCCCATGGCGTACTCGGCGGGCTTCACCCCGCACCCGAAGGTGTCGTACGCCAATGCCGCACCCACCGGCACGGGCAGCGAGGCCGAGTTCCTGGAGATCGCCCTCACCGACCACCGCGACCCGGACAAGCTGCGCGAGCTGCTCGACGAGTCGCTGCCGGACGGGCTGGACATCATCGACGCCGTCGAGGCCCGCACCTCGGGCCTCGCCGACCGGCTCACCGCCTCCGTGTGGGAGCTGCGCCTGGACGGTGTCGAGCCCGGGGCCGCGGAGAACGCCGTGGCCGCCTTCCTCGCCGCCGAGACCGTCGAGGTCCGGCGGAAGACGAAGAGCGGCATGCGCACGTTCGACGCCCGGGGCGCCGTCGCGGCACTCGAGGCGTCCGATAGGACCGGGGACACGCCCTGTGCGATACTGCGCCTGGTTGTTCGGCACGTGACACCTGCCGTGCGACCCGACGACGTCCTGTCCGGTCTCCGAGCTGTGGCCGACCTGGCGCCGCCGGTCCCCGCAGCGGTGACCAGGCTGGCGCAGGGGCTCTTCGACGAGGAGTCCGGCACGGTGACCGACCCGCTCGCGCCCGACCGCGAGGCAGCTCCGGCCGCTCCACCCACGGCCGCCGGGACCGCCTCTGCGACGGCGCCGGAAGGTCCCGCCGCGTAAGGACGGTCGTCGTAGCGCGGCTCTTGCACTCGGGAGCCACCTGGGTCGGGCCGCGCGCTGACACAGAAGACTTTCGCCAGGCCGTGCGTACATCGCGTACGGAACCGGCGAGCCAGACATCAGCTCCCGTGCGGCGCCCGCGCCCCGGACGGCGGCACCGCGCACATCACGCGGGCCGCGGCCGGACCGGATACAGGCGCGGCGCCCGGGAGCGTGACGGGAGAACCGCCCGCATGCTCGAGTCGAACGAAACCGGCACCGCCGGAAACAACGAGAACGAAGACAACAACAACAGCCCCAGCGACACGCTGCCGCCGCGCCGCAGGCGCCGCGCGGCGTCGCGTCCCGCCGGAGCCCCGAAGGCGGCGGAGTCCGCCGCCGCGCAGGCGCAGGCCGCCGAGGCCGTCATCCCGGCCGTGGCCGCGGTGGGCGCCGTGGTGGGCGGATCCGGCGAGGCCGGCGAAGAGTCGCCTGCCGACGCCGGTGCCGCGGAGGCCGCGCAGGTAGCCAAGGCCGTGACCGACGAACCGCGGGCGCGCCGCCGTGCCACCCGCAAGGCGACGGCCCCGGCCGGTTCGCCGCAGACCGCGGAGCCCGCCGAGGCCGACGCCACCGCCGGTGGCGAGGCCGAGGAAGCGGCGCCCCGCACCCGCCGCCGTGCCACCCGTAAGGCCACCGCGCCCGCCGGTGCGCCGCAGGCCGCCGAGGTCACCGAGCCGGAGACGGCCGTCGCCGACGGGCCCGCCGAGGACGCTGCCGCCACGCGGCCCGCGCGTCGTCGTGCCACCCGCAAGGCGACCGCACCTGCCGGTGCGCCGCAGGCCGCCGAGGCCGTGGAGCCCGACGTCACCGCGGAAGCCGCGGAGCCGGTCGCCGACGAGGCCCCCGCGCCGCGTCGCACCCGCCGCCGCGCCTCCGCTCCGGCCGGTGCGCCGGCCGCCGCCGAAGCGGCACCGGCCGCCGAGGCCGGCAGCGCCGCGCAGCCGGCTCCCGCGGAGGCGGCCGAGCAGGCCACGCCGGAGACCGCGGAGCCCGCGCCGCGTGCCCGTCGCCGCGCCACCCGTAAGGCCACCGCGCCCGCCGGTGCGCCGCAGCCCGCCGAGCCGCTGACCGGTGAGACCGCGCAGCCGGAGCCCGTTGCCGCAGCGGAGGCGCCGGCCGCCGAGGCGGAGTCCGTCGCCCCCCGGCGCACCCGCCGCCGTGCCTCCGCGCCCGCCGGCGCGCCGAAGGCCGTCGAGACGCCGGCCGGGTCCGTCGTCCCGGACGCCGAGGCCGACGAGGAGGAGACCACCGTGGCCGAGGAAAACGAGGCGGCAGCGGTCGAGGCCCCCGAGGAGGCTCCCGCCTCCCGGCGTACCCGCCGCCGTGCGTCCGCGCCCGCCGGTGCGCCCAGGACCGGGACCGTGGAAGAGGGCGAGCCGGCCGGGGCCGAGGCGTCCGCGCCGCGCGGCCGTCGCCGTGCCACCCGGAAGGAGACCGCCCCCGCCGGCGCTCCGCAGACCGCCGGCGAGGAGATCACGGAGGCCGGCGAGAGCCTGCCCGAGAGCGCCGTCTCCCAGATCGCCGCCGGTGAGGCGGAGGTCGCGGCAGCCGAGAAGGCCGCCACCCGCGGCCGCTCGCGCCGCCGCGCGGTGTCGCCCCAGTTCACCTCGCAGCCTGCCGCCAAGGCGGAGCAGGCCGCGGAGGAGGAGCCCGCTCGCGGCCGCCGCGGCCAGCGCCCGGCCGTACCCACCTTCCAGGCCCCGGTCTTCACCGAGCCGATGTTCCAGACCCCGGAGACGGCAGCCGCGGCGGCCGCCGCCGCGACGACCGGCCCCGAGCCGGAAGAGGAAGAGGAGACCGCGGTGACGCCCGCGGCGGAGACCGCGGCCCCCGAGCCGGCCGGCCGCCGTCGCCGCCGCCGTCGTGGAGAGCCCGCGGAGCCCGTGGAGGCGCCCGTCGCCGAGCCCGTCGCCGCCGAGGCCGCACCGGCCGAGGACGAGGCGGAGCCCGAGGAGGCGGAAGCCGCCGAGGCCGAGGAGCAGGACGAGTACGAGGACCGCCCGTCGCGCCGCCGCCGTCGTGGCGGCCGCCGCCGTCGCCGTGGAGAGGCCCCCGACGCGGACGAGTCCGCGGACGAGCGGGCCGAGGACGCGGACGCCGAGGCGGAGGAGGCCCAGGACGAGGGCGACGAGGAGGACGAGACCGACACGGAGACGCCTTCCGCCGCCGGCACGAGCAGCAGCCGTCGTCGTCGCCGTCGTCGCCGTCGCAGCGGTGACGGTGCCACGGAGGCCGAAGCGGTCACCGACGACCCGGAGCGCACGGTCGTCAAGGTCCGTGAGCCCCGCAAGAAGGAGGAGCCGAGCGACGAGGTCCAGTCCATCAAGGGCTCGACGCGTCTCGAGGCGAAGAAGCAGCGCCGTCGTGAGGGCCGCGAGCAGGGCCGCCGCCGGGTGCCGATCATCACCGAGGCGGAGTTCCTGGCGCGCCGCGAGGCCGTCGAGCGGGTGATGGTCGTCCGCCAGAGCGGCGAGCGCACCCAGATCGGCGTCCTCGAGGACAACGTGCTCGTCGAGCACTACGTCAACAAGGAGCAGGCCACCAGCTACGTCGGCAACGTCTACCTGGGCAAGGTCCAGAACGTGCTGCCGTCGATGGAGGCCGCGTTCGTCGACATCGGCAAGGGCCGCAACGCGGTCCTGTACGCCGGTGAGGTGAACTTCGAGTCCCTCGGCATGTCGGGCGGCCCCCGCCGTATCGAGGCCGCCCTCAAGTCCGGTCAGTCGGTCCTCGTCCAGGTGACCAAGGACCCGATCGGCCACAAGGGCGCCCGGCTCACCAGCCAGGTGTCCCTGCCGGGCCGTTACCTGGTCTACGTGCCCGAGGGCTCGATGACCGGTATCAGCCGCAAGCTGCCCGACACCGAGCGCGCGCGTCTGAAGACGATCCTCAAGAAGATCGTCCCCGAGGACGCGGGCGTGATCGTGCGCACCGCCGCCGAGGGTGCGAGCGAGGACGAGCTGCGCCGTGACGTCGAGCGTCTCCAGGCGCAGTGGGAGGACATCCAGAAGAAGGCGAAGAGCGGCAACGCGCCGACGCTGCTCTACGGCGAGCCGGACATGACCGTCCGGGTCGTCCGCGACATCTTCAACGAGGACTTCTCCAAGGTCGTCGTCAGCGGCGACGAGGCGTGGGACACCATCCACGGCTACGTCTCGCACGTGGCGCCCGACCTGGTCGACCGGCTGCAGCGCTGGACCAGCGAGACCGACGTCTTCGCGGTGCACCGGATCGACGAGCAGCTGATGAAGGCGCTGGACCGCAAGGTCTGGCTGCCCAGCGGCGGCTCGCTGGTGATCGACAAGACCGAGGCCATGATCGTGGTCGACGTCAACACCGGGAAGTTCACCGGTCAGGGCGGCAACCTCGAGGAGACCGTCACCAGGAACAACCTGGAGGCGGCCGAGGAGATCGTGCGCCAGCTGCGGCTGCGCGACCTGGGCGGCATCGTCGTCGTCGACTTCATCGACATGGTGCTCGAGTCCAACCGCGACCTGGTCATGCGGCGGCTCCTGGAGTGCCTGGGCCGTGACCGGACCAAGCACCAGGTGGCCGAGGTGACCTCGCTGGGCCTCGTCCAGATGACCCGTAAGCGGGTCGGCCAGGGCCTGCTGGAGTCGTTCTCCGAGACCTGTGTCCACTGCAACGGCCGTGGCGTGATCGTGCACATGGAGCAGCCGACGTCCGTGGGCGGCGGCGGTGGCGGGAAGCGCTCGAAGAAGCGTGGCCGTGGTGCCGCGCAGGAGATCGAGGGCCGGCCGGAAGCGGCCGAGGCCGAGGCCGAGGTCGAGACGGAGGCGGAGGTCGCCGCCGAGGCCGCGGCACCCGTGGCGCTCGCGGAGCCCGAGTTCGTACCGGACGAGGAGCTGTACAGCAGCGCGGCGGAGGCCGAAGCGGCAGCCACGCGCGGCCGTGGCCGTCGCCGCGCGACCCGCAAGGTGTCGGCCCCGGCCGGCGCGCCGAAGGCCGCCGAGCCTGTGGCGGAGCCCGTGTCCGAGCCGGAGGCCCCTGCGGCGCCCGCCGCCGCGGAGGCCGCGCCCGCCGTGGCGCCGGTGGAGGAGGCGGCCCCCGCGGGCCGTACCCGGCGCCGTGCCACGCGGAAGGCGTCCGCTCCCGCGGGCCCGCCCGTGACGTCGGAGCCGACCGTCGTGGAGACGACCGTTCCGGCCGCACCGGCCCCGGCCGAGCCGGAGGCGGCCCCGGCCGCTCCCGCCCCGGTCGTGGAGGAGGCGCCGTCCGCGGCTCCGCCGCGTGCCCGCCGCCGGGTGACCCGCAAGGTCACGGCTCCCGCGGGTTCGCCGTCGGGCGCCGAGGAGGCCGCGGTCGTCGTGGTCGCCACGGAGCCCAAGGCCGCGGAGCCCGAGGCGGCGGCCGAGCCCGAGCCGGCCCTGCAGGAGGAGGCCGGAGCCGAGGCGCCGGCGGCCAAGAAGGCGGCCCGCAAGACCGCCAAGAAGGCCACGGCGAAGAAGGCGGCCGCCAAGAAGACCACCACGGCCAAGAAGACGGCTGCGAAGAAGACGACGGCGAAGAAGGCCTCGAAGAAGACCGTCGCCGCCGAGCAGACGCCGGCGCCCGGCGTCTCGTCGGACACGACGGAGGCGTAGCCGGTCACACGGCACCCGTAGTACGGCGGTGGGCCCCTCTCCTGCGCGGAGGGGGGCCCACCGCCGTTCCCCGGCCCTGCGGCGTTCCGCCGCCGGCCGACATCCCGGCACGGGCCGGCCCACCGCGGGCGGCGGGGCCCGGCACGGGGCGTGACTCGGCTCGTCCGGCGTAAGGCCGTGCACACCGCGGGCGGCGGGCCGCCACCCGACGCGGGTGCGCCGGAGCCCCGCACGGGCCGTGGCCCGGCTCGTGCGCGTTCGCACGTGCTGCGCACACCGTGGGCGGCGGGATCGTGCGGCGTTCCGCACGGGATGCACACACCGCACGCGGCGGGCCGTCACGCGACGCGGGAGCCGGGCGGCGGAGCCCGGCGCGGGGCGTGGCCCGTGCGCGTTCGCACGCTGTGCACACCGCACGCGGTGGGATCGTGGCGGCGTTCCTCGCGGGGCGGGCGCATCGCACGCCGCGGACGGTCACGCGACGCGGCAGCCGGGCGGCGAAGCCCGGCACGGGGCTGGCCGGCCTGTGCGCGTTCGTACGTGCTGCGCACACCCGTGGGCGGTGGGACCGCCATCGGGCGGGGGAGCCCGGCGGCGACGCCCGGCATAGGGCGTGGCCCGGACCGTGCGGCGTCCGCACCGGATGCGCACACCGCACGCGGCGGGCCGCCGCCCGACGCGGGAGCCGGGCGGCCGGAGCCCGGCACGGGATGGGGCAGCCGTCCGTGCGCGTTCGCACGTGCTGCGCACACCGCACGCGGCGGGACCGCCATCGCGGTCGGTGGGCGCCTGGGAGTCGGAGGCGGGGGGCCGGTTTGACCCTCCGGGCGGCGGCCCGTAACCTTGACCCTCGGCGTGTTTCCTTACACGTCCACTCCTGAGCACCTCCCTCCCGGCCCACCGGGAGAGGCCGCTCGTCCAATCCGGACTGTCACGGGCCCCAGGCCCGTGCGAGCGGCTGGCATCAGGAGTTTCGTTCGAGCGAGAGAGAGATCCGCGTGTACGCCATCGTGCGCAGCGGTGGTCGCCAGCACAAGGTTGCTGTCGGCGACATCGTTGAGGTTGACAAGATTTCCACTGCCAATGTTGGCGACACGGTCGAGCTCTCGACCCTGCTCGTTGTCGACGGCGACGCCGTGACCAGCGACCCGTGGGTGCTGGCCGGTATCAAGGTCACGGCCGAGGTCGTGGACCACCACAAGGGCGCGAAGATCGACATCCTTCGCTACAAGAACAAGACCGGCTACCGCCGCCGCCAGGGTCACCGTCAGCAGTACACGGCGATCAAGGTCACCGGCATCCCCACGGCTGCGAAGTAAGGGACTGAGGAGAGATGGCACACAAGAAGGGCGCATCGTCCACCCGGAACGGTCGCGACTCCAATGCCCAGCGGCTCGGCGTGAAGCGCTTCGGCGGTCAGGTCGTGCTCGCCGGTGAGATCCTGGTCCGCCAGCGCGGCACCCACTTCCACCCCGGCGCCGGCGTCGGCCGCGGCGGCGACGACACGCTGTTCGCGCTGCAGCCGGGTGCGGTGGAGTTCGGTACCCACCGTGGCCGCAAGGTCGTGAACATCGTTCCGGTCGCCTGACCGGAATCCTTCACGAGGGGCGGACCTCACTTCCCGTACGGGAAGCGGGTCCGCCTTTCGTGTGTTGAGAGACAGACATTTACGTACGTACGTCACACGTCATCACTGGAGGCACATCCATGACCACCTTCGTGGACCGCGTCGAGCTGCACGTCGCCGCGGGTAACGGAGGCCACGGCTGCGCCTCCGTACACCGGGAGAAGTTCAAGCCGCTCGGGGGACCGGACGGCGGTAACGGCGGCCGTGGCGGGGACGTGATCCTGGTCGTCGACCAGTCCGTCACCACGCTGCTCGACTACCACCACAGTCCGCACCGCAAGGCCACCAACGGCAAGCCCGGTGAGGGCGGCAACCGCTCCGGCAAGGACGGCCAGGACCTGGTCCTGCCGGTCCCGGACGGCACCGTCGTCCTCGACAAGGAGGGCAACGTCCTCGCCGACCTGGTGGGCCAGGGCACGACCTTCGTGGCCGCCGAGGGCGGCCGTGGCGGCCTCGGCAACGCGGCGCTCGCGTCCGCGCGCCGCAAGGCCCCCGGCTTCGCGCTGCTGGGTGTCCCGGGTCAGACCGGGGACATCGTGCTGGAGCTCAAGACGGTCGCCGACGTGGCGCTCGTGGGCTACCCGAGCGCCGGCAAGTCGTCGCTGATCTCCGTGCTCAGCGCCGCCAAGCCGAAGATCGCGGACTACCCCTTCACCACCCTCGTGCCCAACCTGGGCGTGGTCACCGCGGGTTCGACCGTGTACACCATCGCGGACGTCCCCGGACTGATCCCGGGCGCCAGCCAGGGCCGCGGTCTGGGCCTGGAGTTCCTGCGCCACGTCGAGCGCTGCTCGGTGCTCGTGCACGTCCTGGACACGGCGACGCTGGAGTCCGACCGTGACCCGGTCTCCGACCTCGACGTCATCGAGGAGGAGCTGCGGCAGTACGGCGGCCTCGAGGACCGGCCGCGGATCGTCGTCCTCAACAAGGTCGACATCCCCGACGGTCAGGACCTCGCCGACATGATCCGCCCCGACCTCGAGGCGCGCGGCTACCGCGTGTTCGAGGTGTCGGCGGTGGCGCACAAGGGCCTCAAGGAGCTCTCCTTCGCGCTGGCCGAGATCATCGCGGAGGCGCGGGCCGCCAAGCCCGTGGAGGAGGCGACCCGGATCGTGATCCGCCCGAAGGCGGTCGACGACGCGGGCTTCACCGTCCGGCAGGAGGAGGACGGTCTCTTCCGGGTGCGCGGCGAGAAGCCGGAGCGCTGGGTGCGCCAGACGGACTTCAACAACGACGAGGCCGTCGGCTACCTGGCCGACCGCCTCAACCGCCTCGGTGTCGAGGACCAGTTGATGAAGGCGGGTGCCCGCGCCGGTGACGGCGTGGCCATCGGCCCCGAGGACAACGCGGTCGTCTTCGACTGGGAGCCGACGATGATGGCGGGTGCGGAGATGCTCGGCCGCCGTGGCGAGGACCACCGCCTCGAGGCGCCGCGTCCGGCCGCGCAGCGGCGGCGTGACCGCGACGCCGAGCGGGACGAGGCGCAGAAGGAGTTCGAGGGCTTCGACCCCTTCTGAGCCGCTGGTTCCGATCCTCCAGGCGCAGGGTGAGGCCGGCGCCGGCACCGATCGGTGCCGGACGACCGGGCCGCACCGACTCGGCGGCCGGGGCCCGTGGTCACGGGCCCGGCCGCCGAGTGCGGGCCCGGCTCCTGGAGGGCGCGTGGCAACTCCGCGCGCCGGTCGTTCTCCCGCCCTTGCGAGCGGTTCGCACGGGCGTGTGACCAGGTCCGGCCACGGTGGCGGGATACCGCGCCCGGCGGCCCGGTGGGTAGGGAACACCGGTCATACTGAAGGTGTTCACCGTTCCTTACGATTACGTTCAAGGAGTCGCCCGCAGTGCGAAATCCCGAGGCACCCCGGCTGCTTGGGGTCTACCGCCGAGCCGTACCGGAGAGTGTGCGGCGGGCGATCGTCTCGCAGGTCGATGCCGATGTGCGTCGCCGTCTGAAGACGCGTATAGCCAATGGCACCGCCGTCGCGGAGCGTATCCGTGCCGGCCGCGTGGCCCGGCGTTACGAGGCCCTTGCCTCAGGACCCGACCGCGCCGTGATCTCCGTCGGCCAGGAACTCAAGGTCGCGCTGGTGGCGGTGGGGACGACTCCGCTGCAGGCCCGCCGGGACAATCTCTCCGCCGTGCTGCGGGTGCTGGCCGGGGCCGGCATCGAGCACTTCTGTGTACGGGGCCGTTCGGACCGCGCGTCCGCGGTGGCCGTTCGCGTCGAGGACCGCGCGGAGGTGCTGAAGGCGCTCGCCGCGGCCTGCCGTGACGAGCCCGGCTACGCCGCCGAGGTCCAGGGCAACGGCCCGGCTCCCCGCAGTTCGCTGCCCGGCTACGAGGCCTCGACATGGCGTCGGCTGCGGGACGCGGAGATCGTTCGCGTCACGTGGTACCGCACCGACCCCACCCGCCAGTTGAAGCTCGGCGCCGAGTACGGCTGCGACATCGAGTTCTGGCACGAGGAGGAGGGCCTGCTGACGGCCCCGCGGCCCGGGAAGCTCGCCGCTGCACTGCCGCTCCAGGGCGAGACCGTCACCGTGTCCGAGGCGTACTTCACCGACCTCGCGCCCCGTGAGGCCGCCGACGCGGCGCAGGTGCCCACACGGGCCGAGCTGGCCGTCGTCCCCACCGACACGGTCACCTTCCCCGTCGACGTCGTGTACACCTGGGTGGACGGCGCCGACCCCGCCTGGCTGCGACGCCGGGCCGAGTTCTCCGGTGAGGGCTACCACGCGGAGGCGGCCAACGCCGCGCGCTACCTGAGCCGCGACGAACTGCGCTTCTCCCTGCGCTCGCTGCACATGTACGCGCCGTGGGTGCGCAACATCTACCTGGTGACGGACGACCAGACCCCGGACTGGCTGAACACCGAGGTGCCGGGCCTGAAGGTGGTCAGCCACAAGGAGATCTTCCGCCACCCGAACCTGCTGCCCACGTTCAACTCGCACGCCATCGAGAGCCAGCTGCACCACATCGACGGTCTGGCCGAGCACTTCCTCTACTTCAACGACGACGTGATGCTCGGCAGCGAGGTGACGCCGCAGGACTTCTTCCTCTCCAACGGCCTCACCAAGTTCTTCCCCTCCCCGGCGCTGGTGCCGCTCGGTGAGCGGACCGCCGACGACCCGCCGGTCGCGGCAGCGGGCAAGAACAACCGCCGGCTGATCGAGGAACGCTACGGCGCTGTGCTCGTGCAGAAGATGAAGCACATGCCGCACGCGCTGCGCCGCAGCGTGCTCACCGAGATCGAGTCCGAGTTCGAGGCGCAGTACCGCCGCACGGAGGCCAGCCGGTTCCGGAGCATAGACGACATCTCCATCGCGTCGTCGCTGCACCACTACTACGCCTTCCACACGCAGCGGGCGGTGCCGTCGAAGCTGCCGTACAGCTACCTGGACCTGACGCACCCGTGGACGGAGGCCCGGCTGGGGCGGCTGCTCGCCAACCGCGACAAGACGGTGTTCTGCGTCAACGACACGGTCTCGACCGAGCAGGACGTGACGGGTCAGAAGGACCTGATCACGCCGTTCCTGGAGGCGTACTTCCCGGTGCGGAGTCCGTTCGAGAAGTAGCGGGGAAGGCACCGACTGCATGAAGGAGGGGCTCCTATAACCTACGCACTCTGATACATATCGGAACTACTTAGGTTAAGGAAATACTATAAACAAGAATATTAATAAAAAATATGAGGCAGAATA